>NZ_MACM02000008.1:0-178370 GCF_001675465.2 Pseudomonas sp. AU12215
CCCGATTGAGGTCATGACAGAGGTAGTGGCGTTGCAGCATGATGCACCTGCTTCAATCCAGTAACCGTGTTGCACTCAGCTTCTGCAACCGCCTATTTTCAAGGAGCGTGCAGTCATGGACAAAACGGCCAATCGCCGTTTCAGCGTGCTGGTCATCGATGACGAGCCGCAGGTCACTTCCGAGCTTTCCGAGTTGCTGGAAAACAGCGGCTACCACTGCGTGGTCAGCGACAGCAAGGACAGCGCCCTACAGAAATTCCGCGACGATCCCTCGATCGGCCTGGTGATCTGCGACCTGGGCCTGGGGCGCGACAACGGCATCCGAGTGGTCGAGGCGCTGAAGGAGGCGGCCGGCACGGCGCGGTTCTTCGAAACCATCATCCTCACCGGCCAGCAGGGCAGCCAGGAAGTGATAGAGGCCATGCGCGTGGGCGTTGCCGACTACTACCAGAAGCCGGTGGCGCCGATGGACCTGCTCAAGGGCCTGGAGCGCCTGGAGGCGCGCCTGCACGAGCGCATTCGCAGCCAGCTCAGCCTGAGCCATGTGAACCAGCGCCTGGAGTACCTGGCCGAATCGCTCAATTCAATTTCGCGGGATATCCACAAGATCAAGTACGAGGTTCACGGTGGCGGCCAGCCCGCCGGCGGCGGCGCGCTCAAGCAGGAGCAAACCGAGCCTGCGGCCAGCGCCGCGCCGAACAACGCCGAGCAGATCGCGCCAGTGGTGAACAACCCGTTGTTCAACAAGCTCTCGCCGCGCCAGCAGGCGGTGGCGCGCCTGGTGAGCAAGGGGTTGACCAACTACCAGATCGCCTACGACCTGGGGATCACCGAGAACACCGTGAAGCTTTACGTCTCGCAGGTGCTGCGGCTGATGCACATGCACAACCGCACGCAGCTTGCCCTCGCCATTTCCCCCAGCGCCTCCCAGAGCAGCGCGGTGCACTGAGCACCGCGCCGCTCCTGACGACCTTCAGATCAGCAGCTCGGCCCCGCCGGTCTGGAGGTCGATCAGGCGTACGTCGAGGATGCCGGTCTGGATGCCGAGCAGCGACAGCAGCGGGTCGATCAGTTGCTGGCCGAGGGCACTGACGAGCGTTCCCAACCCCGATGTCAGGTTGAGCATCAGGTCAGCGAGCGAGTTGACGATACTGCTCAGCGCACAGAGCAACCAGCTGACGAGAATAATGGCATTGCAATTACCACCCGCAGTGACCTTGATGCTCAGCGAGTTTCCAAGACTGGCCAGCCCCGCCCCGAGCGAAGAGCCCAGCGGACTCTGCACCCGCGTCACCGCGCTGGGCAGATCCGACGGACCGTTCACCGTAAAGCTCAGCGACTGCTCGCCAGGAATGGCGAACTGCGTGCCGGCCGAGGCGCTGCTGCCGCTCGCCCCGGTCGCGGTATTGGTGATCGTCACCCCCAGCAAACTGCCACTGGCGCCGGACAGCAGGCTGACGTTGGCATCAATATTGGCGCTCGCCACCCCCGGCCGCGCCTTGACGTTGACCGTCGTCGGCTGGCCGACGCCGCCGCACTGGATGCTATCAAGCGCCGCATAGCCCTCCGCCACGCCCACCCTCAGGTTCAGTGCCAGGTTCACCAGGTTCAACCCCAGCAGGTTGGCGTTGGCGCCGACGATCAGCTGCACCTGGGCATTCTTGGCGACGGTCCGCCAATTCCCCGCGCTGTCCTTGCCGGGATAGCCGATGGCGATGGTCGGCGGCGAGATGACCTGCAGTTTCACCGTCGGCACCACGCCGGCGATGTTCTTGCCTTTGAGGTCGACGTTCACCGCGTTGTTCTTGTTCGCCACCATTGCAGTCGCCATCAGCAGGTCCAGCAGATTGACCCCCGCGCTCAACGCCGTGTCGCGCACGCTGTCCGGTGCCACCACGCTAAGGATCTGCCCGAGGGTCAGGTTGGCCGTCGGCACGTTGATGGTCGCCAGCGCGGTGCGCAGCAGGGAGGTATTCACGTTGGCCAGCTGCGAGGCGTCCGCCGCGTTGACCATCGCCTGGAGCAACTGCGCGGCGGTGACGTTGGCGCCCAGCAGGCTGTCGATCTTGCCCAGTTCCAGGTTCACGCCAGCCGCCTTGAGTTGCTGGCTGAGGGCAAGCAGCGAGACGTTGGCCCCGGCAATGCCCTGGTAGGTCACCAGGTCGAGGTTGATCGTGGTGCCGAGCAGACCGCCAAGCAGCGCGTTGAGCAGCGGCGAGTTGGTCGAGTCCAGGCTCAGCACGCCGCTGCCGGCGGAAATCCCCGCCATCGCCGTGCGCCGGCCCACCGCCTGGGCGCTGAGCACGGTATTGCTGCTCGCGCCGCTGAACAGGCTGGCGACATTGAGCAGCAAGCTGGAGGGCACCGTGTGGGTCGCCTGCACGCGCACGGAGTCCGCAGGGTCGCCACCGGCGATGAACGTCCGCCGCGACGACGCCGAGCCATAGCCGCCATCGAAAGTCACACTGCCCAGCGTCGCCACCAGGGAATCGCCGGTGGCCGGGACGAACCCGTTGCGGGCCGCGCTGGTCGTGACGAAGCCCTGCACGCCCGACGGCAATCCACACAACCCGCCCTGGGACGCCGCCTCCAGGGCCGCCATGTCGACGACCCGCTGCAACTTGCGCTGCTCGTAGTACAAACGCCCGGTGTCGATCACCAGCGCCAGGCAGATCAGCGCCAGCAACAAGGTGCCGGCCGCCATGACTCCAATCGCGCCCCGCTGCCGTTCGCGTCCCATGGCACGCTCCCGAAGGATTACTTCTTGTCGGTGCTGAAGCTGTTGTCGTCGAGCAGATACTCGGGGATTTCGCGGGTATAGCTCTTCAGGTAGCGCTGGTAGGCGCGGTCACGCTCGGCTGGCGTCGCACTCTGGTGATTGGCCGAGGCGGCGCGCCCACTGGACTGCAACTCCAGCCAGCTGAGAACTTCCTGCTGGTCGCGGGCCGTGGTGCCCGCCTTGGTGGGTACCGCTGCGCGTTCGGCGGCCAGCGTCATCATCGGCGCAGCCAGCAGGGCGCCGACCAGAATCCATGCCTTCATCGCATCCTCCCTGCTCGCCTCAGCGAGCCTTGAACAGCAACTTCGCATCGTGCGCCACGGCGGGCGTAGAGTCGGCCAGCGCCGGATGCGCATCGACGACGGGCTCGTCCACGTAACTGACGGTGTCCGCCTCCACCCTGGGTTGGCTTGCCGGGCTGCCATGTCCCAGGTCACGCGCCTGATCCTGCGCTTCACGCACCTGCTCGGCCGACAGACCGACGCTCTGGATCAGGCGAGTCGCCTCGGGGGTCTCGCCCTGCATGAACATCAGGCTCAGCAGGTTGGTCGCCGGCAGCTTGTCGTGCTCGTCCAGTTCCATAGCGGTGATGAATTCGAAACGCGCCTTCTCCAGCTCGCCACGGCGCAGCAGGACGTAACCCAGGTCATTGCGCAGAGCGCTGTCGGTAGGCTGCAGGCGTGCCGCTTCGCGCAACTCGCGCTCGGCCTCCACGGTATTGCCGGCACGCATGGCGATCTGCCCCAGGCCATGGTGGGCCTCGGCGGTTTTGCAGGTACCGAGCAGGCCTTCATAGACGATCCGCGCCTTGGGGTCGCCGATACGACGCAGGGCCAGGGCCTTGCTTTCGCGCACTTCCAGCGAGTTCGGCGGCAGGGTTTCGAGGTTGGCCAGCGCAGCGTGGGCGCGGCCGTTGTCGAGCATTTCGCGAGCCAGATTGAGCTGCAGTTCCACCGACTGGCCCAGGTTCTCGTCGCAACGCTGGCCGACGGTCGGGCCGCCCAGCGTGTCGAAGTTGGCACAACCGCCGAGCGCCAGGCTCAACAGTCCGATCGCGCAGGCATTTCTCATCCCATACCCCCCATGGCCTTGGTAATGGCGAGGAACCCGGGCCCGGCGAGGATGATCAGCAGTGCCGGGAACAACAGCACCATCATCACCAGGCTCATCTTCGCCGACAGCTTGCTGACCTTTTCCTGCAGGGCAGTCAGACGGCGGTCCTCGAACAATTGCTTGAGCGTGAGCAACGAGCTGCGCGCGCTGCCACCCTGGCGCACCATCTGCCGCAGGACGTTGCAGCAGTCGGTCAGCTCACCGACCATCAGGCGGCGGCTCAGTTGCTCCAGCTCTTCGGCCAGCTCCAGGCCGCTGTCGGTGTGGGCCAGCACGGTTTCCAGCTCCGAGGCCAGCACCGGGACGATGTTCCTTCCTTCGCGGCAGACCACCCGCAGGCTCTGCTCGACGGTCAGGCCGGAGTCGAAGAGGATGCGGATCAGCTGGATGAACAGGATCACTTCGCCAGCCAGGCGCGTCCGGCGCTTCTCGGCGAGATAGGCCAGCACCCGCTTGGGCAGCAGGAAGCCGATGCCCGCGGCGAACAGCAGCGGCACCACCGGCGAGGTAGCGGCGTGGCCCTGCATGGCGAGGTAGACGATGGTGATCCCCATCAGCACGAACGGGCAGGCGATCAGGGTCATCAGGTAGACGCTGCGCGGCGTGCTGCCGCTCCAGCCGGCCTGGTGCAGTAGCACGCGGACTTCCTCGTCGCGCAGGTGCAGGCGCTTGCCCAGCCCGCTGCTGCCGAGGCGGTCGAACAGGTCCGCCACGCGATTACCGGAACGCGGCAGCGGCTGGCCGCCCAGGCGCTGCTCGATCAGTCGTTGTTCGCGCCCCGCCGCACGGCTCTGCGAGAGCATCAGCAGGACCGCCGCCAGCAGCAGGATCAGCGCCATCAGGCCGTACATCAGTGGCATGGCGAACTCCTCATATGCTCTTGAGCATGCGCCAGAGCATGTAGACGCCCAGCACCTGCAGGCCGAGGGACGTCAGCAGCATCCAGCGGCCGCCGCTGTCGAGCCACATGTTCATCAGGTAGCCCGGATTGGTGAACAGGATGTAGCCTCCCAGGCTGATCGGCAGCACCGCCAGCACGAAGGCGCTAAGGCGCGTTTCGCCGGTCATGGCACGCAACTGGCGGCTGAGCTTCTCGCGCTCGTGGATGACCTTGATGATGTTTTCCAGCAGGTCGGTGGTGTTGCCGCCGTAGCGGTGGTTCACCGCGACGCCCAGGGAAAACACGTGCAACTCCTCCACGTCGTAGAGCTCGGCGACTTCCTGCAGCGCCTCGGGCAGGCTGATGCCCAACTGAACGTGATGGGTGACCAGCGAGAAGATTTCCCGCAGCGGATCGTCGGCGGCACTGACCGCCTGGGAGATGGCATCGCCCAGGGTGCGGCCCGAGTGCAGGCTGCGCACCACCTGGTCGAGAAAATTGGGCATCTGCCGGATCATCTTCTGCAACCTGCGCTGGTAGAGCGCGTTGAGCAGGATGTGGAAACCCGCCAGGGCCAGGCCGACGCCGCACAGGAGGCCGACGGGCCCGAGGATGCGCTCGCACAGCACCCCCAGCAGGAACGCCGCCAGGGCCGCGCCCAGCAGCCAGATACGCATGTCGGCGATGCCTGCGCGGCGCATGCGTCGCGCCAGCCAGTGGCTGCTGCGGCCACGACCGCTCTGCACGATGGGCTCGCCGCTCAGGCGACGCATCACCTGCTCGTTGTGCCGCGCGCGCCAGCTCATGCCACTGAGCACGACGCCGATCGCTGCCAGCGCCAGGCTGGCGAGAATCAGCCAGAGCGCGCCGTTCACAACAGCACCTGGCGGAATTTCAGCCCGCTCGGCTGGGCGGTGCGGACGAACTGTCCGGTGCCGCGCCGATCCAGGCTGAACAGCGAGTTGGTGACGTAGACGCCATCGCGCACTTCCAGCACTTCGAGTATCTCGCTGATGCAGCGGCGGCCGTTGGACAGGCGGGTGATCTGCACGACGACATCCAGCGCCGAGCAGAGCATCTGCCGCAGGGTCTGCTCCGGCACGCGCTGGCCAGTGAGGCCGACGAGCATTTCCAGGCGCAGCAGCGAATCCATGGCCGAGTTGGCGTGCACCGTACTCATCGAACCGTCGTGGCCGGTGTTCATCGCCTGCAGCACGTCAAGTACTTCCACGCCGCGGATTTCGCCGAGAATGATGCGGTCCGGGCGCATCCGCAGGGCGTTGCGGATGAGGTCGCGGGCAGTGACTTCGCCGAAACCCTCGGCATTCGGCGGGCGGGTCTCCAGGCGTACCACGTGGTCGTGGCCCAGTTGCAGCTCGGCGGTGTCTTCGATGGTGACAATGCGCTCACGCTCGTCGATGAAGCTGCTCATGACGTTGAGCAGCGTGGTCTTGCCGGTGCCGGTGCCGCCGCTGATGAGGATGTTGCAACGGCTCGCCACGGCCTGGCGGAGGAACGCCAGCATCTCCTCGTTGACGCTCTGGTAGCCCAGCAGGTCGGCGCTCTTGAGCAGGTCCTTGCTGAACTTGCGGATCGACAGGCACGGACCGTCCAGCGCCACCGGCGGGATGATGGCGTTGACCCGGCTGCCATCGGGCAGGCGCGCGTCCACCATCGGGCTGGACTCGTCCAGGCGCCGGCCCAGCGGCGCGAGGATGCGCTGGATCACGCGCTGCACGTGGTGGTCGTCGATGAAGCGCAGGTCGCTCTGGTACAGCCGGCCTTCGTGCTCGATGAACACGCGGTCGGGGCCGTTGACCAGAATTTCCGAGATACCCGGATCGCGCAGGAGGATTTCCAGCGGGCCGAAGCCGGTCAGCTCGTCCACCACCTCTTCGGCGAGGCGGTCCAGTTCATAGCGGGAGATCGCCAGCTGGCGGCGCGCAGCATATTCGCTGACCTTCTCGGAGACGTACTGCGCCACCGCCGGCCGCGCGCCCTCCAGCAGGTTCATGCCGTCTTCGTCGATCTCGTCGATGATGTAGCGGTGCAGGCGCATCTTCAGCGCCTGCAGATCCCGGTCGTGGTTTGCGCCGTGGCCGCTGCCGCCGTAATGCTGGGTCATGGGCGCACGGCCCTGGCGCGACCGATCCAGCCGAACAGGCCGCGTTTCTCCACGACGCCGGCGCCCAGTCCCTCGGCGAGGTCACGCAGCTTGACCGTCAGAGGATCGCGCGGCGACAGCTCGAACAGGCTCTGGCCGACATTCTTCGAACGCAGGCGCGCTTCGGGGGATGCCGGCAGCACACCGAACAGTTCCAGCCCGAACATCTTGCCCAGCGCCGGCGCATCCGGCGGCACCGAGGGCCAGTAGCGTTCGATCAGCAGCTCCATGCGTGGCAGCATCGGGCTGCGCTCACGCAAGCGACGAAGGCGCTCCAGCCCCTTCTTGCAGGACGGCACGCTCTGGTCCACCAGCCACAGCACGCGGTTGGCCTGGCCAAGCAACTGCGAGCTCAACTCGCCCTCGGCAACGCCCGTCAGGTTGACCAGAATGTGGCTGAACGCGCTGCGCAGGTTGCCCAGCAGCAGGTACAACTCGGCCGTGGTGACGCGCTCCAGCACGCCGGGCTCGTCGGACAGGCTCAGCACCCGCAGGCCGGATTCGTGGCGGGTAAAGGCGCTGTCGATCAGCGTCTGGTCGAGGCGCCGCAGGTTACGCATGGCGTCGGCGAAGGTGAAGGCCGGCTCCATGCCGAGGATGGCCAGCGCTTCTCCGGTAGGCTGGCCGATGTCCACCAGCAGCACACGGTGCTCGGGCTGGCGTTGCAGCGCCAGCGCCAGGTGCAGGGCGACGAAGGCGCCGTCGGCGTCGGGCCGGGCGCTGACCAGGCTGATCAGCTCGCCCTGCTGGGTGGCACTCACCGGTACCGTGGGCAGGCGCCCACCAAGACGCCGGACCAGCCCGCTCAGCTCGCTGGCGCGGGCACCGTAGGTGACGAAATCCCTTGCGCCAGCGCGCATGGCGGCGAGCACCAGCTGGTTGTCCAGGCCATCGCCGACGGCCACGACCGACAGCAGCGGACGCGCGGAAACCAGCCCCTCGATCAGCGAACCCTGGGCAACCAGATTGGCCTTGTTCAGGCTGGTGAAGAGCACCGTCGCGCCGGTGACGTCCAGCAGCGACAACAACTCTTCCAGGGTTCCACTGTTGGCCAGAACCACCTGCCCGCACCCGGCCAGGCTGCTCTGCAACCATTCCTGCTCGCCAGGATGCTGGATCAGTGCCACGAACGTCTGACTCATGCCCATGCTCCCTTGCTTTGCCTTGCCTCCCGCTCTGTGGCGGGTCAGCGCTTCGTAGGTATCCATCAGCGCGACATCCCGCTGTTGGCCTTGCGCCGGTCGAACCGGCCGTCTTCGAGGAAGTAGAACTCCGCGAAGCCCGGGTCATAGTTGCGCAGGCCCTCGCCTGGCAGGGTCGGCAGTGCAGCATTGGCGGCCAGCGGCTGGACCAGGTGCGGGGTGACGATCATCAGCAGTTCGCGGTCGTCCTTGTCCAGGTTCGAGGAACGGAACAGCGCGCCGATCACCGGGATGCTGCCCAGGAACGGAAACTTGTCGATGTTGCTGATGGTGTTGCTGCTGATCAGGCCGCTGATCACGAAGCTCTCGCCGTCGGCGAGCATCACGCTGGTGTCGGTGCGGCGGACGTTGAGTGCCGGCACGGTGATGTCGGCGGTGCGGATGCCGTTGGAGAAGTCCAGCTCGCTGACCTCGGGGGCGACCTTCAGGGCGATGCGCTTGTCGTTCATCACCGTGGGCGTCAGCGTCAGGCGCACGCCGAATTCCTTGTACTCGATGGTGATGTTGTTGTTATCGCCATTGGGCACCGGGATCGGGAACTCGCCCCCGGCCAGGAACGATGCGCTCTGTCCGCTGGTGGCGACCAGGCTGGGGCGCGCCAGGGTGTAGGCGAAGCCGCTGCCTTCCAGGGCATTGATGAAGCCCAGCCACTTGCTGCTGCCACCGCCCCAGATGATGTTGAAGCCGCTCTGGTTGGTGCCGAAGTTGCCGCCCAGGCCGCCGTCGACGCCAACCTCGAGGTTTCCCAGGCTGCCCGGCGCACCGAGCACAAAGGTGTTGGAACCGCGCCGCACCAGCGAGGTACTGGCCTGCTTGAGCTTGCTGCGGCTGACTTCGACGAAGCGGATGTCGGTCTGCACCTGGTTGGGCAGGCTGCCGGCGGCCATGCCCGCTGCACCGGCGACATCGCCGACGGCACGGCCGCCCACGCGCACCACGCTGCGCAGCGGCTGGTCGCCGCAGGTAGTCCAGATCAGCAGGCTGGTCAGGCCTTCGGCCTTGCCGGTGATGAGGAAGTCACGCTTGTCCAGCACCTGCACGTCGGCGATGTTCGGGTCGCCGATGGCCAGGCGCTTGATCGGCACCGGGAGCTGCTGGTCGCGCTGGGCGCCCTGCTCCACATCGAGATTCAGCTGCTGGCCGGCAAGCCCGGCGCAGGCGCTGGGCACGGCCTGCGCAGTGGAGTGAGCGGCGCAGGCCAGCAGGGCGGCGAGGGACAGAATGAAGCGCTTGGACATCGATGCACTCCTTGCTCAATGTGCTTCACGGGTGACTTCGGTACCGCGATAGACCACCACGCCCTGGCTCACCGCCGGCGCGGAAATCTGGCGAGTGGCAGGCGCCGTGGTCGGCCGCGGCTTGCCGATCAGTTGCTCGAGGGTGATCGGCTGGCTGCTGCCCGTTCCCAGGGAGGCCTGGAGGTAGCGGCCCTCCTGGTCCTTCTCGTAGAGCTTTTCGTCCTTGCTGCGCACTGCCAGGCGCAATGAGCCGGCCTGGCTGGCCAGCATCAGCCGAGAGGTGGCCTCGGCCGGCACGGCCAGCACGGCAGTGCGCGGCGGGCGCGGAGTCTGGTCCTTGGGGTCGCCGGCGTTGCGCGCCTGGCCATCCTTCGCCACGGCAATCTGCTCGCCGTAGGTGAGCACGCGCACGCCGGGCAGCACCACCTGGGCGCTGACGTTGCGCTCGCCGGTCTGCTGGTCCTGGACGAAGAGCATCACATCGACATAGTCGCCGGGCAGGACAAAGCCGCCGCCGCCGATGACTTCGTCTACCGCGATGGCCATGGCGCGCTCGTCAGGGCGGATAGTCCGCGCCAGCGGCCCGCCCGGTTCGGTGATCGAGGAGGAAATGATGCTGCCGGCCGGCACCGCGACCCAGACGCGCTGGCCGATCAGCGCTTCAGGCTTGGGGAAACTTCCACTGGGCGCGGTGCGCAGCTGCTCGACGGCCAGATCTTCCTTGCCGATGACCGCCAGCGCCGGCAGATCGCGTGCGGCGACGACCACCGGCGTGCGTTGCAGCTTGTCGGTCTCGGCCACTGCCGCGGGCGCCATGTCCTGGACCACACCCACTGCCGGCTGAGCCGGCTTGCCGATCTGTAGCCCGAGGTAACCCACTACCCCTGCGCACACCAACAACAGCCCGGCGAATACCATCAGCACCTTGCTATTCATGAACCCATCCTTGTGCACAAGTGGGAAGTCGTGCCGCCGGCCCGACTCCGCGAAACAAATGCCTGCCGGAGTACATCCTTCAGACCTTTATTGTTATTTCGGCCGAACAGGAAAGTTCGATAAGAACCTTTCCTGATAATCAGGCTCTACTTGTTCCAAAGCAGAATTTAGTAGCTGCGGTAATAGCGTCAAATGCTAACTGCAAATTTCCAATCTCCAGTTAGTTATACTTATCCGTAACTATAACTTTGGTATTAGCGCTATTTGATCAATTGCATTCGGCCACACTGCGCCTAGCCTGACGATGAAGTCAGGGCAACCGCCCTGTTTGTAGTCGGGCGTGCACGGAGCGACGGCCATGAAGATCAAAACCTCAGCAAAACAACTTTCGAAGAATATCCTCAGCAAAGCCAAGTCCTTCCTGCGTGACCGCGAAGGGGCCACCGCGATTGAATACGCGGTCATCGCCGGGCTTATTTCCATTGCGGTGCTCACCGCAGCGACGCCCATTGGTGCGCGCATCGGCGTACTGATGAATACAATCAAGACTGCCATCGGCGCAGCCTGACCCGTACTGGAGCTTTTGGTATCGGGCGAGGCTAAGCAAAGCCTCGCCATTGCTGTTCGCCTCAGAGGATTCAGTCATGGAAAGCCGAGACCTCGATATCCCTTCGCTGATTCGACGCCTTTACCGCCGTGCCCGAACTTTTGCCCTGGATCGCGAAGGTGCTACGGCGATCGAATACGCCGTTATCGCCGGGCTTATATCCATCGCCGTCATACTGGCCGCCACTCCCATCGGTACCCGCGTTGGCGCTCTGATGGACATCATCCGTAACGCGATTGGCGCTACCTGAGTCAGATGCTGGAACGGAGCGGAACACTGTCGCTCCGTTTCAGATATTCCCCGCTAAAGTCCCGCGCTAGACAGCCGATACATCCTGCCTAACCCTTGTTCCACCTGCAGGATGCTTTGCCCATGCTTCGCTCGCTGTCCTTCTCCAGGAAGATCCTCCTGGCAGCCTCCCTCGTCGTCACCTTCGCCTTCGCCTGCTTCATCCTCTTCAACGACTTCCGCCAGCGCGAGGCGATCCACTCCGACACCGAGTCCTATCTCACCGAAGTCGGCAGCCTGACCGCCAGCAACATCCAGAGCTGGCTGGAAGGCCGCATCCAGTTGGTCGAGGCCGAAGCCGCGCAGCTGGCCGATGGCGAACCAACGCCCGAGCGCATCCAGCACGTGCTGGAACAGGCGGTGTTCCAGAAGAACTTCGAATCGGTCTACCTGGGTGAAGCCGCCAGCGGCGTGTTCACCATGCGCCCCTATGCGCCGATGCCCGACGGCTACGACCCGCGCACCCGCGGCTGGTACAAGGACGCCGTGGCCGCCGGCCGGCTGATCGTCACCGAGCCCTTCCTCGATGCCGGCACCAACGAGCAGATCCTCGCCATGTCCATGCCGGTCATGCGCAACGGCCAACTGGTGGGTGTGGCCGCCGGCGACATGAAGCTGGAAACCATCACCGCGATCATCAACTCGCTGAAATTCGACGGCGACGGCTACGCCTTCCTGGTCAGCGACGCCGGCAAGATTCTCCTGCACCCGGACAGCAGCCAGATCTTCAAATCCCTCGGCGAGGTCTACCCGCAAGGTGCGCCGAAGGTGCAGCCGGGTGTGCAGGAAGTCAGCATCAACGGCGAGGAGCAACTGGTGTCGATGACCCCGGTGAAAGGCCTGCCGGGCGTGACCTGGTACGTTGCGCTGGTGCTCAACAAGGACTCCGCTTACGCAATGCTGAGCGACTTCCGTAACACCGCGATCATCGCCACCGTGATCGCCATCGTCGCCATCCTGTTCCTGCTGGGCATGCTGATCCGCGTGCTGATGGCGCCGCTGACCGACATGGGCCGCGCCATGCAGGACATCGCCCAGGGCGACGGTGACCTGACCAAGCGTCTGCAAGTCGCCAGCAATGACGAATTCGGCGTGCTGGCCAACGCCTTCAACCGTTTCGTGGAGCGTATCCACGAATCGATCCGYGAAGTGGCTTCGACYGCGCGCAGCCTGCACGACGTTTCGCAGCTGGTRGTGAAYGCCTCCAACTCMTCSATGAGCAACTCCGACGAGCAATCCAACCGCACCAACAGCGTCGCCGCCGCSATCAACGARCTGGGCGCCGCCGCCCAGGAAATCGCCCGYAAYGCCGCCGACGCCTCGCACCACGCCACCGACGCCTCGCACCAGGCCGGCGACGGCCGCCAGGTAGTCGARCAGACCATCAGCGCRATGAACCTGCTGTCCGACAAGATCAGCTCGGCCTGCGCCAACATCGAGGCGCTGAACAGCCGTACGGTGAACATCGGCCAGATTCTGGAAGTGATCAAAGGCATCTCCGAGCAGACCAACCTGCTGGCYCTMAACGCCGCCATCGAAGCCGCTCGTGCCGGTGAAGCCGGTCGTGGTTTCGCGGTAGTGGCGGACGAGGTCCGTAACCTCGCCCACCGCGCCCAGGAATCGGCCCAGCAGATTCAGAAGATGATCGAGGAACTGCAGGTCGGCGCCCGCGAAGCCGTGGACACCATGACCGAAAGYCAGCGCTAYAGCCTGGARAGCGTGGAGATCGCCAACCGCGCCGGCGARCGCCTGGCCAGCGTSACCCACCGCATCGGCGAGATCGACTCGATGAACCAGTCCGTGGCGACAGCCACCGAAGAGCAGACCGCCGTGGTCGACTCGCTGAACATGGACATCACCGAGATCAACACCCTCAACCAGGAAGGCGTGGARAACCTGCAGGCCACCCTGCGCGCCTGCGCCGACCTGGAGAACCAGGCCGGCCGCCTGCGCCACCTGGTGGACAGCTTCCGCATCTGACTGCAGCGGAAAACAAGAAAGGCGCCTTCGGGCGCCTTTTGGGTGTGCATCGAAATGAGGTCTACCGCCGCTTGCTACCGCCCAACAGCGCGCCCATCAGCCCCCGCACCAGTTGCCGGCCGATCTGGTTCGCCGCCTGGCGCACCACGGTCTTGCTGACCTGGCTGGCCAGGGAACCGAGGATCTCGCCGGCCATACCGCCGAAGTCGGTGCCCTTCTCTTCCTTCTGCTGGGTCGGCGCCATCTTGTCGTCGGCGCGGCCGGTGAGCTTTTCGTAGGCAGACTCGCGGTCGATCGGCTGGTCATAACGCCCGGCCAGCGGCGAGCGACGGATGACGTCCGCACGCTCGGCATCGGTCAACGGGCCAATGCGCGACTGCGGCGGCGCCACGGCCACGCGCTCGACCATTGCAGGGGTGCCCTTCTCTTCCAGCGTACCAACCAGCGCCTCGCCGATGCCCAGTTCGGTGAGCACCTTCAGGGTGTCGAACGCCGGGTTCGGGCGGAAGCCATCAGCCACCGCGCGCAGGGATTTCTGCTCCTTGGCCGTGAAGGCACGCAGGCCGTGCTGGATGCGCAGGCCCAGTTGCGCCAGCACGTCGTCCGGCAGGTCACTGGGCGACTGGGTGACGAAGTACACGCCCACGCCCTTGGAGCGGATCAGCCGCACCACCTGCTCCAGGCGGTCCTGCAAAGCCTTGGGCGTGCCGTTGAACAGCAGGTGCGCCTCGTCGAAGAACAGCGCGAGGATCGGCTTGTCCGCATCGCCGCGCTCGGGCAGTTGTTCGAACAGCTCGGCGAGCAGCCAGAGCAGGAAGGTGGCATAAACCTTGGGCGCGTCGTGTACCAGCTTGCTGGCATCCAGCAAGTGGATGCGCCCGCGACCATCGGCCTCGGGGCGCAGCAGGTCTTCGAGTTGCAGTGCCGGTTCGCCGAAGAAATCCTCGGCACCCTGCTGCTCCAGCAGCGCCAGGCGCCGCAGCAGCGCCTGGGACGAAGCTGCGGTGAACAGCGCTCGATCTTCGCCGAGCACTTCCGGGTGTTCCTTGAAGTGGTTGAGCAGCGCCTTGAGGTCCTTCAGGTCGAGCAGCAGCAGGCCTTCGCGATCGGCCACCTTGAACGCGGCGAACAGCGCGGCCTGCTGACTCTCGGTCAGTTCCAGCAGGTTGGACAGCAACAGCGGGCCCATCTCCGACAGCGTGGTGCGCAGCGGGTGACCGGTCTTGCCGGCCACGTCCCAGATGCTGACCGGGTAGGCCTGGGGCTTGTAGTTCAGCCACGGCATGCTGGCGATGCGCTCGGCCACCTTGCCCTGGGGATTACCGGCGGCGGCGATACCACACAGGTCACCCTTGATGTCCGCAGCGAACACCGCAATACCCGCATCGCTGAAAGACTCGGCGAGGTGCTGCAGGGTCACCGTCTTGCCGGTGCCGGTGGCGCCGGCGATCAGGCCGTGGCGGTTGGCGAGCTTCCAGGACTGGCCGACCGGCTGCCCGTCGGGACCCGCGCCGATGATGAGTTCGTTCGTGGCTGACATCCGTTGTTCCCCTTCAGTGGGCCTGTCGCGCCAGCAAGCCTGTCGCGATGAGTGCTTGAGCTAGAGTGGCGCGTCCCGGCGCGCCGCGCAATCGGCTACCCCGGTACTTTGAAGACGTGCTTGAGGTAGCGAAGGAAGTTCTCGTCCTTGCACTGGGTCTTGCCTGGCGCGTCAGAGATCTTCGCCACCGGATGGCCATTGCAGGCGGTCATTTTCAGCACGATGTTCATTGGCTGCACGCCCGGCACATCGCAGGTGAAATGCGTGCCGATGCCGAAGCTGACGTCGATGCGCTCGCGTAACGAGCGATAGATTTCCAGGGCACGCGGCAGGTTGAGGCCATCGGAGAACACCAGCGTCTTGGTCTGCGGGTCGATGCCCAGCCGCTCGTAATGCTGGATGGCCTTTTCCGCCCATTCCAGCGGGTCGCCCGAGTCGTGGCGCAGGCCGTCGAAGAGCTTGGCGAAGTACAGGTCGAAGTCCGCCAGGAAGGCATCCATGGTGATGCAGTCGGTCAGGGCGATGCCCAGTTGTCCACGGTACTCGCGCACCCAGACGTCCAGCGCGGCGGCCTGGCTGTCGATCAACCGAGGGCCGAGCTGCTGGTGCGCCATCAGCCATTCGTGCGCCATGGTGCCCAGCGGCTTGACGCCCAGCTCGCGCGCCAGGTGAACGTTGCTGGTGCCGACGAAATGCCCCGGGAAGCCGTCGCGCAAGTCCCGCACCACCGCCTTCTGCACCGGGTAGGAGAAGCGTCGGCGAGTGCCGAAGTCGGCCATCTTGAAGCCGGCCAGTTCTTCCGCACCGGCCTCCCCGCGCAACCAGTCGAACTTTTCCTGCAGCCGCTCGCGGACCATCGTCAGCGTGGCGCCCGGATGGCGATGTCGGTTGCGCACTTCGCTGATGATCGCCAGCAGCGGCACTTCAAAGAGGATCACGTGCAGCCATGGGCCCTTGAGCCGCAGGTACAGCTCCTCATTCTCCACACCCAGTCGGACGTAGTTGGGGTTGAAGCGGAAAAGGCCAAGGAAGCGGATGAAGTCCGGCTTGAAGAACGGGATGCGCTCGAGGAAGGCCAGGTCCTGCGGCGCGAAGGAAAGCTCCACCAGGCGCTCGATCTGCTCGCGCAGCGGATCCAGATAGGAGCGCAGATCCTCTTCATTGCGGCAACGGAACTCCCACTCCACCTCGGCGTTGGGGTAGTTGTGCAGCACTGCCTGCATCATGCTCAGCTTGTAGAAATCGGTATCCAGCAGGTTCTGCACGATCCGCCGGGAAAATGCGCTGTCGCTCATGCTCGTCTCATTGCAGGCTTCGAACCGGCAGTCTAAACCGGCCGCCCACAAAAAACCCCGCCGAGGCGGGGTTTTGAGTTCGAATCAGAAATCAGCGTGCTTTGCTCTGCGACATCCCGAAGAGGAAAAGCAGCAGGTCATCGTCCGGGCGGATGTCCTGTTGCTTGGCGCGCAGGTTGGGCGGGATGGGGCAGCTGTCCAAGCCACCTTTTCCGGTGATGACCGAAGGCCCCGGCTCATGCCAGGCCGCCGCCGCCAGGGTTGCCACCCCAAGCGCGCCAACGAGGAGCAAACCTCGCGTAATTTCTAACTTCATATCTGCAACCCTTTGATGGCGCTGCCAAACGCCGCTTGGTAACCATAGACAAAGGCCTGCCATTGCGCCTCAGTCCACGACGAGCGGCGTTTCACCTGGCGAAGATCATGACGCGCAGCACGCTGAGCGCTGAAGCGCTGGCGAGCTTTTTCCATGTCAATCAGGGCCACTTCGATCTTCTCGCCGTCCACCTTCACGAACACGTGCTTGAGGTACAGGCAGCCGTGTTGCCAGCGGCCGGCGTTAAGTTTTGCAAGGGTACTGCCGTAATGTTGCAGAATTCTTTGGTGCAGGGCTTCACCCCAGCGATCCTGGTCGCCGCGGGCGTAACAGTCTTCGAGGCTGGTAAAACCATCCAGGGATTCGGTCACCAGCAGCGCCTGCCATTCGCCATCCACCTTGCGGCAACCGGCATAGACCAGGGTCGGCACTTTAACGCCCAGCGCCTCGGCCGCCTTGAGGGCGTTGCGCTCGCGAATGGCGGTCGGGTAGCCGAAGGGATGCAGCAGGTCACGGTAGATATGCCCCATCTGCTGTTTGCGGTAGAGCATACGGCCGTCGGAAGTCAGGACTCGCTGCACGCCACTTTCGCCGCCGCGCCGACGGTTGGGTTCCTCGACCCATTTGCCGGGCACCTGGAGCCAACGGTCGATGGCGTTCTCACCGGAAATTTGCTGCAGCGAAGCCAGATCAACGGCCATCCATCACTCCTTACGCAGAATGTAGACCCGCCACATATGGATGAGCGGGACGAAATCAATGTGATCCTGGACCTTGAAACCGGCCTGGCGGAACTCCGCCTCGATGGTCTTGGCGGGAATCACGAAGCGGTTCTGGTAGGCGTGTTTCTTGCGGGTCGACTCGGCGCGCGCGCGTTTCCAGGACTTGAAGTTGCCATCGACCCACAGCGACAGGATCACCGAATCGCGACTTACGCGGTGAAATTCGCGCAGCATCGTCAAACGATCATCAGATTCGCCGATGTGGTGCATCAGACGCATCGAGAAGATGCTATCGACGGCGTTGTCCGGCAGATCAATGGCAAACGCCGAAGTCTGCAAAGGTCGAACGCGTTTGACAACCTCATTCGGTTGACCGGCGCAGGCCACGGCGATCATGTCAGGCGAATTGTCCGCCCCGATGATCACCCGGTTCTCCTTCTCGGCCAGCATCGGCCAGAAGCGTCCGGCGCCACACGGCAGGTCGAGTACCAGGTTGGGCTGGCCGGCAAGCTTGAGTGCCTGGCGAGCTATCTGGACATCGCGCCAATGGGAAAGTTTCCGGGACAGTCCGGCCTGGTGCTTGCGCAGATAACGCTGCGCATGCTGGCGGTCGTACTTCTGGGAGAACTCCAGGTTGACGGGTTTTTCAGTCATCGGATTATTACCTTTCCCGAATTCAGGGCGAACGATACAAATCAGCCTGTCACAGCCGGGTCATGCACTTGTGAAGATTTTGTCAAACTACGGCTAGGCGAACTTCGAAGCGGCAGCCGTGGGGTTCCGCGGGACGCAGCGTGACGTCCCAGCCTTCGGAGGCGCAGATCCGCTTGACCAGCGACAACCCGAGCCCAAGCCCCTCACCACGCGGGTTCTGGCCTCGAACGAACGGTTGGAAGACTCGTTCTCGCTGTTCTTCCGGGATACCGGCGCCGGTGTCTTCGACCCAGAATCCGTTAGGCCCAAGTTGTAAGCGGATGCTGCCGCTTTCGGTGTAATGCATGGCATTGCGCAATAAATTGCTCATCACCGAGCGCAGGAACGGCGCGTTGAATTGCCCGGGCATCTCCTGGTTCGCCTCGTATACGAGCGTCAAACCTTTCGCTTCGATCGGGCCGCGCCACTGCGCTACCAATTCATCCCCGATCTGCCGCAGCCCGGCCTGCGAAACGATGGCCATGTCCTTGCGCTGGGCCCTGGCCAGCATGAGGAAGGTCTGCACCAGATCGCGCATTTCCTCGCAGGCACTGTTCATGCGCGCCAGTTGAGCACGAGCCCGCGCGCTGAGCCCCGGCTCCTCTGCCAACAGCTCGCAGCTGGTGGCGATCACCATCAGTGGCGTACGCAATTCATGACTGACATCGCTGGTGAAGAGCTTTTCCCGAGTCAGCACGTCGTGCAGCCGCCCCATGGCGTAATCGAAAGCCGCCGCCAGCTCACCCACTTCGTCGTTGGCGTAATCCGGCGACATGGGCGGCGCCAGCTCGAGCAACTGGTCGCGATGCCGGACCTGCCGCGCCAGGCGTGCAACCGGCTCCATGACCTTGCGCGCCAGCAGCCAGCCCAGGACCCCGGACAAAGCCAGGCTCAGGACATAGCCGGTGACCACGGCCGCGTAGAGAATCTGCTCGCGTGCTTCGAAGTCGCTCTGGTCCTGCAGCAGGACGAAGCGGCGGCCATCGACATCGCGCGCCAGCGCATGGAAGGACAACTCCCCATCGAAGACTTCGTGGAACCCCTCATCCAGCCGACGCAGTGCCGGTGGCATGGCGTAGACGCCCACGCCGTCGCTGATGAAGAAACGCATGCCCGGATCGAGCTTGGGAGCCTGGCCGTTGCCCAGGTCCTCATTGATGATGCGATCCAGTTCGCCACCCAGGTCGCGGGAAATCAGGCGCTCCTCGACGATGTGAACGACGCCGACGATTCCCACCGAGAACAGGCCGCCGACGGCGGCGGTCATGAGTACGAAGGCAAAGACAATCCGGCGGGAAAGGCTCTGCTTATACTCCATGCGTTTCCTCTGCCAGCTTGTAGCCGACACCGTGGACCGTATGCAGCAGGGAGGATGCGAAGGGCTTGTCGATCACTTGGCGAAGCTGGTGCACGTGGCTGCGAAGGCTGTCGCTGTCCGGGCAGTCGTCGCCCCAGACGGCTTCCTCGAGCACATCGCGTCGCACGACGTGCGGGCTCTTCTGCATCAGCACCGCCAGCAGCTTGAGACCGATGGGATTGAGTTTCAGCGGTTTGCCGGCACGGTTCACTTCGAGGGTATCGAGGTTGTAGCTCAGATCGGCGACCTGCAACTCGCGACGACCACCACCCTGGCTGCGGCGCAGCACCGCTTCGATGCGAGCGGCCAGCTCGGACAGCGCGAAGGGCTTGAGCAGGTAATCGTCGGCGCCCGAGCGGAAGCCCTGCAGGCGGTCGTCCAACTGGTCACGGGCGGTGAGCATGATCACCGGCGTGTCGCGGCGCGCGTCTTCGCGCAGCCGACGGCACAGTGTGAAACCGTCCAACCCCGGCAGCATGACGTCCAGTACGATCAGGTCGTAATGGGAAGTCGCCGCCAGGTGCAATCCGGACAGGCCGTCCTGGGCGCAATCCACCGTGTAGCCCTTCAGGCCCAGGTAGTCGGCCATATTGGCCAGAATGTCCCGATTGTCTTCAACCAACAGAATGCGCATGTGCTCTCCTTTCGCGAACAGCACTCTAGCCTAACTGGCTTAAATGGAACTTAAGCGCCTTTGACGGTTTTTTCACACTTCATCGCATTCTCAAGATAGCAGCGCACACCCGGAGTCCATCGTGCTCGTAGCGCTGGATATCCAACAGCCACTGGCGGTCCTTAGGCTGTCGTTGCGATCCTGCAGGGGGAAGCACCGCAACGGGGCCCCGTTCATTCTTGCCGAGGCATCACTATCAGCGGTCGCTTAACGGCCCATCATCCAGTTCACCGACCAGAGCCCGGCCAGGGTCATCAACAGAGAACCGGCCAGGTGCGTGGCGACTGTACCCATCGCCCAGGCCAGGCGGCCCTGCTGCAGCAACATGACGACTTCGGCGGAGAAGGTCGAGAAAGTGGTGAGACCACCGCAGAAGCCGGTGATGATCAGTAACCGCCATTCCGGCGCCACGCCCGGCGTGTTGGCGAAGAAGGCGATGGCCGCGCCGATGATATAGCCGCCAACCAGGTTGGCGACCACCGTGCCCGGTGGCATGGAAGGCAGGAGGGTGTTGAGCTTGAGCCCGAGCACCCAGCGCAGCAGTGCACCGAGGGCGGCTCCGAGAGAGACGGCAAGAATGGATTTCCACATGGTCCTGTCCTGGGAAAAGTGTCTTGGACAGGCTGCAGGCGATCGCCTACGCGCCTTTCCAGGTCAATGCGTAGGCATCATCAGCCACAAGGGCGGTTGAAGGAGGAATGCCATCTCCTGCACCGCAGTCTGGCACAACCCGCGCCCATGAAAAAGCCCCGCCTAGGCGGGGCTTTTTCTTACAGCAGGTGCCGAGTGGCTTACATCATGCCGCCCATGCCGCCCATGTCCGGCATGGCCGGAGCAGCCTTGTCGTCAGCCACTTCGGCAACCATGGCCTCGGTGGTGACCATCAGGCCGCCGATGGAAGCAGCGGCTTGCAGGGCCGAACGGGTGACTTTGGCCGGATCGAGGATACCCATCTCGATCATGTCGCCGTACACGCCGGTAGCAGCGTTGTAGCCGTAGTTGCCCGAGCCTTGCTTGACCTTGTCGACCACCACGCTCGGCTCGTCACCGGAGTTGGCAACAATCTGGCGCAGCGGAGCTTCGACAGCGCGACGCAGCAGGGCGATACCGACGTTCTGGTCTTCGTTGTCGCCCTTCAGGCCTTCGATGGCTTGCAGAGCACGAACCAGAGCGACGCCGCCGCCAGGAACCACGCCTTCCTCGACCGCAGCACGGGTAGCGTGCAGGGCGTCTTCAACGCGGGCTTTCTTCTCTTTCATCTCGACTTCGGTGGCAGCGCCTACCTTGATCACGGCAACACCGCCGGCCAGCTTGGCCAGACGCTCTTGCAGCTTCTCACGGTCGTAGTCGGAGGAAGTCTCTTCGACCTGCTTGCGGATCTGCAGGACGCGAGCTTCGATGTCGGCCTGAGCGCCAGCGCCATCGATGATGGTGGTGTTTTCCTTGCTCAGTACGACGCGCTTGGCGTTACCCAGGTGCTCCAGGGTGGCGCCTTCCAGGCTCAGACCGACTTCTTCGGAGATGACGGTACCGCCGGTCAGGATGGCGATGTCCTGCAGCATGGCCTTGCGGCGGTCGCCGAAGCCCGGAGCCTTGACGGCTGCGACTTTCACGATGCCACGCATGTTGTTGACGACCAGGGTAGCCAGGGCTTCGCCTTCGACGTCTTCAGCCACGATCAGCAGCGGACGGCCGGCTTTGGCAACGGCTTCCAGGACCGGCAGCATTTCGCGGATGTTCGAGATCTTCTTGTCGACCAGCAGCAGCAGCGGGCCGTCGAGCTCGGCAACCATGGTGTCCGGCTTGTTGATGAAGTAGGGGGACAGGTAGCCACGGTCGAACTGCATGCCTTCTACGACGGACAGTTCGTTTTCCAGGCCCGAGCCTTCTTCAACGGTGATCACGCCTTCTTTGCCGACTTTTTCCATGGCTTCGGCAATGATGTTGCCGATGGAGTCGTCGGAGTTGGCGGAGATGGTGCCGACCTGGGCGATGGCCTTGGTGTCGGCGCACGGCTTGGCCAGGTCCTTGAGCTGAGCAACGATGGCCACGGTGGCCTTGTCGATGCCGCGCTTGAGGTCCATCGGGTTCATGCCGGCAGCGACGGCTTTCAGGCCTTCGTTGACGATGGCCTGGGCCAGAACGGTAGCGGTGGTGGTGCCGTCACCGGCAGCGTCGTTGGCCTTGGAGGCAACGTCTTTCACCAGTTGGGCGCCCATGTTCTCGAACTTGTCTTTGAGTTCGATTTCCTTGGCGACGGAAACGCCGTCCTTGGTGATGGTCGGAGCACCGAAGCTCTTGTCCAGGATGACGTTGCGGCCTTTCGGGCCGAGGGTCGCTTTAACCGCGTCGGCCAGGACGTTTACGCCGACCAGCATTTTCTTGCGAGCGGAATCGCCGAACTTAACTTCTTTGGCAGCCATGTTCTGTTTCCTCTAAATCGAATTCGGTGGGGAGTGGACGGACTGAAATCAGTCTTCCAGGACGGCGAGGATCTCGGACTCGCCCATCACCAGCAGTTCTTCGCCGTCGACCTTGATGGCGTTGCTGCCGGAGTAAGGACCGAACACCACCTTGTCACCGACCTTGACGGCCAGAGCGCGAACTTCGCCGTTGTCCAGGACACGGCCGGCACCAACAGCGACCACTTCACCGCGGTTCGGCTTTTCGGCGGCGGAACCCGGCAGCACGATGCCGCCTGCGGTTTTGGTCTCTTCCTCGCTGCGACGGATGACGACGCGGTCATGCAGAGGACGAAGCTTCATAGTCGTAACTCTCCCAAACTGTGATTTCCAACAGCCAGATCGATGCCCGGCAGGTTTTATTGAATCCGGCGTTGCCGGTTTGCGTCCCGGCTGGCGAGACGCGTAAAGAGCAGCCTGTCCATGCGACAGGGACCTTGCGGTGACCGGTACATAAGGTCGCTACAAGGCATTTCAAGGGTGTGACGAAAAAAATTTTGCAAACGGAGGGTGCTCAGGACGGCCGAAACCGTCCGAGGCTCAGCGCAAGCGGTCGCGATCTTCCTCACGGCGCTGGTACTCGCCTTCGATCACGCTCGGGCCGCCACGTTGCTGAGCGGCCGGATCGTCGGCGAAGGCCCGACGGCGCTCGGCCTGTTCCTGCATGCGCTGGCGCACGCGGCCAAGCATCAGGCGGCGGGTGAAGGGGATCAGGCAGAGCAGGCCGATGGCGTCGCTGATGAAGCCCGGCAGCATCAGCAGGCCACCACCCAGGGCGATGACCAGACCTTCGAGCATTTCCTGTTCGGGTAGCTCGCCACGATTCAGGCGCTCGCGGGCACGCAGAGCGGTCGCCACGCCAGCGACACGCAGAACGGCGGCACCGATGAAGGCACCGGCAATGATCAGCAGCAGGGTCCAGCCCACGCCGATCACGCTGCCGACCTTGATCATCACGGCCAGCTCGATCAGCGGGAAGAGAAGAATCAGGAAAAGAGGAACTCGCATCGATGTTTCCTTGGCGGGGCATTTACCCAGATAACGGGAAAGGTGGCGACGTCCCGCGCCAATTTCAAGGGAATGCCCGGCGATTGTTCAAGCCCGGATAACCTCACTACCCGGCCAGACGTCCGCCCTGGCCAACTGCACCAGCGCCTGGCGCACCGCACCAGGATCACTGCAGGGCGCAGGGAACGGCAACCAGTGCAGGCCTTGGCCGATGCGCAGGTGGAAACCTTCGGTATCAATTCCCACCAGCTGCGGATCCTTGCCCGCGGGCAGCCCGGCCAGTTCGACGTAGTGTTCGATGGCACTGGCATGGTCGCTGTTCATGTGCTCGACCATGCTCCTTTCCGCCTCGCCGACGAAGGGATTGGCCAGCGGCACGCTGTCGGCGCCCAGCCAGTGGATATCGCCGAAGCCGCCGATGAGGCGCCACTGCACCGGCTCGAGTACCCAGAAATCGAAGTCGTGGACGATGTGGTAGTCCTGCGAACCGGGAAAATAGCGGTAGTAGCGCTCGGCGGCACCCGCGATGGCGTCGACATCCTCGATCATCAGCGCCTCGGCCAGCAGGGTCAGGCGGCCGGCGGCCTGGATGTCGTCGACGCCACGCTCGCCGATGAGCAACGAGCATTTGCCATCCATCTGCAGGTTGTGGGTGTGCTGGGCGATGCGACTGATCAGGATCAGCGGCCGGCCCGCCTCGTCCAGGCAGTAGGGCACCACGGAGCCGAAGGGAAACCCGGACCACTTCTTCGAGTGGGTGGAGAGGACGCCGCGGTATTCCTTGAGCAGCAGTTCTCGGGCATGCTTGGCAGCTTTCACGCTCAACTTATGACTCCTCGCAAAGAATCCGTCGCAAACGGACGGGCAGGACTGACTCTGTGCACAGCTGCCGGCGGGGCCTTTCACCAGAAACTGTTCGTGGGGTTGTTCCGATGCAATTGAAAGACAAGGTCATCATCATCACCGGTGGCTGCCAGGGCCTGGGCCGCGCCATGGGCGAATACCTTTCCGGCAAGGGCGCGCGCGTCGCGCTGGTTGACCTCAACGCCGAAAAACTGGACGAAGCCGTGGCCGCCTGCAAGGCCGCCGGTGGTGACGCCCGCGCCTATCTGTGCAACGTCGCCAATGAAGAACAGGTTACCCATATGGTGGCCCAGGTCGCCAGCGACTTCGGCGCCATCAACGGCCTGGTGAACAACGCCGGCATCCTGCGCGACGGCCTGACCATCAAGGTCAAGGACGGCGAGCTGAGCAAGATGAGTCTGGCCCAATGGCAGGCCGTGATCGACGTCAACCTGACCGGCGTGTTCCTCTGCACTCGTGAAGTGGCGGCGAAGATGATCGAGCTGAAGAACGAAGGCGCGATCGTCAACATCTCCTCCATCTCCCGCGCCGGCAACATGGGCCAGGCCAACTACTCCGCAGCCAAGGCCGGCGTCGCCGCCGACACCGTGGTCTGGGCGAAGGAACTGGCACGCTACGGCATCCGCGTGGCCGGCGTGGCACCTGGATTCATCGAGACCGACATGGTCGCCAGCATGAAACCCGAAGCGCTGGAGAAAATGACCTCCGGCATCCCGCTCAAGCGCCTGGGCAAGCCCCTGGAAATCGCCCACTCGGTGGCCTACATCCTCGAGAACGACTACTACACCGGCCGCGTGCTGGAGCTGGACGGCGGCCTGCGCCTGTAATCCTCCCGCCCATGAAAAAGCCCCGCCATGTGCGGGGCTTTTTTGTGCTTTTTGTAGGAGCGAGCTTGCTCGCGAACGTTTCCCCGCCGGCGTTGGGGCTGTTCGCGAGCAAGCTCGCTCCTACATAAATCGGCTCACCAGCCCACGCCCAGGCCAACGGTGTAGCGGCGCTCGTTGACGTCGCCATCGTTGCCACTGAGCTTGTCCCACTCGGCCTTCAGGCTCAGGGACGCCCAGGAGGTCAGCTTGTAGCGGATGCCCGCCTCGCTCTCCAGCTCGTAGTCCACGTTGGACTCCAGTGGCTTGCTGACTTCGCCGTTGGTAAACAGCTCGAACTGCTTGGCCAGCAGGTAACGGTTGTAGTCCCACTTCAGGCTGGTGCTGTAGAAGTGGGACTTCTCGTCGTCGACGAACTCGTAGTCGTTGCGGTTGACCAGCGTGGCCAGGGAGAACGCGCCCAGCTCATTATCCCAGAACTGGTAGCCGGGACCGGTACCGACAGTGCGCTTCTTCTTCAGGTCCTCGATCCAGTCGCGCTTGTACTGCGCCTGCCCCTGCCAGAACCAGTGCTCATCGAGGAAGCGGTCCAACGCATACTCGGCAGAATAATTGTTGGTGCTGACCTGGTCGTTCTTCTTCTCGCGGTTGTATTCGCCCTGCAGGTTGTGGCGCCAACGGCCGTGGCGGGCGTTGGTCTTGAAATCGATGTCGTAGTCCTCAACATCGTTCTCGGCCTGCTTGTGGTCCAGGGAGAAGTCGACGTTGCCAGTCCATACCCAGTCTTCGAGGATCGGCTTGGGCGGCATCATCTGCTCGATCTTCGCCAGCTCCACGGTGCGCGGCTGACCGTTGACCAGCGTGACCTTGCCATCGCCCGATGCCTTGATGCCCTTGGAATGCTCGCCGGTTTCCTCGTCGTACTTCACCAGCAGGTTCTGGTCGGTCTCGAGGGTCTTGATCTTGTCCCATTTCAGGGTGATCTCCCCGCCATAATCAGTCGCCAGCAACAGCTTGCCGCCGTCGAACAGCTTGATGGTGCCGGTCAGGCGGTCGCCATTCTTCAACCAGACGGTATCGGCGACAGCGGAAAGGGAACAGGAAGCCAGGGCAATGGAGAGCAGGGTTCTAGACAACATGAGCCTGATTCAACTGGACAAGGTGGGCAAAAAGCCGGGCATTATCCAGATACCCGACGCTAGAGCAACGAATGACAGACCTGGCGGTACAGAGTTCATCATTACTGACAGAATGACGGGAAACTTCCTTCATTTAGCCGCACGCATTTGCCTACCACAGGCTTCGCTATATCCTGACCTGGCCTCCACTGAAGCGACCATCACCCATGCCCGAGCGCAAAGTCTCCGCCTCCTCCGCGGATCTGACGCAGGAAAGCCTGCAGACTCGCCGCGAGGCCATTTTCCTGGTGGTCGCCCAAGTGCCGGAAGGGCACGTGATCACCTACGGCGATGTGGCCAAACTGGCCGGGCTGGGCCGTTCTGCGCGGCTTGTAGGACGCATCCTCAGCCAGTTGCCCGATGGCACCCGCCTGCCCTGGCACCGGGTGATCGCCGCCGGTGGCCGCATCAGCCTGCCCATCGGCACTGTTTCGGGGAACGAACAGCGCGCACGATTGCGTGCAGAGGGTGTCAGAATCCATAACGATCGGGTGGACATACGTCGGCACGGCTGGCCTAGCGGCGAGCAGTCCTAGTAAAGTTCGCGAGAATTTTTGACCTGCTGGAAAACACCCCATGAAAGAGCATTCCTGGCGAGAGGCATGGATTGCCTACAAGTCTCCCGCCAGCCTCGCACTTTTGCTGCTGGGTTTCGCCGCCGGCCTGCCTTACATGCTGGTGCTTTCCACCCTCTCGGTGTGGTTGCGTGAAGCGGGTGTCGCCCGGGAAACCATCGGATTCGCCAGCTGGATCGGGCTCGTCTACGCCTTCAAGTGGGTCTGGTCGCCCATGCTCGACCAGTGGCGCCTGCCCTTCATCGGCCGCCTGGGCCGTCGCCGCTCCTGGCTGGTGTTCTCCCAGGGCCTGATCGCTATCGGCCTGCTCGGCATGGCTCTGTGCAACCCGCAGTCGCATCTGAACTGGCTGATCGCCCTGGCGATGGTCGTGGCCTTTGCCTCGGCCACCCAGGACATCGCGATCGACGCCTACCGCCTGGAAATCGCCGAGAACACCCGCCAGGCCGCGCTGGCCGCGTGCTACATGACCGGCTACCGGGTCGCCGTCCTGTTCGCCACCGCCGGCGTGCTGTTCCTCGCCGAATGGGCCGGCTCCAGTGCCCTGCACTACAGCCAGTCGGCCTGGGCGCTGACCTACGCGGTGTGCTCGCTGGCCATCCTGCCCGGTCTGATCACCACCCTGCTGATGAAAGAGCCGCCGGTGAACGTGCAACCACAGGCTGGCAGCTCGGCTTTCGCCTTCAACCACCAGCTACTCTCGGTGCTGACCCTGCTGGTGCTGCTGATCTCCGTGCCGGCCATGCTCACCGCGCTGACCGCACAGGCCTGGCCGCGCGCCGCGCTCTATGGAATCTTCATCGGCATCTGCATGACGCCCCACGGTCGCCGGCAGATCCGCCCGGTCCGCGAGCTGCTGTCGAAGGTGCGCCGCCCGCTGCTGCTGGCCGTACACGGGCGCGGTCTGCCGCAGTTCGACTTCGTCCACCAGGCGGTTTCGGTGATCGTGCTGATCATCCTGCTGGTGACCGGCACCGCATTCATCAACATGATCGAGGCCGGCAAGTGGTGGCTCGCCCTCCTCTACCTGCTGATCGCCCTGAGCTGCATCTCCGCACCGGGTCGGCTGCTGATGGCCCCGGTGCTGACACCCATCACCGAGTTCGTCCGCCGCTACCGCTGGCAGGCCCTGCTGCTGCTCGGGCTGATCTCCACCTACCGCATGTCCGACACCGTCATGGGCACCATGGCCAGCGTGTTCTACATCGACATGGGCTTCACCAAGGACACCATCGCCACCGTCAGCAAGCTGTTCGGCGTGGTCATGACCCTGGTGGGCGCGGCGGCCGGCGGTGTGCTGATCGCCCGCTTCAGCATCCTGCCGATCCTGTTCATCGGTGGCGCGGCCTCGGCGGCGACCAACCTGCTGTTCGCCCTCCTTGCGCAGATGGGCGCGATCGACGATCCGCATCTCATGGGGCAAAACGTCTTTGCCCTGCTCAAGGTGCTGGAGCCCCACGTCACCATGCTGGTGGTGACCATCATGCTCGACAACTTCAGCGGCGGTCTGGCGACCTCGGCCTTCGTCGCCTACCTGTCGAGCCTGACCAACCTGAAGTTCTCCGCGACCCAGTACGCCATGCTCAGCTCCACCATGCTGTTGCTGCCACGCTTCATCGGCGGCTACTCCGGCGCCATGGTCGAGGGCATGGGCTACGAGCGGTTCTTCTTCTTCACCGCCCTGCTCGGCGTGCCGACGCTGCTGTTGATCGGCTGGCTGTGGCTGCAGCGCAAGAACGACATGACCAACGGCGCCGCCGAGGAAGCCAGCGAAGCCCCAACGCAGCCAGCCAGCGCCGAACGCCCCTGAACTGGCTGATGAAGCAGCGCCCATGAAAAAGGCCGGCAAATGCCGGCCTTTTCCGTTCCGCGTGAGGGATCAGTCCGCCAGGACGGCGTCCTCTTCACCCTTGACCACACGCACCACCTTGTTCGGCGCAAGGTCGATGCCGTCGTCGCGCAGGCGCTGACGCACCTGCTCGTTGAGCATGAAGGTGACCGCCCAGTAATCGGAGTTGGCGGTCCACAGGCGCAGCGACAGGGTCACCGAGTTCTCGCCCAGGCCCGCGACCACCACCACCGGCGCCGGCGACTTGAGTACGCGCGAATCCTCCGCCAGCTCCTTGAGGATGGCACGAGCACCCTCCAGATCGGCGTCGAAGGCCAACTTCACATCGAAGGTCACCTGGCGGGTCGTCTGGGTCGAGGTGTTGGTGATGATGCCGTTGGACAGCGCGCCATTGGGCACGATCACCGTGCGGTTGTCACCGGTGCGCAGCACGGTGTGGAAGATCATGATGTGGTCCACCGTGCCGGAAACGCCCTGGGCTTCGATCCAGTCGCCGACCTTGAACGGGCGGAACAGCAGGATCAGCACGCCGCCGGCGAAGTTCGACAGGCTGCCCTGCAGCGCCAGGCCGATGGCCAGGCCGGCGGCACCGATGGCAGCGACGAAGCTGGTGGTCTGGATGCCGATCATCGACGCCACGCTGACCATCAGCAGGATCTTCAGGATGATGTTCACCATGCTGCCGATGAAGCCCTGCAGCGTCCTGTCCACATGCTTGGTGGACAGCAACCCGCCGATACGACGGGTGAACAGGTTGATCACCCACCAACCGATCAGCAGGGTCAACAGCGCCAGCACGGCATTGCCCAGGTAAGCCAGGACGACCGGCGTCCAGGCCTCCGCACTGTTCATGATCTGCTCGTAATTCATATCCATGGATGCAGGCCCCTTGTCTGTTGCCATTGCCTAAAACAAAACCGCCATGGCAAGCCATGGCGGTCGGGAGTTCGCCGAGCGACTCTATTACTGCGACGTCGCGCGGGCGCTGAGGTTCCGCAGCGCTTACAGAGCAGCGCGCATCAGTCGCGGAAGTTGTTGAACTGAAGCGGCATACCGAGGGATTCACCACGCAGCAGCGCGATGGCTTCCTGCAGGTCATCGCGCTTCTTGCCGGTGACACGCACCTGCTCACCCTGGATGGCAGCCTGCACCTTGAGCTTCTTGTCCTTGATCAGGGCGACGATCTTCTTCGCCAGATCCTTGTCGATGCCCTCGCGGAAGGTCACTTCCTGCTTGACCACCTTGCCCGACGGGAAGGGGTCCTTGGTTTCGATGCACTGCACATCGATCTTGCGCTTGACCAGGCTGGAGCGAAGAATGTCGAGCATCTGCTCAAGCATGAAATCCGCCTCGGCGGTCAGGGTGACGGACTTGTCCTTGGTCTCGAAGCTGCACTTGCCCTTCAGGTCGAAACGGCGGTCCAGTTCCTTGGCAGCGTTATCCAGGGCGTTGGTCAGTTCGTGTTTGTCCAGTTCGGACACCACGTCGAACGAAGGCATGACATCTCTCCAGATGGACGGCGCGACCCGGTTCACAGACGGGACGACGCCTGGCTTGACGATAAAAATGCGCGGTCATTATAACTGACAGACAAGACCGCGCCCGGCCTCTGACGTCGTTAGCCGGCATTTCCTACCCGTTTCCGAGACATTCCATGCCAACCAACCATCTCAGCATCCTGGTAGTCGACGATGCCAAGTTCTCCAGCGCCATGATCGGCCGCGCGCTGAGCCAGGCCGGCTACCTGAACGTGCGCTTCGCCAGCAGTGCCAGCGAAGCGCTCGACCTGCTGGAAAAGCAGCCGGTGAGCGTCCTCCTCGCCGACTGGCTGATGCCCGAGATGGACGGCCTGGAGCTCACCGCCCGAGTGCGCCAGCTCGACGAGAGCGGCGACCACTACACCTACATCATCCTGCTCACCGGCAAGGAGGGCGACAACGCCCTGGCCGAAGCCTTCGACCGTGGCGTGGACGACTTCGTCAGCAAATCGGCGATGAACGAGCAACTGGTGCCCCGCGTACTGGCCGCCGACCGCCTGAGCAATACCCTGCAGCGCCTGCTGATGGAAAATCGCCTGCTTACCGAGAACATCACCAGCCTGGAAGAACGCAACCTGGTGGACAGTGCCACGGGCCTAGGCAACCAGCGCTACCTCAAGCAGAAGCTGGCCGACAGCATCCGCCAGGTGGAATCCCGTGGTGGTGCCGTGTGCTACATGCTCATCGGCCTGCCGGAGTTGGCCGAACTGGGGCAGAAGCATGGCCAGTCGTTCCAGAACGAACTGCTCCACGGCGTCGCCCGGCGCCTGCAGCAACTGGTACGACCGCTGGACGTCCTGGCGCGCATCGACGGCCAGCACTTCGCCCTGATCACCCTGCTCGAAGACCTGCAGGAATGCTCCCCCAGCAGCTTCCGCCGCCTGCACGAAGGCCTGAACTTCAAGGCGTTCAAGACCAGCGAAGGCTTCATCACCCTCAAGGCCGGCATCAGCCTGGTGGGCCTGGACGCCAAGGCGCTGCCCGTGGAAGTCGAGCAACTGATGCAGCAGGGCCGTGCCCTGCTGCCCGATGCCTTCGCCAGCGGGCGAATCAACGCCAGTCGCCTGACCGGCCTGCGCTAAACTTCGCGGTAAGCCCCCGAACCCGCGAAGTTTCTCCCATGACCTGGTCTATCCTCGGCGCCGGCAGCCTCGGTTGCCTGTGGGCCGCCCGCCTGTCCCGCGCAGGCCTGCCGGTGCGCCTGCTGCTGCGCGACCGCCAGCGCCTCAACGCCTATCGCGCCCTCGGTGGCGTCACCCTGATCGAAGACGGTCGCGAGAGCCTCTACCCGATACCCGCCGAAACCGCTGCGCAAGGCGCGCCGATCCAGCGCCTGCTGCTGGCCTGCAAGGCCTACGACGCCGAGTCTGCCGCCGCCAGCGTGGCGGCGCGCCTGGCCCCCGGAGCCGAACTGATCCTGCTGCAGAACGGTCTGGGCAGCCAGCAGGCGGTCAGCGCCCACCTGCCGCGCGCACGCTGCCTTTATGCTTCCAGCACCGAAGGCGCATTCCGCGAATCCGACTTCCGCGTGGTATTCGCAGGCCATGGCCAGACCTGGCTGGGCGACGAGCACGGCGGGCCCACTCCGGCCTGGCTGACCGAGCTGGAGCAAGCCGGGATTCCCGCCCAGTGGAGCGAGAACATCCTCGAACGCCTGTGGCGCAAGCTGGCCCTGAACTGCGCGATCAACCCGCTGACCGTGCTGCACCAATGCCGCAATGGCGAACTGGCCGGGCACCCCGACGAAGTGGCCGCGCTGTGCGACGAACTGGGCCAACTGCTGCACGCCTGCAACTACCCCGCCGCTGCGCAGGAATTGCAGGGCGACGTGGAGCGCGTGAGTGCCGCCACTGCAACGAACTTCTCCTCCATGTACCAGGACGTCGCCCAGGGCCGGCGCAGCGAGATCGCTTACCTGCTCGGCCACGCCTGCCGCGAAGGTGACCGCCTGCACCTCGCCCTGCCGCGACTGCGAGCCGTACACGAGCGCCTGCGCGCCTACCTGGTGGCGCGCGGATTGCCCGACACCTGATCGCGGGCTACCCTGCCCGCCTCTCCTGTTTTTCCAAGAAAGCGCCCATGCCTTCACCCATGAACCTGCGCCAGCGCCTGGAAGACCTGCCGGTCGGCCAGAAAATCCTCGCCGCCCTGCTGGTGCTGCTGGCGACCGTGATGCTGGTGGCCAACCTGGCTTTCATCAGCGCGGCCTACTGGATTTCCCAGGACAGCGTCGCGCCCCAGGCGCTGCAAACCATCGGACGGCTGATCGCCAACCCGGCGCTCAGCGAGCCGGCGTTGTCCTCGCCCACCCAGGCCCAGGTGCTGCTGCGCCAGCTGGACGACTACCAACCGCTGCGCGCCGCCGCACTCTATGACAGCAACGGCGAACGTATCGCCCAGACGCCGGGCAACGGCCCCATTGCCCTGCCCGAGCGCCTCGATCACCTGGAGCGCTGGCGCCAGCACGAATACCGCCTCAACGCGCTGTTCGAACTGCCCCAGGCCGGCCGCAACAGCGGCTACCTGCTGCTGGTGGCGAGCAGCGAGCTGCCGGGCGCCTTCTACACCGGCACCCTGACTGCCAGCCTGGTGATCCTCGCCGTCTCGGTGCTGCTCTGGCTGCTGATCGCCCAGCAGATCCGCCGCCTGATCACCCGGCCGATCCGCAGCCTAGAGGAGCTCTCGCGCCAGGTCACCCGCGAGGAGAACTACGCCTTGCGCGCCGAGCGCGGCAATGCCGACGAGATCGGCCGGCTGGCCGACGCCTTCAACACCATGCTGACCCGCATCGAAGCCCGCGAGCAGCAGCTCAAGCGCGCCCGCGACGATGCCCAGGAAGCCGTGGAGCAGGCCCAGTCGCTGGCCGAGGAAACCCGCCGCTCGAACCGCAAGCTGGAACTGGAAGTCCAGGTACGCAGCAAGATCGAGAAGAAGCTCACCGGCTTCCAGCACTACCTCAACAGCATCATCGACTCGATGCCCTCGGCGCTGATCGCGGTGGACGAGCAGCTCTACGTCACCCAGTGGAACCAGGAAGCCAGCCTGCTCTCCGGCACCAGCCTGGACGACGCGGTGAACCAGCCGGTATTCCTCGCCTTCCCGTCGCTCAAGCCCTTCCTGCCGCAGCTCACCCGCGCCGCCGAGCAGCACAAGGTCGAACGCGTCGAACGCGTCACCTGGGCCCTCACTGACGCGCCGCGCCATTACGCCCTGACCTTCTACCCGCTGATGGGCGGCACCGGCCGTGGCGCGGTGATCCGTATCGACGACATCACCGACCGCCTGGGAATGGAAGAGATGATGGTGCAGTCGGAGAAGATGCTCTCCGTCGGCGGCCTCGCGGCCGGTATGGCTCACGAGATCAACAACCCGCTGGGCGCCATCCTGCACAACGTGCAGAACATCCGCCGGCGACTGTCGCCGGAGTTGCCGAAGAACCTGGAGGTAGCCGGCGAAGTGGGCGTGCGCCTGGACGACCTCAACCACTACCTGGAGGCGCGGGAGATCCCCAAGCTGATGGATGGCATCCAGTACGCCGGCTCCCGCGCCGCGAAGATCGTCACCCACATGCTCTCCTTCAGCCGCCGCAGCCACCGGCAGATGGCCGCCTGCGAGCTGCCAGCGCTGTTGGAGCAAGCCGTGGAGATTGCCGGTAACGACTTCGACCTCACCGGCGGCTTCGACTTCAAGTCGCTGGAGATCGTCCACGAGTACGACCCGCGCCTGGGCCCGGTGCCGGTGATCGCCAACGAAATCGAGCAGGTGCTGCTCAACCTGCTGAAGAACGGCGCCCAGGCCATCCACCTGCGCGACGACGAAGAGGAAGGCGAGTACGGCCGCATCACCCTGCGTACCCGGCTCAATCCGCCCTGGGCGGAAATCCACGTGGAAGACAACGGCTGCGGCATGCCGGAGAACGTGCGCAAGCGCATCTTCGAGCCTTTCTTCACCACAAAGGAAGTCGGCCAGGGCACAGGGCTGGGCCTGTCGGTCTCGTACTTCATCGTCACCAACAACCACAAGGGGCAGATGGAGGTGCAGTCCGAGCTGGGTGTCGGCACCTGCTTCACCATCCGCCTGCCGCTGGCGGCCGAAATTTCCCCGCCGCTGCCGCTGCTGGCGCGCGACGACAAGGAGCATTGAGCATGGGCAACCGCCTGTCGAAGATCTACACCCGCACCGGCGATGCCGGGGAAACTGGCCTGGCCGATGGCCGGCGCGTGCCCAAGCACCACCCCCGCGTGGAAGCCATGGGCGCCGTGGACGAGCTGAACAGCCACCTCGGCCTGCTGCTGGCTGGGCTGCACGAGGCGCGCAGCAGTGCGCTGGAAGAAGTGATCGGGGTGTTGGCGCCGATCCAGCACCGCCTCTTCGACCTCGGCGGTGAGCTGGCAATGCCGGAGTACCGTGCGCTGAACGATGCCGAAGTGGAACGCCTGGAAACGGTGATCGACCGCTGGAATGAAGAGCTTGGGCCGCTGAAGAACTTCATCCTGCCCGGCGGTTCGCGCCTGGTCGCTCTCGCTCACCTGTGCCGCGCCCAGGCGCGCAATGCCGAGCGCCGCTGCCAGCAACTCAATGCCGAGGAACCGCTGGAAGGTGCGGGCCTGCGCTACCTGAACCGCCTATCGGACCTGCTGTTCGTCGCTGCGCGCTTTATAGCCCGGCGCCAGGGCGTGGAAGAGATTCTCTGGCAAGCCGCTGAGAAGCCCGCCTGATCGGTCGAGAGTCGACTCGTAGGAGCGCGCTGTGCGCGCGATCGCGGGCATGGCCCGCCCCTACTCGATAGTCCTGTGCTCGGATCAGCCCTCACCCTAACCCTCTCCCAGGGGGAGAGGGGACTGTTCGGTGCAGGATGAAACCTTGTCGTTCGCCGGCACGGGCGGCTCCCTCTCCCCCTGGGAGAGGGCTGGGGTGAGGGGAAGGCGCTGGTACGGACTCACCTGAAGAACACAGTTGCTCCTACAGGGAGCATCGTAGGATGGCGTGGAGCGGAGCGATACCCATCGCCGCCCCACGCAAAATGCCTGTCAGCCTTCGTTCTTCGGCCAGAACGCTCGAATACCCGCCACGCCCTGCGCCCCTGTCTGCCAGGCGCGCTCAAGATCCTGCGGGCCGACGCCACCGAGCAGGAACACCGGCTGGTTGAAGCCATCGATCAGCTCCGCCGCCGCCTCCCAGCCCAGCGCTGGCTCGCCCGGATGGCTCTCGGTGGGCTGCACCGGCGACAGTGTGACGAAATCCACCCCCATGCGCGCCGCCAGCTCCAGTTCCTCGGCGCTGTGGCAGGAAGCCGCGAGCAGACGCTCACGCGGGAACGGGCGACCATTGGGCGCGTATTTGCGCAGTTGCTCGGAGGTCAGGTGCCAGCCGGCCGCCGGAAAGTCTCCCAACCACTCCAGCGGCCCCTTGAGCATCAACTGCGCCTTGCCGGCGCACAGGCCCTGAACATCCACCGCCAGGTCGCGGTACTCGGGGCTGTACATGTTGGGCGCGCGCAACTGGATCAGCCGGATACCACTGGCCACTGCGGCGCGCACGCCCTGCACCAGCTGAGGAATTTCCAGGCCGTCGGGGGTGATCAGGTAGCGATCGGGCAGTCGCGCGGCCTGCACGATGGGCTCATTGGCCGCTGGAAACTCATAGTCCGGCAGATCGCGCGGGGCAACCCAGGCCAGCGGCTGGCCCTCGGCGCCGTGGGGCGCGCCGGAGAAGGCCGAGACTTCCCAGACATCCAGCAGCACGTGCTTGTCGCTATAGTCGTGCTGCACCCGGATCAGCGGGCGCGCCTGCTCGACGTCGATGCCCAGCTCTTCCTTCAGCTCGCGGGCCAAGGCGACCTGTACCGCTTCGCCCTCCTCCACCTTGCCACCGGGAAACTCCCAGAGGCCGCCCTGGTGCTTGTCGTCCGGACGGCGGGCGATCAGCACCCGGCCATCGAGTCCGCGAATCACGGCGGCGGCGACATGTACTCGTTTCACAGTGCTACTCCTCAATCCGATTCAGGCAGGGCCCGCGCAGACGGGCATTCTACCGTCATTGGCGGCCGGGTTCAGGCGCGTTCGACCATCGCCGCGTCCAGCCACGGGCGGAACGCCGGCCAGGCGTAGATGGCGTCGACGTAGTTCTGTGCCTCGATGGGCAGGGTTACGCAGTAGCTGCGCAGGCGCGTGGCGACAGGCGCGTAGAACGCATCGGCGATGCTGGCGTGGCCGAACAGGAACGGGCCGTCCTGGCCGAACTGCTGGCGACACAGCGCCCAGAGCTCGACGATTCGGGCGATATCGGCCGCCACCGCTTCGGGCACTTCGGCCAGCGGCTGGTTGCGCTGGAGGTCCATGGGCATGTTCGAGCGCAGCGCCATGAAGCCGCTGTGCATCTCGGCGCAGACCGTACGTGCCAGGGCGCGGGCCGCTTCACCACGGGGCCAGAGATGGGCTTCGGGGAAGCGTTCGGCGAGGTACTCGGCAATCGACAGGGAATCCCAGATCAGCCCGTGCTCGCACTTGAGCGCCGGCACCTTGCCGCTGGGCGAATGCTCGCGGATGCGCCGCGCGGTGTCCTGGCCACCCAGGGGAATGAGGACTTCCTCGAACTCGGCGCCGGTGAGCTGCATGGCCAGCCAGCCGCGCAGGGACCAGGAGGAGACGTTCTTGCTGCCGATGATCAGGGTGAGGGACATGGACGCGATGCTCTTGAAGGTCAGTCAGGAGACCTTAGAGTGCGGCAGCCATGAAAACAAATTCCCGATTTTCATCGTTCCATGAAAATCGGGAATCCGAGTGAAATGACGCGCCGGCACCGGGCCGGCGCCGGATCAGGTGCGGTATTCCGCGTTGATCTTCACGTACTCGTGGGACAGGTCGGTGGTCCAGATGGTCTCGCTGCAGGTGCCGCGGCCGAGATCGATGCGGATGGTGATCTCCTCCTGGGCCATGACTTTCGCGCCCTGGTCCTCGGTGTAGCTGGCAGCACGGCCGCCGCGGCTGGCGATGGCGACGTCGTCCAGGTACACGTCGATCAGGCTGACATCCAGGTCCGGCACACCGGCGCGGCCAACGGCAGCGAGGATGCGACCCCAGTTCGGGTCGGAGGCGAACAGGGCGGTCTTGATCAGTGGCGAGTGGGATACGGCGTAGCCGACGTCCAGGCACTCCTGGTGAGTGGCGCCGCCATTCACCTGCACGGTGACGAACTTGGTGGCGCCTTCGCCGTCGCGAACGATGGCCTGGGCCAGTTCCATGGAGACTTCCAGCACGGCCTGCTTCAGCGCGGCGAACAACGCGCCGGTGGCAGCGGTGATTTCCGGCAGCGCGGCCTGGCCGGTGGCGACCAGCATGCAGCAGTCGTTGGTCGAGGTGTCGCCATCGATGGTGATACGGTTGAACGATTTGTTCGCTGCATCGCGCAACAGATCCTGCAGCACAGCCTGGGCGACCTTGGCATCAGTGGCGATGTAGCCAAGCATGGTGGCCATGTTCGGCTTGATCATGCCCGCGCCCTTGCTGATGCCGGTGACGGTGATGGTCACGCCGTCATGCTCGAACTGGCGGCTGGCGCCCTTGGGCAGGGTGTCGGTGGTCATGATGCCAGCGGCAGCGTCGGCCCAGTTGTCCACGGACAGGTTGGCCAGCGCGGCGGGCAGCGCGGCTTCGATCTTCTCGACCGGCAGCGGCTCGCCGATCACACCGGTGGAGTATGGCAGCACGGCGTTTTCCGCAACACCGGCCAGCTCGGCCAGCTTGGCGCAGGTACGGATGGCGTTGGCCAGGCCCGACTCGCCGGTGCCGGCGTTGGCGTTACCGGTATTGGTCAGCAGGTAGCGCACCGGCCCCAGGAAGCGCTTGCGCGCCAGGATCACCGGAGCGGCGCAGAAGGCGTTGGTGGTGAACACACCGGCCACGGTGGAGCCTTCGGCGCAGCGCATCACCACGATGTCCTTGCGGCCGGGTCGCTTGATGCCGGCGGAGGCGATGCCGAGTTCGAAACCGGGGACCGGGTGCAGGGTGGACATGGGGCCGAGACCAACAGCCATGTGGCGCGCTCCTATCTAGTCAGTGAATCTAGTCAGTGAAACGAATCAGCGATTCAGATGAGAAAAACGCCGCGAGCGGCAGGGCCGGTCGCGGCGTCGGTATCAGGGTCGGGAGGCGTTATTCCACCTGACCGTGGCAGTGCTTGTACTTCTTGCCCGAACCGCAGGGGCACGGCTCGTTGCGGCCGATCTTCGGTTCGTTGCGGATGGGCTCCATCGGCACCACGTTGTCAGCCGGTACTTCGCCTTCCTCTTCCGGCTCGTCGGTGACCTGGTCCATGGACGGCGCAGCGGCGTGCTGGAACTGCATGCGCTTGGCCATTTCCTCGGCTTCGCGGCGCAGGCGGGCTTCTTCTTCGGCCGGGTCTTCGCGGCGAACCTGGACGAAGGACAGCACGCGGATGGTGTCGCGCTTGATGGAGTTCAGCAGTTCCTGGAACAGGTTGAAGGACTCGCGCTTGTATTCCTGCTTCGGGTTCTTCTGCGCGTAACCACGCAGGTGGATACCGTGGCGCAGGTGATCCATGGTGGACAGGTGGTCCTTCCACAGGTCGTCCAGCACGCGCAGCAGCATCTGCTTCTCGAAGGTACGCAGGGCTTCGGCGCCCGCCATGTCTTCCTTCTCGTTGTAGGCCGCGACCAGCTCGGTGAGGATCTTCTCGCGCAGGGTTTCCTCGTAGAGCTTCTCGTCGTCGTCCAGCCACTGCTGGATCGGCAGCTTCAGACCGAAATCGCTGTACAGCGCGGCTTCCAGACCGGCGACGTCCCACTGTTCGGGCAGCGACTGCGGCGGAATGTGCTCGCTGACGGTGTTGTTCAGGGTCTCTTCGCGGAACTCGACGATGGTCTCGCCGATGTTGTCGGCCGCGAGCAGGGTGTTGCGCATGTGGTAGATCACCTTGCGCTGCTCGTTGGCGACATCGTCGAACTCCAGCAGTTGCTTGCGGATATCGAAGTTGCGGCCTTCGACCTTGCGCTGGGCCTTTTCGATGGCGTTGGTCACCATGCGGTGCTCGATCGCCTCGCCCGGCTGCATGCCGAGCGCCTTCATGAAGTTCTTCACCCGGTCGGAGGCGAAGATGCGCATCAGGTGGTCTTCCAGCGACAGGTAGAAGCGGCTCGAACCCGGGTCGCCCTGGCGACCGGCACGGCCGCGCAGCTGATTGTCGATACGGCGGGACTCGTGGCGCTCGGAGGCGATCACATGCAGGCCGCCCGACTCGATGACCTGCTGGTGACGCTTCTGCCAGTCGGCCTTGATCTGCGCGACCTGCTCGTCGGTGGGGTTTTCCAGCGCGGCGACTTCCACTTCCCAGTTGCCGCCCAGCAGGATGTCGGTACCCCGACCGGCCATGTTGGTGGCGATGGTGACCGAGCCCGGACGACCGGCCTGGGCGATGATCTCGGCTTCCTTCTCGTGGTACTTGGCGTTCAGTACCTTGTGCTCGATGCCGGCGTTCTGCAGCAGCTGCGAGACGTACTCGGAGGTCTCGACAGAGGCTGTACCCACGAGGATCGGACGGCCCAGAGCCTGGCACTGCTGCACGTCGGTGATGATGGCGGCGTACTTCTCGTCCTGGGTCAGGTAGACCAGGTCGTTGAAGTCCTTACGGGCAACCGGGCGGTGGGTCGGGATCACCACCACGTCCAGGCCGTAGGTCTGGCGGAATTCGAAGGCCTCGGTGTCGGCGGTACCGGTCATGCCGGCCAGCTTGGTGTAGAGGCGGAAGTAGTTCTGGAAGGTGGTCGAGGCCAGGGTCTGGCTCTCGGCCTGGATCGGCAGGTTTTCCTTCGCCTCGATGGCCTGGTGCAGGCCCTCGGAGAGGCGACGGCCCGGCATGGTACGGCCGGTGTGCTCGTCGATCAGCAGGACCTGGTCGCCCTGGACGATGTATTCCACGTTGCGGTGGAACAGGGTGTGGGCGCGCAGCGCGGCGTAGACGTGGGTCAGCAGGCTGAGGTTGTGCGCGGAGTAGAGGCTCTCACCCTCGGCCAGCAGGCCATTCTGGGTCAGCAGTTCCTCGACGTAGGCATGGCCCTGCTCGTTGAGTTCGACCTGACGGGTCTTCTCGTCGATGCTGTAGTGGCCCTGCTGGGTCACCTGGCCTTCAACTTCCTCGATGTGGCGCTTCAGGCGCGGGATCAGCTTGTTGATCTTGATGTACAGCTCGGAGCTGTCTTCGGCCTGGCCGGAGATGATCAGCGGAGTCCGCGCCTCGTCGATGAGGATGGAGTCCACTTCGTCGACCACGGCGAAGTTCAGCTCACGCTGGAACTTGTCTTCCAGGCTGAACGCCATGTTGTCGCGCAGGTAATCGAAGCCGAATTCGTTGTTGGTGCCGTAGGTAATGTCGGAGGCATACGCGGCACGCTTCTCCTCCGGCGGCTGGAACGGGCTGACGATGCCGACGGAAAGACCGAGGAACTCATACAGCGGGCGCATCCAGTTGGCGTCGCGGCGGGCCAGGTAGTCGTTCACGGTGACCACGTGCACGCCTTTGCCGGACAGGGCGTTCAGGTAGACAGCCAGGGTACCGACGAGGGTCTTGCCCTCACCGGTACGCATCTCGGCGATCTTGCCTTCGTGCAGGGTCATGCCGCCGATCAGCTGGACATCGAAGTGACGCATGCCCATCACGCGCTTGCCGGCCTCGCGGGCGACGGCGAAAGCCTCTGGAAGGATCTGGTCGAGGGTCTCGCCCTTGGCGACGCGTGCCTTGAACTCTTCGGTCTTGGCCTTCAGTTGCTCATCGGAAAGCGGGACCATCTGGGGCTCGAGTGCATTGATGGCCTGGACCTGCTTGGCCATGCGCTTCACTTCGCGCTCGTTCTTGCTTCCAAAGAGTTTTTTCAACAAAGGCGCAAACATATCGACTGGGTCATCCGAACTGGAGAATTGGAGGGCTGCCCGACTGGCTGGCCGCGGCGCGGAACGGCAATGAAGCGGGCATTCTACCCGGAAACTTCCGGGAAAAAAGTGCCGAAGTCATCCTCCGAAGCTTCGCATTCTGCGAGCCTCGGGGCAATGCATGGGCGGACAACTTTGAGTCCGAGTGAGTGATATGGTGACGCAGACAGGCAACTTCAAGGGCGGACAGTGGCGTCTGGCCCTGGGTGCATCTGTTACCATCCTTCTTCATTCACTCCCGGTTGCTCTCCATGGCCTTCCGCCCCCTGCCCGCCAAGGCGATGACCAAGTTGCTGCGCGAAGCCAAGCCGCTGCAGTCGCTGTTCGCCGAGGCGCAACGCCTCTCGCGCCTGCAGGAACTGCTCGACTCACAATTGCAACCCGCCGCACGCCCCTATTGCCGCGTCGCCTCCTGGCGTGAAGGCAGCCTGCTATTAGTGGTCACCGATGGTCACTGGGCTACGCGCCTGCGCTACCAGCAGAACCGCCTGCTGCGGCAACTGGCCGCGTTCGAGGAATTCAGGGGCCTGGTGCGCATTCTGTTCAAAGTGCAGCCGACGACCCAGGCGCCGACCCGGGTGAACACCAACCGCATCAGCGAGTCCGCCTCTGCCACCCTGCACGAAGCTGCCGAAGGCATCAGCAATCCGCAACTCAAGGCCGCGCTCGAGCGGCTCGCCAGCCGTAGCCGCAAACCACCGGAGCCGGGCGAAGAGTAAACAGCGGGGCATAAAAAAAGGCCACCCAAGGGTGGCCTTTAAAAGTTGTAGCTGAAAGGAGGAGGTTTCCTTATACGGCCGCAGCGGGTCGCATATAGGAGATCGGCGCGGTCTTGGCGTCCTCGAAGGTCACCACTTCCCAAGCATCCTTGTCTGCGATGAGGGTCCGCAGGAGACGGTTGTTCAGGGCGTGACCGGACTTGTAGCCGATGAACTCGCCGATGAGGCTGTTACCCAGCAGGTACAGGTCACCAATGGCGTCCAGGATCTTGTGCTTGACGAACTCGTCCTCGTAACGAAGACCGTCTTCGTTGAGCACTCGATACTCGTCGACCACGATGGCGTTCTCCACGCTGCCACCCAGAGCCAGGTTCTGCGAACGCAGCATCTCGATGTCGCGCATGAACCCGAAGGTACGGGCGCGGCTGACTTCCTTCACGAAGGAAGTGCTGGAGAAATCCACCACGGCTTTCTGGGTGCGACCACGGAAGACCGGGTGATCGAAATCGATCTCGAAGCTCACCTTGAAGCCGTCGAACGGAACGAAGGTGGCGCGCTTGTCGCCCTCTTCCACCGTCACTTCGCGCTTGATGCGGATGAACTTCTTGGCCGCGTCCTGCTCTTGCAGGCCAGCGGACTGGATCAGGAATACGAAGGGACCTGCGCTGCCGTCCATGATCGGTACTTCCGACGCGGACAGCTCGACATAGGCGTTGTCGATACCCAGGCCGGCCATGGCCGAAAGCAGATGCTCCACGGTATCCACTTTGACGTCACCCTTGATCAGGGTGGTCGACATGGTGGTTTCGCCGACGTTCGAGGCCCGGGCAGGAATTTCCACCACAGGGTCGAGGTCAGCCCGGCAGAACACGATGCCAGTATCGACGGGAGCCGGCTTCAGGGTCAGGTAAACCTTCTCCCCGGAGTGCAGGCCGACACCGGTCGCCCGGATGATGTTCTTCAAGGTGCGTTGTCTGATCATGGCTTTGGCCGCTTTCGCGCAAGTTGCGAACTGTTGTCAACAATGGGCGGCGATGATAGCAGAACCGCCCTTTGCTGAACACCAATCACATTGATACTCCTGATAAATCGACTCAATCGGCCTGGCGACGCAGAAAGGCCGGGATGTCCAGGTAGTCCAGATCGTCCTGCGGGTTCAGCTTGGCCGCGGTGGCAGCGCCGCCGTGGTTCTGATTGCGCATGACGGTCGGGCGGTCCAGGTCGCGGTAGTTCACCGACTGCTGCTCACGCTGAACCGGAGCCTGGGCGCTGACGGCCTGGGTCTGGACGGTGTTGTCGACGACCTTGACCGGTTTTTCCAGGCGAGCGCCCAGGCCGGTGGCAACGACGGTGACGTGCAGCTCGTCGCGCATGTCCGGGTCGATCACGGTGCCCACCTTCACGGTGGCGTGCTCGGAAGCGAACTGCTCGATGATGTTACCCACGTCGGAGTACTCGCCCAGGGACAGGTCCGGACCTGCGGTGATGTTCACCAGGATGCCGCGGGCGCCCTGCAGGTTGACGTCTTCCAGCAGCGGGTTGCGGATCGCGGCTTCGGTCGCCTCGCGAGCACGGTTCGGGCCGCTGGCGCAGCCGGTGCCCATCATGGCCATGCCCATTTCGCTCATGACGGTTTTCACGTCGGCGAAGTCGACGTTGATCATGCCCGGGCGCTTGATGATGTCGGAGATACCGCGAACGGCACCGGCCAGAACATCGTCAGCCTTGGCAAAGGCGGCCAACAGGCTCGCGTCCTTGCCCAGGATGGTCAGCAGCTTTTCGTTCGGGATGGTGATCAGCGAGTCGACGCTTTCAGCCAGCGAGCGGATGCCTTCATCGGCGATCTGCATGCGCTTGCGACCCTCGAACGGGAACGGACGGGTCACCACCGCAACGGTGAGGATGCCCATCTCCTTGGCCACTTCGGCGATGATCGGCGCAGCACCGGTACCGGTACCGCCACCCATGCCGGTGGTGATGAAGACCATGTCGGCGCCTTCCAGAACCTCGGCGATACGCTCGCGGTCCTCGATGGCGGCCTGGCGGCCTACTTCAGGGTTGGCGCCAGCGCCCAGGCCCTTGGTCACGCCTGGGCCGAGCTGCAGCACGGTGCGCGCGGCGATGTTCTTCAGCGCCTGCGCATCGGTGTTGGCGCAAATGAATTCGACGCCATCAACGTTGTTCTTGGCCATGTGGTTCACGGCGTTGCCGCCACCACCACCTACGCCGATCACCTTGATGACTGCTGTTTGCGGGACGTTATCTACCAGTTCAAACATTTCCCCTCTCCTTCCTTTCTAGTTGTGTCGCCTACGTTTACCGCGGTGGTAAATCAGAAATTGCCCTGGACCCAGCGTTTAAGCTTTTCCAGTACCGGTGTCTTGGGTTCGTCACTGCTGAAACTGCTGCCGGACATGGAGATGCCGTCGGACTGTTTCTGCAGTCCGTACAGGAGCAGCCCCACACCCGTGGAATAGATGGGATTGCGCACGACGTCGGCCAGTCCCTTGACGCTATGCGGTACGCCCAGGCGTACCGGCATGTGGAAGATCTCTTCGGCCAGTTCGACAGCGCCTTCCATCTTGGCGGTGCCGCCGGTCATGACGATTCCGGCTGGAATCAGGTCTTCGTAACCGCTGCGGCGCAGCTCGGCCTGGACCAGGGTGAACAGCTCGTCGTAACGAGGCTCGACCACTTCGGCAAGCGCCTGGCGCGACAGTTCCCGCGGCGGACGATCACCGACGCTGGGTACCTTGATGGTTTCGCCCGGACCGGCCAATTTGGCCAGCGCGCAGGCGTAGCGAATCTTGATTTCCTCAGCGTACTGAGTCGGGGTGCGCAGCGCCATGGCGATATCGTTGGTGACCTGATCGCCGGCGATCGGGATGACAGCCGTATGGCGGATGGCGCCTTCGGTGAAGATCGCGATGTCGGTGGTGCCGCCGCCGATGTCCACCAGGCAAACGCCCAGTTCCTTCTCGTCCTCGGTGAGCACGGAGTAGGCCGACGCCAGTTGCTCGAGGATGATGTCGTCGACTTCCAGGCCGCAGCGGCGCACGCACTTCTCGATGTTCTGCGCAGCGTTCACCGCGCAGGTCACCACGTGCACCTTGGCTTCCAGACGCACGCCGGACATGCCCAGCGGCTCACGCACGCCTTCCTGGTTATCGATCACGTAGTCCTGGGCCAGGGTGTGCAGCACACGCTGGTCGGCCGGGATGGCCACGGCCTGGGCCGCGTCCAGCACGCGCTCGATATCGGCGCCGCTGACTTCGCGGTCGCGGATCGCCACGATGCCGTGGGAGTTCAGGCTGCGGATATGGTTGCCGGCAATGCCGACGAAGGCCGAGTGGATACGGCAGCCCGCCATCTGCTGGGCTTCATCGATGGCGCGCTGGATCGATTGCACGGTGGACTCGATGTTCACCACCACGCCCTTCTTCAGGCCGCGCGACGGATGCGTCCCGATGCCGACGATTTCCAGCTTGCCATCGGCCGCCACCTCGCCCACCAGCGCCACCACCTTGGAGGTGCCGATGTCCAGGCCGACGACCATTTTGCCGCTCTGCACGCTTGCCATGTTTATAGAAGTCTCCTCAACTCACTGCGCGGCGGTGGTCTGAGCCACCGTCGCTTCCGGCACCGGATCACGCCATGCCACGGCCAGGCCGTTGGGGTAGCGCATGTCGATGCGGGCAATTTTCGTAATCTGTTCTTTCAGCGCCTTGTCGTAGATGGTCACGAGCCGGCGAATCTGTTCTACCGCGTGGTCGCGGCCCAGCATGATCTCCACGCCTTGCGCGGTGCCCAGGGTCCAGGCGCCGCGCGAACTCATGTCCAGGCTGGCGATGGTGAAGCCCAGCGGGCGGAGCATCTGGCTGAGAATCTGGTACTGCTGCATCACTTGCTGCTGAGCGCGCTGCGGGCCGGAAAGGCGCGGCAGGTGCTCGTAGTTGGCCACTTCCCGCGGTGCAAAAGCCTGACCCTGATTGTTCAGCAAGGCTTCGTCACCCCAACGGGCGATGGGCAATTGCTCGTCCAGGCGGATAACCACCTGATCAGGCCATACACGGCGCACCTCGGCATGAGCGATCCAGGGCATCTGTTCCAGCTCCTGGCGCATGCCGGCCAGGTCGATGGTGAAGAAGCTGGCCGACACGTAGGGGCTGATCCGCTGCTGCACTGCCGCCTGGCTGATGTAGCTGAGGTCGCCTTCCACGCTGACCTTGGCGATCGGACGGTCTGCATAAGGCAGCACGTACTGCGCGCCGTAGTAGGCACCAGCGCCGAGCACGCCCAGCACCAGCGGCCACAGCAGCACCTTCAGGAAGCCGAAGCTGGGCTTGGGCATGCGAGCGCTGAGCGGCTCCTTGGCCACCAGACGGCTGGCGCCGCGCGGCACCGGCTTGCGTGCGGGAGCACGGCCGATTCCGGGATTCTGGTGACGAAGCTGCGCGCCGTTCATGACTTACCCCCTTGCCTCGACGCTGTCGGCGAGGATCGCCAGCACCAGCTGCTGGAAATCCAGGCCGGCCGCGCGCGCGGCCATGGGCACCAGGCTGTGGTCGGTCATGCCCGGTGCGGTGTTCACTTCCAACAGCCAGAAGCGCCCTTGGGCGTCCTGCATCACGTCGGCCCGGCCCCAGCCCTGGATGCCGAGGGCATCGCAGGCGCGCGCGGTCAGGTCCTTGAGTTCCTGTTCCTTGTCGGCATCCAGGCCGCAGGGAATCTGGTACTGGGTATCGTTGGCCAGGTACTTGGCGTCGTAGTCGTAGAAGGTGTGCGGGGTACCCAGGCGAATGGGCGGCAGCACCTGGCCACGCAAGATCGCGACGGTAAACTCGGGGCCGCTGATCCATTGCTCGACGAGCACCTGCGGATCGTATTTCGCGGCACCGGCCCAGGCGGCAATCAGCTCTTGCTCGCTGTTCACCTTGGCCATGCCGATGCTCGAACCCTCGCTGGCCGGCTTGACGATCAGCGGGAAGCCCAGTTTCGCCGCAGCCGCGCGGCAATCTTCCTCGCTGGCGAGGACGGCGTGGTCAGGCGTCGGCAGACCGAGGCTCAGCCACACGCGCTTGGTACGCAGCTTGTCCATGGCCAGGGCGGACGCCAGCACACCGCTGCCGGTGTAGGGGATGCCGGCGATTTCCAGCAGGCCCTGCATGGTCCCGTCTTCACCGCCACGACCGTGGAGGATGATGAAGGCGCGGTCGATCTTCTCGCGGGTCAGACGCTCCAGCAGATCGTCGCCCACGTCGATGCCGAAGGCATCCACGCCCGCACCCTGCAGGGCCTGCAGCACCATGGCGCCGGACTTCAGCGACACCTCGCGCTCGGCGCTCTTGCCGCCGTACAGCACGGCGACGCGACCGAAGGCGCGGGGCTCGAGGGCGGATTTGAGGGCGTCACTCATTGCTTCTTCCCCTCGGCGCCCGCAGCAGCGGCGCCGAACATCGGATTCTTGATCAGTGCCGGAGCCAGCCCGCCGATGTCGCCGGCGCCTTGGCAAAGCAGGATGTCGCCCGGAAGCAGCAGCGGCTTGAGCAGCGAGGCGAGGTCGCCACCGCGCTCCAGGTAGATCGGATCGAGCTGGCCGCGCTGGCGGATGCTGTGGCACAGGTGACGGCTGTCGGCGCCGGGTATCGGCTCTTCGCCGGCCGGGTAGACCTCCATCAGCATCAGCACATTGGCCTCGCCGAGCACCTGCACGAAGTCGTCATACAGATCGCGGGTACGGCTGAAGCGGTGCGGCTGGTAGACCATCACCAGTCGACGCTCCGGCCAACCGCCGCGCACGGCCTTGATCACTGCCGCGACTTCGCGCGGGTGGTGGCCGTAGTCGTCGACCAGCATCACGCTGCCGCCTTCCACCTGCAGGTCGCCATAGACCTGGAAGCGCCGGCCCACGCCCTGGAAGCCGGACAGGCCCTGGACGATGGCTTCGTCGGAGATACCTTCGTCGGTAGCGATGACGATGGTCGCCAGGGAGTTCAGCACGTTGTGCAGGCCGGGCATGTTCACCGAGACGTCCAGCGGCTCGCGCTCGGGGCGCAGCACGGTGAAGTAGGTGCGCATGCCTTCCTGGCGGATATTGATGGCGCGGACGTCCGCGTCCTCGCTCAGGCCGTAGGTCACGGTCGGACGCGCCACCTGCGGCAGGATCTCACGCACCACCGGGTCGTCCACGCAGACTACGGCCAGGCCGTAGAACGGCAGGTTATGCAGGAAGTCGACGAAGGTGCGCTTGAGTTTGTTGAAGTCGCCGCCGTAGGTGCTCATGTGGTCGGCGTCGATATTGGTGACCACCGAGACCATCGGCTGCAGGTGCAGGAAGCTGGCGTCGCTCTCGTCGGCCTCGGCCACCAGGTAGCGGCTGGTGCCCAGCTGCGCGTTGGTGCCGGCAGCGTTCAGGCGGCCGCCGATGACGAAGGTCGGGTCCAGGCCGCCGGCGGCGAATACCGAGGCGATCAGGCTGGTGGTGGTGGTCTTGCCATGGGTACCGGCGACGGCGATGCCGTGGCGGTAGCGCATCAGCTCGGCGAGCATCTCGGCGCGCGGCACCACCGGCACGCGGCGATCCAGCGCGGCGGCAACTTCCGGGTTCGACTTGTTCACTGCGCTGGACACCACCAGCACATCAGCGCCGTCGGAGTTTTCCGCGCGGTGACCGATGAAGATTTCCGCGCCGAACTTTTCCAGGCGCTCGGTGACCGGAGAAGCCTTGAGGTCCGAGCCGGAGACTTCGTAGCCGAGGTTGAGCAGCACCTCCGCGATACCGCACATGCCCACGCCGCCGATGCCGACGAAGTGGATGCGACGGATGCGCCGCATGGTACGGGTGACGCCGGTGGGTTCTTTAACCACGGGCCACCTCCAGGCAGGCATCGACTACCGTGCGGGTAGCCTCGGGCTTGGCCAGGCTGCGGGCGCGAGCGGCCATGCGGGTCAGGGAATCGGGATGCATCAATACCTCGGACAGCTGCGCGGCCAGTTCGGCGGCGCTGGTAGATTTCTGTGGCAGCAGGTGGGCCGCGCCCTCCCGCACCAGGAATTCGGCGTTCTTGGTCTGGTGGTCATCGATCGCGTGGGGCAGCGGCACCAGGAAGGACGGCAGGCCGGCGGCAGTCAGCTCGCTCACGGTCAGCGCTCCGGCGCGGCAGATCACCAGATCGGCCCAGGCGTAGGCAGCGGCCATGTCGGCGATGAACGGAGCTACATCCGCTTCGACACCCGCGGCGCGATAACGCTCCGCCGTGATTTCGTCGTGCTGACGACCGGCCTGATGGCGAATGGCCGGGCGAATCTGTGCCTGCACCTGCGCCAGCGCTTCAGGCAACAGCTTGTTCAGCGGCTCGGCGCCCAGGCTGCCGCCCAGCACCAGCAGGTTGACCCGACGACCGGCCAGCGGTGCGCGGGCGCCCTCCTCCAGGAACAATTCGGCGCGCACCGGGTTGCCGGTGGTCAGGCGCTTGGCGCTGCTGTCGAAGGTATCCGGGAAGGCTTCGCAGACGCGCTTGGCCAGCGGCGCGAGGCTGCGGTTGGCGGTGCCGGCAACGGCATTCTGTTCATGGATCACCAGCGGCACGCCGGACAGCTTGGCGGCCAGTCCGCCCGGACCAGTGACGTAGCCACCCAGGCCGAGCACGCACACCGGCTTGAGCTGGCGAACCACGCCGATAGCCTGGAACAGCGACTTGAGCAGGTCGAACGGCGCGCGCAGCAGCGACTTCAGGCCCTTGCCACGCAAGCCGCTGACGTTGATCAGGTGCAGCGGCAGGCCGGCCTTGGGTACCAGGTCGTTCTCGATGCCGCGCGGAGTGCCCAGCCAGTGCACGCTGTAACCGCGCGCCTGGAATTCACGGGCGCAGGCCAGGGCCGGGAACACATGTCCGCCGGTGCCACCCGCCATGATCAGGACGTTACCTTTCATCGGCAAAGTCCTCTTCGCTGAATTCATATTCCTCGCTGCCCATCACGGTGCGGCGTTCCCACTCGATGCGCAGCAGCATTCCCAGCTGGGCGCAGCAGATCACCAGGGACGAACCGCCATAGCTGAGGAACGGCAGGGTCAGGCCCTTGGTCGGCAGCAGGCCGACGTTCACACCCACGTTGATCAGGAACTGGCCGATCCACAGGAAGGCCAGGCCGTAGGCGACGTAAGCGGAGAAGTACTGTTTCGACTGCTCGGCCCAGATGCCGATGTACAGCGCGCGCAGGCTGACGAAGACGAACAGGGCCACGGTGGCCATGGCGCCGACGATGCCCAGCTCTTCGGCGAGCACGGCGAACACGAAGTCGGTGTGCGCTTCGGGCAGGTAGAACTGCTTCTGGATGCTGTTGCCCAGGCCCATGCCGGTCCAGCCGCCACGGCCGAAGGCGATCAGCGCCTGGCTGAGCTGGTAGCCTGCGCCGAACTGGTCGGCCCAGGGGTCGGTGAAGTTGGTCAGGCGTGCCATCCGGTAGGGCTGGGTCTGGATCAGCAGCACCACGGCACCGACCGCCAGCGCGACCATCAGGCCGAAGCGGAACAGGCCCACGCCGCCGAGGAACAGCATTGCGGCGGCAGCGCCCATCATCACCACGGTGGCGCCGAAGTCCGGCTCGCGCAGCAGCAGGCCGGCCATGGGCAGCAGCACCACGAACGGCTTGAAGAAGCCCAGCCAGCTTTCGCGCACTTCTTCCTGGCGGCGAACCAGGTAGCCGGCCATGAAGATCACCACGAAGACCTTGGCGATCTCCGAGGGCTGGATGTTGAACAGGCCGAAGCCGATCCAGCGCATGGAGCCGTTCACCTCGCGGCCGATGCCGGGGGTGATCACCATGACCAGCAGCACGAAGGCCACGGCCAGCAGTTTCCAGCCCCAGCGCTGCCAGGTTTCCATCGGCACCATCATGGTCACGCCGCAGGCGACGAAGCCGATGGCCAGGTAGATCAGGTGGCGGACCGAGAAGTACAGCGGGTTGCCGGACTGCGCCGCGGCGACTTCGGAGGATGCCGAAGTGACCATCACCAACCCCAGGCCGAGTAGCGCCAGGCAACCTGCCAGCAACGGGAAATCGATATCGATGCCGTTGCGGCTGATCAGCGGGGACGGGTACGGGCGCAGGAAGGAGAACATCAGGCGAGGTCCTCCACGGCCTTGGCGAACAGCCGTCCGCGTTCTTCGTAGTTCTTGAACATGTCCAGGCTCGCGCAGGCCGGCGACAGCAGCACGGCGTCGCCCGGCAGGGCGAGGTCGGCAGCGTGCTCGACGGCTTCCTCGAGGGTATTCACACGAACCTTGGGTACGGCATTGCCGATGGCAACGCTCACCAGCTCGGCATCGCGGCCCAGCAGCACCACAGCACGGCAGTGCTGGGCAACGGGGCCACGCAGGTCATTGAAGTCGGCGCCCTTGCCGTCGCCTCCGGCGATCAGCACGAGCTTGCCGTCGATATCGGCGCCCAGGCCTTCGATGGCGGCCAGGGCGGCGCCGACATTGGTGGCCTTGGAGTCGTCGTAGTAGTTCACGCCGTTGCGCTCGCGCACCCACTGGCAGCGGTGGGCAAGGCCGGCGAATTCACGCAGGGTCTGCAGCATCGGTTCGAACGGCAGGCCAACGGCATGACCCAGGGCCAGCGCGGCCAGGGCATTGGACTGGTTGTGCGCGCCGCGAATCTTCAGCTCGCGGGCCGGCATCAGCTTGTCGAACTGGAAGGCCAGCCACTTTTCGCCGTCTTCCTCGATCAGGCCGAAGGCCTTGAAGTCCGGCTTGTTGGTGCCGAAAGTCCAGCACGGCACGTTGTCGGCGATCAGCGGGCGGCTCAGCGCGTCGGCGCGGTTCACCACGACCTGCTTCGCGCCACGGAAAATGCGGTGCTTGGCCAGGTGGTAGTCGGCCATGCCGTCGTAGCGGTCCATGTGGTCTTCGCTGACGTTCAGGCAGGTGGCGACTTCGGCGTTGAGGCGCTCGCAGGTTTCCAGCTGGAAGCTGGACAGCTCCACCACATACAACTCGACGTCATCGGCCAGCAGGTCCAGCGCCGGAGTGCCGAGGTTACCGCCCACGGCGACGCGCTTGCCGGCGGCCTTGGCCATGTCGCCCACCAGGGTGGTGACGGTGCTCTTGGCGTTGGAACCGGTGATGGCGACGATCGGCGCCTTCGCGTGACGCGCGAACAGGTCGACATCGCCGGACAGGCGTACGCCGCGAGCCGCAGCCTCCACCAGCGCAGGCACGCGCAGCGACAGGCCGGGGCTCACGTAGAGCTCCTGGGCGCGGCAGAGAAAATCGGCGTCGAGGTCGCCGCAGCGCACCTCGACCTGCGGGTACTGCTCGCGCAGGGTCGCCAGCTCCGGCGGATTCGCGCGCGTATCGGCCACGGCAAACGGCACACCCTGGCGCGCCAGGAAGCGCACCAGGGACATGCCGCTCTTGCCGAGGCCGACAACGATGCGGAATTGGTCGGAAGCGATCAGGCTCATGCTCGATCAGTCCTCAACGCAGTTTCAACGTGGCCAGGCCGATCAGCACGAGAATTACCGTGATGATCCAGAAACGCACGATCACGCGCGGTTCAGGCCAACCTTTGAGTTCGAAGTGGTGGTGGATCGGCGCCATGCGGAACACGCGCTTGCCGGTCAGCTTGAAGGAGGCGACCTGGATCACCACCGACAGGGTTTCCATGACGAACACGCCGCCCATGATGAACAGCACGATTTCCTGGCGGACGATCACCGCGATGGTGCCCAGCGCGGCGCCGAGGGCCAGCGCGCCGACGTCACCCATGAAGACCTGGGCCGGGTAGGTGTTGAACCAGAGGAAGCCCAGCCCGGCACCGACGATGGCGCCGCAGAAGATGATCAGCTCACCCGCGCCAGGCACGCTCGGGATGAACAGATATTCGGCGAATTTGATGTTGCCCGACAGGTAGCAGAAGATCCCCAGCGCGCCGCCGACCATCACGGTGGGCATGATGGCCAGGCCGTCGAGGCCGTCGGTGAGGTTCACCGCGTTGCTGGAGCCGACGATCACGAGGTAGGTCAGCACCACGAAACCGATCCCCAGCGGGATCTCGACGTTCTTCAGCATCGGCACGATCAGCGTGGTCTCCACCGGCGTCTCGGCGGTCATGAAGAGGAAGATCGCCGCGCACAGGCCGAATACCGACTGCCAGAAATACTTCCAGCGGCTCGGCAGGCCGCGGGAGTTCTTCTCGATCACCTTGCGGTAGTCATCCACCCAGCCGATGGCGCCGAATAGCAGGGTCACTACCAGCACGACCCACACGTAGCGGTTCGACCAGTCGGACCACAGCAGGGTGCTGATGGCGATGGCCGTGAGGATCAGCGCGCCGCCCATGGTCGGCGTGCCTTTCTTGGACAGGTGCGATTGCGGGCCGTCGTTGCGCACGGCCTGGCCGATCTGGCGGATCTGCAGGGTGCGGATCATCCACGGCCCCAGCCACAGCGACAGGACGAGCGCGGTCAACACGCTCAGGATGCCGCGCAGGGTCAGGTACTGGAAAACGCCGAAGCCCTTGTAGAACTGTTGCAGGTACTCGGCGAGCAGCAGCAGCATTTAGTGACTCTCCTCGGAGGAACCACAGAGCGCCGCGACGACCTTGTCCATCGCCGCGCTGCGGGAACCCTTGATCAGAATGGTGGTTGTCGAAGCTTCTTCGGCCAGGGCCTGGATCAGGCTGGCCTGATCGGCGAAGTGCCGGCCCGCGGAACCGAACGCCTGCACGGCGTGGCTCATCAGCGGTCCGACCGCATACAGGGCGGCGACTTTGCCAATGGCATAGGTTCCCACTTCGCGGTGGGAAGATTCCGCCCAGGCACCCAGCTCGCCCATGTCCCCGAGGACCAGGACGGTCCGGCCGGAAAAGCCGGCGAGTATATCAATCGCCGCGCAGATTGAAGCCGGGTTGGCGTTGTAGCTGTCGTCGATCACACGCATGCCGTTCGTCGCCAACTGGGCTACGGCGCGCCCCTTGACCGGCTGCAGGTTGTGCAGCCCGGAAACGATCCCGACCAGCGGCACGCCAAGAGCGTGAGCGGCTGCGGCGGCGGCCAGCGCATTGGTGACGTTGTGCTCACCCAGCAGATTCAGCTGAACGGCAGCTTCGCCGGCAGGGCCCTGCAGGGTGAATCCCGGGCAGCCACGGGCGTCCCGCTTGACGTCGCTGGCGTGGAAGTCGGCGCGAACATCGTGCAGGCCGAAACTGGAGACGCGACGGCCGTCAGCACGGGCCTGCCAGGTATCGAAGGCCTTGTCGTCACGATTGAGAATGGCGACCCCATCGGCCGCCAGGCCTTCGAGTATTTCGCCCTTGGCCAGGACGATCTTGTCCTGCCCGCCGAACTCGCCCACATGGGCGGTGCCGGCGTTGGTGATGATCGCCACCTGCGGACGGGTCAGCGCGACGGTATAGGCAATCTCGCCGACACGGTTGGCGCCCAGCTCGATGACTGCGCTCTGGTGCTCGGGGGCCAGCTGCAACAGGGTCAGCGGCGCGCCGAGATCATTGTTCAGGTTGCCGCGGGTCGCCAGGACGTCGCCCTGGGTCCGCAGGATGCTGGCGAGCATTTCCTTCACGGTGGTCTTGCCGCTGGAGCCGGTCACGGCAGCGACGCGGCCGGTGAAGGCAGCACGGTTCAGCGCGCCGAGCTGGCCCAGCGCGATGCGGGTGTCTTTCACGACCAACTGCGACAGCGGCGCACCGGCGACTTCACGCTCGACCAACGCAGCGACAGCGCCCTTGGCGGCGACGTCGGCCAGATAGTCGTGGCCGTCGAAGCGCGGACCGGTCAGGGCAATGAACAGTTGTCCCGGCTCGATGGCGCGGCTGTCGGTGCTCACGGCGGCGAAAGTGACATCGGCACCGACCACCCGGCCTTGCAGTGCGCCAGCGACTTCGTTGAGCGACAGGGGCTTAAGCACGCTTCACCTCCCAGGCAGCCAGCGCCTTGGCGGCTTGATCAAGATCGGAGAACGGATGGCGTACGCCGTCGATCTCCTGGTAATCCTCGTGTCCCTTGCCAGCCAGCAGCACGACATCGTCGACACCGGCGGAGGCAATCAGGCGGGCGATAGCCTCGCCACGGCCCGGGACGAACTCGACGGCATCGGGCTTGGCGAAACCGGCGCGGATATCCGCGATGATCGCCCCGCTCTGCTCGGTACGCGGATTGTCGTCGGTGACCAGCACGCGGTCGGCGTGCTGCTCGGCAATCTGCGCCATGATCGGACGCTTGCCGCGGTCACGATCACCGCCGCAGCCGAACAAGCACAGCAGTTGGCCGTGCACATGCGGGCGCAGGGCCAGCAGGACCTTTTCCAGCGCATCCGGGGTATGGGCGTAGTCGACAACCACCAGTGGCTTGTCGCCGCCACCCAGGCGCTGCATGCGGCCGATGGGGCCTTCCAGTTGCGGCAGCACTTTGAGGACGTCGCCCAGCGGGTAGTCCAGGCCTAGCAGCGCACCGACCACGGCCAGCAGGTTGCTCAGGTTGAACTTGCCCAGCAGCGAACTGCGCAGCAGGCCTTCGCCCTGCGGGGTGACGATGTGCGCCTGCACGCCGGCATCGCTGAACTTCGCTTCGCGGCAATAGATATAGGCAGACGAGTCGTTCAGGCTGTAACCCATCAGTCGCGACTCGTGGGATTCGGCAGCCAGCTGGCGACCGAAGTCATCGTCCAGGTTGATCACCCGGCAACGCAGCCCCTGCCAGGCGAACAGCTTGGCCTTGGCGGCGCCGTAGGCTTCCATCGAGCCGTGGTAGTCCAGGTGGTCGCGGGACAGGTTGGTGAATACCGCCACATCGAAACCCAGGGCGGCGACGCGGCCCTGCTCCAGGCCATGGGACGACACCTCCATCGCCACGGCCTTGGCGCCGGCCTGCTTGAGGCGTGCCAGGGTCGCCTGCACGGCGAGCGGATCGGGCGTGGTGTGGCGGCCGCTTTCCAGCGCGCCATAGAAACCGGTGCCGAGGGTTCCGACAATGCCGCAGCGTTCGCCCAGCAGGTCGAGCGCCTGGGCCACCAGTTGGCTGACGCTGGTCTTGCCATTGGTGCCGGTCACGCCGACCAGCTCGACGGCACGGCTAGGCTCGCCATAGAAGCGCCCGGCAATGGCGGAAAGCTGTTTGGCCAGGCCCTTGATGGCGATCATCGGCACATCGCTGGGTGGCAGGTCGACAGCACCTTCCGCTTCGTAGGCAATCGCGGCAGCGCCCAGGGAGAGCGCAGCGGCAATGTGCACGCGGCCATCCTGACGGCCACCCGGCACGGCCAGGAACAGGTCGCCCGGCTTGACGGTGCGGCTGTCCAGGGTCAGCTCACGGATCAGCTCGCCGCTTTCAGCTTGCGGCAGCAGTTGATTCAGGCTCATCGGCATCAGCCACGCCCTCCTTTGGCAGCGGGCGCAGCATCGGCTTGTTGCTGCGGGGTTGTCGGCAGGTTGTCTGGCGGCACGTTCATCAGGCGCAACGTCCCGGACATCACCTTGCTGAACACCGGCGCGGAAACCAGGCCACCGAAGTAACCGGCCTTGCTGGGTTCATCGATCACCACCACGGCGACATAGCGTGGGTTGTTCATCGGCGCGAACCCGGCGAACAGGGAACGGTAGGAGTTCTCGGCGTAGCCCTTGGTCCCGGTCGCGGTCTTGCGCGCGGTGCCGGACTTGCCGGCCACGTGATAACCCGGCACCTGGGCGCGGTACACGCCGTTCGGCGCCTCGATGACCTGCTGCAGCATGCCCTGCATGGTTTTGGCGACCGGCTCGGGGATGACCTGGACGGCGTCGGCCGGGCGATCGGCACGCACCATGGTCAGCGGCACGCTGCGACCATTGTTGGCCAGCGCCGCATAGGCATGGGCCAACTGGATGGCGGTTACCGACAGGCCATAGCCGTAGGACAGGGTCGCGGTCTCGGCCTTGCGCCACTCACGGTAGTTCGGCAGGTTGCCGACGCGCTCGCCCGGGAAGCCCAGGCCGGTGTCCTGCCCCAGGCCGACCTTCTGCATCACGCTGTAGATGGCTTCGCCGCCGATGTCGAAGGCGACCTTGCTCATGCCCACGTTACTGGAGCGGATCAGGATGCCGGTCAGGTCCAGCACCGGGCCCTCGGTACGGGAAACGTCGCGAATGGTGTAGCGGCCGATCTGCAGGGTGCCGGGGTAGACCTCGACCTTGTCGGTGGGCTTCCAGCGGCCGGTTTCCAGCGCCGCGCTCATGGAGAACGGCTTCATGGTCGAGCCGGGCTCGAACACGTCGATCATCGCGCGGTTGCGCATCATCGCCGGCTGCAGGTTGCGGCGGTTGTTCGGGTTGTAGGTCGGCTGGTTGGCCATGGCCAGCACTTCGCCAGTCTTCACGTCGAGGATCACCAGGCTGCCGGCCTTGGCCCCGTTCTCCACCAGCGCGTTACGCAGTTCGCGGTTGGCCAGGTACTGCAGACGCAGGTCGATGGACAGCGCCAGGGTCTTGCCGGCCTTGGCATTGCGGGTGACCTGCACGTCGCGGATCAGGTGGCCACGGCGATCCTTGAGCACTTGGCGCTTGCCCGGCACGCCGGCCAGCCAGCTGTCGAAGGCGAGCTCGACACCTTCACGGCCGCGGTCGTCGACATCGGTGAAGCCCACGACCTGTGCAGCAACCTCGCCCGACGGATAGAAGCGGCGGAATTCCTCGACCGAATAGACGCCGGGGATGCGGTGGGCCTTCACCTGAGCCATCACCGCCTCGCCCTGCTCCGGGGTCAGGCCCCGGACCAGATAGATGAATTCCTTGTCAGCGTTCGCCTCCAGTCGCTCGGACAGCGCGGCCCTGGGCTGGCCAAGCGCGTCGGCGAGGAAATCCCACTTCTCGCGCTCGAGCACCAGTTCCTTGGGGTTGGCCCAGAGGGTGGCGACCGGCGTACTGACGGCCAGCGGCTCACCATTGCGATCGGTGATCAGGCCGCGGTGCGCGGGGATGGTGATGTGACGCACGCTGCGCGCATCGCCCTGCCCCTTGAGGAAATCATGGTCGATCACGTGCAGGTCGACGATCCGCCAGGCAATCGCCGCCACCATCGCCAGCAGCAGGGCGATGACGACGCGGAAGCGCCAGGGGTAGCGAGCGCCGGCCAGGTCTCTCATGGTGCCACCATGATGATTTCGGTCGGATCGGGCACGCGCATCTTCAACTGGTCGGTCGCCAGGCCTTCGATACGGCTATGGGCCGTCCAGGTGCTCTGCTCGAGGATCAGCCGACCGTACTCGGCCTGCGCCTTGTCGCGCACGTTGAGCTCGGTATACAGCGAGTTGAGCAACTGGCGATTCCAGTAAGCGCTGTAGGAAACGGAGATGGCCGACAACAGCACGCCGATGAACAGCAGCAGCATGAAGAAGCTGCCGGTGGGCAGGCGCTTGGAGAAGAGACGGCTCATCTGAGCTTCTCCGCAATGCGCATGACCGCGCTGCGCGAGCGCGGGTTGGCCTTGAGCTCCGCCTCGGAGGCGTAGACAGGCTTGCCGATCAGCTTGAGGCGCGGATCGAACGGCTTGACCTGGATCGGCAGGTTGCGTGGCAGGTTGTCCGCTTCGCCTTTCACCTGCTTGCGCATGAACTGCTTGACGATGCGATCTTCCAGCGAGTGGAAGCTGATCACCACGAGACGACCGCCCACAGCCAGGCCTTCCAGCGCGGCCTCGAGACCACGTTCCAGATCGCCCAGCTCGTTGTTGATGAAGATGCGCAGCCCCTGGAAGGCACGGGTAGCCGGGTTCTTGCCCTTTTCCCAGGCCGGGTTGGCCTCGGTGATGACGGCCGCCAAGTCGGCGGTACGCTCGAACGGCGCTTCCGCACGGCGCTGCACGATGGCGCGAGCCATGCGCTTGGCGAAGCGCTCTTCACCGTAATCCTTGAACACGCGGGCGATCTCATCTTCCGCGGCCGTGGCGATCCACTGCGCAGCGCTGACGCCCTGATCCGGGTTCATGCGCATGTCCAGCGGGCCATCATTGAGGAAGCTGAAGCCACGCTCCGGGTCATCCAGCTGCGGCGAGGACACGCCCAGGTCCAGCAGAACGCCGTTCACGCTGCCCTGCAGGCCGCGTGCGGAGAACTCTTCGCCCATCTCGGCGAAGGACCTTTGCACAATGACGAAGCGGCCGTCTTCGGCCGCCAGTGTTTTTCCCGTCGCGATGGCTTGCGGGTCCTTGTCGAACCCGAGCAGTTGACCGCCCGGGCCGAGCTTCCCGAGCAAGGCCCGGCTGTGCCCTCCCCTTCCGAAGGTTCCGTCCACATAGCGGCCGTCCTCCAGGGGGGCCAGCGCTTCGACGGCCTCCTCGAGTAGAACGGTGATGTGTTGGAAGGTACTGGTCACAGGCAGGCTCACAGAATAAGGTCGCGCAATTCATCCGGCAGGCCGCCGGGCTCTTTGATGGCTGCGAGGTCGGCCTCGGCAACCGCATTCCACTTGTCTTCGTCCCACAGCTGGAACTTGTTCAGCTGGCCGACCAGCATCGCCTTCTTGTCCAGGCCGGCGTACTCGCGCAGGCGCGGCGGAACGAGAAAACGCCCGGCGCTATCGAGCTCCAGGTCAACGGCATTACCAATCAGCAAACGCTGCAGACGCCGCGTTTCTTCACGCAGCGAGGGCAGCTCGCGCAGTTTGGCTTCGATGAGTTCCCATTCAGGGAGGGGGTAGACGGTGAGGCAGGTGTCGACGGCATCGATAGTGACGATGAGCTGGCCATTGCAACGCGAAACGAGCTCGTCACGATACCGACTCGGCATCGCGAGGCGCCCTTTGGCGTCGAGACTGATGGCGTTAGCTCCGCGAAACACGTCAGCGCTTCCCCTGTGGTTGGCTATCCATGCCTGTTGATCCCACTTTTACCCACTTCATACCACTTCTGCACACTATAGAAATCCGCGCTCCCCACCGTCAAGGTAAGCCGGAGGGGAAAAATCCTTACAGGACCGAGATTTAGCGTGCTTTTGCGAGGTTCGGGGAGGGAATTTGACGCGCTAGAAAAGAGAAAAGCCCAGTGTTTTCAAAACACTGGGCTTTCATACTTAAAGTGATTTCTTAAGTTCTACACTTCTTCCGGTCAGCGACAAATGGTCATGTGGGAAGAAGTGGCGGAAAAGTGGTGAGAGTCGATCTGTAAGCCGGGTTCTGTCGAGGACAGCCATTCCTCTGGGACATACATCACTGCATGCCTCAAGCGATCTACCCGAACCCAACGCGGGCCGCGCCAATGGGTTCCTATTTGATCTTGCTCCGAGTGGGGTTTACCTAGCCACGAACTGTTGCCAGCCGTGCGGTGCGCTCTTACCGCACCTTTTCACCCTTACCGGCGCTTGCGCGCTTAGGCGGTTATTTTCTGTGGCACTTTCCGTAGGCTCACGCCTCCCAGGCGTTACCTGGCACTCTGCCCTGTGGAGCCCGGACTTTCCTCCACCCCGTGATGGAACACCACGGAACAGCGACTGTCCAATCGACTCTCAGGCTGCAAGGTTAGCGGCTGTCAACGCCCAGGACAAGCTCAAGCCTTGCCCTGGCGCTCCAACGCGATCTGATAAAGCTGGTTCTTGCGCGCCCCGGTGATCTCCGCGGCAAGCGCCGCCGCGCGCTTGATCGGCATCTCCGCCAGCAGCAGGTCGAGCACCCGCAGGGTGTGCGCATCGACCGCTTCATCGCCCTCGGGCGCAGGCTTGCCGGCCACCAGCAGCACGCACTCTCCCCGCTGCTGATTGCTGTCGGACGCCACGAATTCACGCAGTTCCCCCAGCGGCAACCCCTTGAGGGTCTCGAAGGCCTTGGTCAGTTCACGGGCCAGCAGCGCCGGCCGTTCGTCGCCGAAGATCGCCACCATATCCTCGATGCACTCCAGCACGCGGTGCGGCGCCTCGTAGAAGATCAGGGTACGCGGCTCATCCACCAGCGCCTCCAGGCGCCCACGACGTCCGGTGGCCTTGGCCGGCAGGAAGCCTTCGAAGACGAAGCGATCCGACGGCAGGCCCGCCGCGGAAAGTGCGGCAATCAGCGCGCAGGCTCCCGGCACCGGCACCACCGGGATGCCCGCGGCGCGCGCCTGGCGCACCAGGTGATAGCCCGGATCAGAGATCAGCGGCGTGCCCGCATCAGAGATCAGCGCGACATCCTCGCCAGCCTGAAGCTTGGTAAGGAAGCGGCCGCCCTGCTCTCGCTCGTTGTGTTCGTGACAAGCCGCCAATGGCGTCTGGATGCCGAAGTGCTGCAGCAGACGCACGGAGTGACGGGTGTCTTCGGCCGCGATCAAGGCCACGTCGGCCAGCACCTTCAGCGCCCGGGCGCTGATGTCGTCCAGGTTGCCAATAGGAGTGGCCACCACATAGAGAGTGCCTAGGGTCACGCGGGAGAACCTCACCGGAAGTGTCGGAAAAGACGCATTGTATCCCGATTCCGCCAGCCGCCATCGCGTCCCCCTTGCCGCTTCGGTACAATCGGCAGTTCTTTGAATGCGTCACGAGAAGCCCGATATGATCGCTCGCCTGCGTCCGCTATCCGCTCTGTTCCTGGCCGGCATGCTCGCCGCCTGTGCGTCCTCCCCGTCGTCCACTCTCGGCGAACTGCCGCGCACCCCAGACGCCAGCATCGAACAGCTGCTGCAGCAGGCCTCCACCGCCAAGCCAGATGAAGCCGCAGTCCTGCGCCTTTCCGCCGCCGATCAGGCCTACAAGCAGAAAGATCTTGGCCGCTCGACGCAGATCCTCGACCAGATTCCGCTGGAAAGCCTGAAGCCCGCCCAGCAGGTCTTCGCCAGCACCCTGCGCGCCCAGCTCGAACTGGCGCGCAACAAGACCAAGGCCGCCCTGAAGGCTTTCGACCATCCCAGCTTCCAGCGCCTGAGCGAAATGCCCGTGGACCTGCAGGCGCGCGCCGGCATGGTCAAGTCACTCGCCCTGGCCGCCGACGGTCAGGCCCTGAGCGCCGCCCGCGAACGCGTCTTCATCGACCCGCTGCTCAATGCAGAGGCGAGCAAGGCCAACCACGAGGAGATCTGGAAACTGGTTTCCAGCCTCCCACTCGAGCAGATGCAGGCCAGCAGCAACGAAGGCGACCTGAACGGCTGGCTGGAACTGGCGCGCATCACCAAATCCTCGTCAACCCTCAAAGAACAGCAGTCGAACATCGACAACTGGGTCGCGCAGAACCCCGACCACCCGGCCGCCAAGCAATTGCCCGACGCGCTGACCAAGCTGAAATCCCTGGCTGCCCAGCCGCTGAACAAGATCGGCCTGCTGCTGCCCCAGCAAGGCCAGTTGGCCTCCGTCGCCCGCGCCCTGCAGGACGGCTTCCTCGCCGCCCACTACCAGGCCCAGCACAACGGCGGCCAGCAGCCGGATATCAAGCTCTACGACAGCACCCAGGTACGCTCGCTGGATGAGTTCTACCGCCAGGCCCAGGCCGACGGCGTGCAACTGGTCGTTGGGCCGTTGGAGAAGAACCTGGTCAAGCAGATGAGCAGTCAACCGCAACTGCCTATCACCACCCTGGCCCTGAACTACGCCGATGGCAATCAGGAAGGCCCTGCCCAGCTGTTCCAGTTCGGCCTGTCCGCCGAGGACGAAGCCCGCGAAGTCGCCAACCGCGCCTGGAACGACGGCATGCGCCGCGCCGTGGCCCTGGTGCCGCGCGGCGAATGGGGCGACCGTGTACTCGCCTCGTTCAGCCGCAACTGGCAGGCCGCCGGCGGCACCCTGATCGCCGCCGAACACGTCGACCAGCCCGTCGAACTGGCTCGCCAGATCGCCGACCTGCTACAACTGCGCCAGAGCGAAGGCCGCGCCAAGCGCCTGCAGGGCGTGCTCGACAGTAGCGTCGACACCCAGCCGTCGCGCCGCCAGGACATCGATTTCATCTTCCTCGCCGCCCCCCCTCAGCAGGCCCGCCAGATCAAGCCGACCCTGGCCTTCCAGTACGCTGGCGACCTGCCGGTCTACGCCACCTCCAACCTGTACACCGGCGTAAACAATCCGGCGCAGGACCAGGACCTGAACGGCATTCGCTTCTGCGAAACCCCCTGGCTACTGAACCCCAACAACGCCCTGCGCCAGCAGGTCGCAGCGCAGTGGCCGGCCGCCAACGGCAGCCTCGGCCGCCTGTACGCCATGGGCGCCGACGCCTACCAACTGGCCCCGCGCCTGCCGGAGCTCAAGGCGGTGCCAAGCATGCAGCTAGATGGCCTGACCGGCACCCTGAGCGTCAGCGCCAGCCAGCGCGTAGAGCGCCGCCTGCCCTGGGCAGAGTTCAAGAACGGCCAGGTCCAGCCGCTGGAGAACAGCGGTATTTGATCGGCAACAGCCCTACCCAGAAGGCCGGGCAGCGAGCCGAAGCCGCCGCCCTGGCCCACCTGCAACAGCATGGATTGAGCCTCCTGGCTCAGAACTGGACGTGCCGCCGAGGCGAGCTCGATCTGGTCATGCTGGACGGCGATACAGTAGTATTCGTCGAAGTTCGCTCCCGCCGGCATTCTGCCTGGGGAGGAGCACTGGAGAGCGTGGACATGCGCAAGCGTCAACGCCTGGCCATTTCCGCTGAACTCTTCCTGCAACAGAACGCCCGCTGGAGCAGCCACCCCTGCCGGTTCGACATCGTCGCCATCGACATTCGCACCCCCAGCTCCGCAGGGCACTTGAACTGGATTCCCAACGCTTTTGACACCTGATCAGACGCCCGACGAAAGGTCACACCTGATGGACATGCAATCCCGTATCCGCCAGCTCTTCCATGCCAGCATCGAGACCAAGCAACAGGCTACCGAGGTGCTCATCCCGCATATCGAGCAGGCCAGCATGGTCATGGTCAATGCCCTGCTGAACGAGGGCAAGATTCTCTCCTGCGGCAATGGCGGCTCCGCTGGCGACGCTCAGCACTTCTCCTCCGAACTGCTGAACCGCTTCGAGCGCGAACGCCCGAGCCTGCCGGCGGTCGCCCTGACCACCGACAGCTCGACCATCACCTCGATCGCCAACGACTACAGCTACAACGAAGTCTTCTCCAAGCAGATCCGTGCCCTGGGCCAACCGGGCGACGTGCTGCTGGCGATTTCCACCAGCGGCAACTCGGCCAACGTCATTCAGGCGATCCAGGCCGCACATGATCGCGAAATGGTTGTCGTAGCTCTGACCGGCCGCGACGGCGGCAACATGGCATCATTGCTGCTGCCCGAAGACGTGGAGATCCGCGTTCCGGCCAAGGTCACCGCACGCATCCAGGAAGTCCACCTGCTGGTCATCCATTGCCTCTGCGACCTTATCGACCGTCAACTGTTCGGGAGTGAAGAATGACCCGCACCCCTCTGATCGCAGCCGCACTGGCCGTGACCATGGCACTGGGTGGCTGCAGCAGCTTCGTCAGCGCCACCCGCGACAAGCCGATCGACGATGACAAGGGTACCCGTACCCTGGGCAGCAAGATCGACGACTCACTAATCGAAACCAAGGTGGCGGTGAACGTCGCCAAGGCCGATCCGGACCTCGACCGCAATTCCCACATCGTGGTGATCAGCTATAACGGCGTGGTACTGCTCGCCGGCCAGACTCCGCGAGCCGACCTGAAGAACAAGGCCGAGCAGGCCGCCAAGGAAGTGCAGAAGGTCAAGACCGTGCACAACGAGCTGCAGATCCTGCAGCCCTCTTCCCTGGCCGCGCGCAGCAACGACACCTGGCTGACCACCAAGATCAAGAGCCAGATGCTCGCTGACGCAAACGTGCCGTCCACCCGCATCAAGGTGCTGACCGAGAACGGCATCGTCTATATGCTCGGCCTGGTGACCCGCAAGGAAGGCGACCTGGCCACCCAGGTGGTCCAGGGCGTGGACGGCGTGCAGAAGATCGTCCGCCTGTTCGAGTACATCGACTGACCGGGCCATTTATTGCAGGCATGAAAAAGGCGACCCTCGGGTCGCCTTTTTTATCACTTCACCACCTTGAGACTCGGGCGGCCACTGGGGCGTGGCGGCTCGTCGGACGGGCCGTCATCCGGCAGCTCCTCGTCATCGGTGGGCACCGGCGGCTCCAGATCGAACACCATGCCTTGGCCGTTCTCCCGCGCATAGATGGCCATTACAGCCTGAGACGGGATGTACAGACCCTGGGCAACACCACCGAAGCGACCCTCGAAGCTGACCGCCTCGTTGTCCATCTGCAGGTGGCGCACAGCGGTCGGGGAGACGTTGAGCACGATCTGCCCGTCGCTGGCATAACCCGGCGGCACCCGCACGCCGGGATACTCGGAATTCACCAGGATATGCGGCGTGCAGCCGTTATCGACGATCCACTCATAAAGGGCTCGCACGAGGTAGGGACGACTGGAGTTCATCATCGGGCTCCTTAGCGCATATCACGTTCGATAGAGGACAGGCTGGCACGGAAAGTTTCCCGTGCAAACTGACGCTCCATGTAATCCAGCAGGGGCTTTGCCGGCCGCGGCAGCTCGATGCCCAGGATCGGCAGTCGCCAGAGGATCGGCAGCAGGCAGCAATCCACCAGGCTCAGCTCGTCGCTGAGGAAGAACTGCTTGTCGGCGAACAGCGCCGATACACCCGTCAGGCTCTCACGCAATTCCTTGCGCGCCAAGGCGCGTTCGGTGTCCTTGCGGCGGGTATCGAGGATTCTATCCACCAGACTGCACCAGTCGCGCTGGATGCGATGCATCAGCAGACGGCTGTTCGCGCGGGCCACCGGGTAGACCGGAAGCAGCGGCGGGTGCGGATAACGCTCATCGAGGTACTCCATGACCACCGTCGACTCGTAGAGCGCGAGATCGCGATCCACCAAGGTCGGCAAGCTGCCGTAGGGGTTCACTTCAGCGAGTTTGGCCGGGATATTGCCGGCAGGGACGTCGATGATGTCGGCAACGACGCTCTTCTCAGCCAGCACCAGGCGTACGCGATGGCTGTAGTGGCAGGCAGGATCGGAGAAGCAGGTGAGCTTGTTGATAGCGGCCATGCCGCGCGCCTCCTCGCAGGACTTTCTTGTGGGAGGTAGAAAAACGCACGCGCGCCCCGTAGGGCGCGCGCTTGTTACTACGACGGATGGTGCTTAGTGCACGTCCTTCCAGTATTCGCGCTTGAGCAGGTAGGCGAACACGAAGAAGAAGGCCAGGAACAGCAGGACGTAGGTGCCGATGCGGTGGGAGTCCAGCTTGTTCGGGTCAGCCGAATAAGCCAGGAAGGTCACCAGATTCTTCACCTTCTCGTCGAACTGAGCCTCGGTCAGCTGACCGGTCTTCGGAACGACGGTCAGTTGGTCGCAGGCCTCGTGGGTCAGCGGGGTACCGGTCAGAGGATCGTACTGCTTCTTGCCATCCTCGACGACCTGAACCTGCTTGCAACCGACGACCTGGCGGCCCTGCAGGCTCACCAGCACGTTCGGCATGCCGACGTTCGGGAAGACCTTGTTGTTCACGCCCCACGGACGCTTGGGATCTTCGTAGAACGAACGCAGGTAGGTATATAGCCAGTCGGCGCCACGCACGCGGGCTACCAGGGTCAGGTCCGGCGGAGCAGCACCAAACCATACCTTGGCGTCAGCAGGCTTCATGCCGATGTCCATGTGGTCACCGATCTTCGCACCGGTGAACACCAGGTGGCTCATCATCAGCTCTTCCGGAATACCCAGATCACGACCAACACGCTCATAACGCTGGAACTTGGCGCTGTGACAGCCCATGCAGTAGTTGGCGAAGGTACGCGCGCCGTCCTGCATGGCGGCCTTGTCGGTCAGGTCGATATCGACCTTGTCGAGGGCCGGGCCATGGCCTTCGGCAGCGAAGCAGAAGACGGGCAGCAGAGCCAGAACAAATGCAGCGAATTGCTTTTTCATCAGCCAGTCACCCTTTCCGGAACCGGTTTGGTTTTCTCCATCCGGGTGTAGAACGGCATCAGGATGAAGAAGGCGAAATACAGAATGGTGCACAGGCGGGACAGCGTGGTGCCCAGCGGCGACGGCGCTTGCGAGCCGTAGTAGCCGAGAACGACGAAAGACACCGCAAAGATGACCAGCCAGATCTTGCTCAGCCAGCCTTTGTAGCGGATCGAGCGAACCGGGCTACGGTCCAGCCACGGCAGCACGAACAGCACGGCAATAGCGGCGCCCATGGCGATGACACCCATCAGCTTGTCCGGAACGGCGCGCAGGATGGCGTAGAACGGCGTGAAGTACCAAACCGGAGCGATGTGATCGGGGGTCTTGAACTGGTTCGCCATCTCGAAGTTGGGCTTCTCAAGGAAGAATCCGCCCATTTCCGGGAAGAAGAAGATCACGGTGCAGAAGACAAAGAGGAAGACCACGACACCGACGATATCTTTAACGGTGTAGTACGGGTGGAACGGGATGCCATCCAGCGGGATACCGTTCTCGTCCTTCTTCTTCTTGATGTCCACACCGTCAGGGTTGTTCGAGCCGACTTCATGCAACGCCAGGATGTGCAGCACGACCAGGCCAAGCAGGACGATCGGCAGGGCTATCACGTGCAGGGCAAAGAAGCGGTTCAGGGTGATGCCGGAGATCAGGAAGTCACCGCGGATCCACTGGGATAGATCTTCGCCGACCACCGGGATCGCACCGAACAGCGAGATGATCACCTGGGCGCCCCAGTAGGACATCTGCCCCCAGGGCAGCAGGTAGCCCATGAAGGCCTCGGCCATCAGGGCGAGGTAGATCAGCATGCCGAAGATCCACACCAGCTCGCGCGGCTTCTGGTACGAGCCGTACAGCAGGCCACGGAACATGTGCAGGTAGACGACCACGAAGAACGCCGATGCACCGGTGGAGTGCATGTAGCGGATAATCCAGCCGTAATCCACATCTCGCATGATGTACTCGACGGAGGCGAAAGCCTCTTCCGCCGACGGGGTGAAGCTCATGGTCAACCAGATACCGGTGAGGATCTGGTTAACCAGGACCAACAGTGCGAGGGAGCCGAAGAAGTACCAGAAGTTGAAGTTCTTCGGGGCGTAGTACTTGCTCAGATGGTCTTCCCACATCTTGGTCGCGGGGAAGCGGGCATCGACCCAAGCCATGAACTTGTTCATCAGGCTTTCTCCTGGTCCACACCGATGGTCAACTCATCACCATCCAGCGTATAGGGCGGAATCGGCAGGTTCAGAGGCGCAGGCTGCCCCTTGTAAACGCGGCCGGCGAGGTCGTAATGGGAGCCGTGGCAGGGGCAGAAATAGCCACCCTTCCAGTCCGGACCGAGGTCAGCAGGGGCGACTTCCGGGCGGAAAGTCGGCGAGCAGCCCAAGTGGGTGCAGATACCGACGATCACCGCCAGCTCAGGCTTGATCGAGCGAACCTTGGGATCGACGTAAGCGGGCTGCTCCGAAGCCTTCGACTCGGGGTCGGCCAGTTGCCCTTCGAGCGTCGGCAGCGCGTCCAGCATTTCCTTGGTGCGGTGCACCAGGAACACCGGCTTGCCGCGCCATTCGGCCACGACTTGCTGGCCCGGCTCGATCTTCCCTACGTTGACCTTAACCGGCGCGCCAGCGGCCTTCGCCTTGGCACTGGGGAACCATGACCCCACGAACGGGACCGCAGCTCCGACCGCTCCTGCCGCACCTACCACCGAAGTGGCCGCGACAAGGAAGCGACGCCGGCCTGCATTCACGCCGTCATTACTCATTCAGTCGTCTCCCATCAGCTTCAAGCCTGTTCAAATCAGGCTTTTAAGTAAAAATTCGAGCCGCGCAAAAAATTCGCCAAATGGTAAAGAAAAGCCCTTGTGATGACAAGGTAATAGCCTGTCACACAACCCCTGAAACCCTTGAACGACGCGGCCTACGCGGATGCGACACCTTGCCGCACGAACTTATTGAAGACATAAAAAAACGCCCAGTCCAAAGGATCTGGGCGTTTTTTTCGAAGCGTCGTATTAACGCTTGGAGTACTGCGGACGCTTACGCGCTTTACGCAGACCGACTTTCTTACGTTCAACTTCGCGGGCATCACGAGTGACGTAGCCGGCTTTACGCAGCGGACTGCGCAGGGTCTCGTCGTACTCGATCAGTGCGCGGGTGATACCGTGGCGGATTGCACCAGCTTGACCGCTTACGCCACCGCCAACGACGGTCACGTAGATATCGAACTTCTCGGTGTTCTCGGTCAGCTCGAGCGGCTGACGAACAACCATGCGAGCGGTCTCACGACCGAAGAACTGCTCGATGGAGCGGTTGTTGATGGAGATCTTGCCAGTGCCCGGACGCAGGAAGACGCGAGCGGTAGCGGTCTTACGACGGCCAGTGCCGTAATTTTGAGTCGCCGACATAATGAGCTATCCCGTTAAATCTTCAGTTCTTGAGGCTGCTGAGCGGTGTGCGGGTGGTTGGCACCCTTGTACACTTTCAGCTTGCGGTACATGTCGCGGCCCAGCGGGTTCTTCGGCAGCATGCCTTTGACGGCAGTCTCGATAACACGCTCAGGAGCCTTGGCGATCAGCTTCTCGAAGTTGATCGACTTGATACCGCCCGGGAAGCCCGAGTGATGGTAGTACATCTTGTCGGTAGCTTTGGCGCCAGTGACACGAACCTGCTCGGCGTTGATCACGACGATGTAGTCGCCGGTGTCAACGTGCGGGGTGTATTCCGGCTTGTGCTTGCCGCGCAGGCGGGTAGCAATCTCGGTAGCCAGACGACCCAGGGTCAGGCCAGCAGCGTCGACGACGAACCAGTCGCGCTTAACAGTTTCTGGTTTCGCGGTATAAGTTTTCATTCGTTATAGCCTCAGGGGCCGCCTGAAAATAAGACGGCGAATCTTACTGGACAGTGGTTGCCTTGACAAGTCAAGGACAGCCGAAGACAGACACGAATTGGGGCTCGGGTCGGTGTGCGTCCGTAACGACTAGATGTATCAATCGGCAGGCTTTGGCATCCCCCACCGATGAAAGGCTGCGGAATTATGCAGATTCCGGCAGAATTTTCAACTGTATGACGCACTTGTTTTCATGAGGAGACCCGCATGGAGTACCGCCCGCTCGGCCGCACCGAATTGAAAGTCAGCGCCCTCTGCCTGGGAACCATGACCTGGGGCGAGCAGAATACGCAGGACGAGGCTTTCGCCCAGATCGAGCGGGCCAAGGCCGCCGGTCTGAATTTCATCGATACCGCCGAGATGTACCCCGTCCCGCCACGTGCGGAAACCTACACCCGCACCGAGCAGATCATCGGCAACTGGTTCGCCCAGCGCGGTGATCGCACCGATTGGGTACTGGCCAGCAAGGTTGCCGGCCCCGGCAACTCCATCAGCCACATCCGGGACGGCCAGCCAAAACTCGATCGCAAGAACATCGTGGCGGCACTGGATGGCAGCCTCAAGCGCCTGCAGACCGACTGGATCGACCTCTACCAACTGCACTGGCCCGAGCGCAGCACCAATTTCTTCGGCCAACTGGGCTACCAGCACAAGGAAGAGAGCTTCACCGCGCTGGAAGACACCCTGGAAGCACTCGACGAGCAGGTCCGCGCCGGCAAGATCCGCCATATCGGCCTGTCCAACGAAACGCCCTGGGGCACCATGCGCTTCCTGCAGATCGCCCAGGAGCGAGGCTGGCCACGCGCAGTGTCGATCCAGAACCCCTACAACCTGCTCAACCGCAGCTTCGAGGTGGGCCTGGCGGAAATCGCCATCCGCGAGCAGATCGGTCTGCTGGCGTACTCGCCCCTGGCCTTCGGCATGCTCTCGGGCAAGTACTTCGGCGGCGCGCGCCCGGCCAATGCGCGGATCACCCTGTTCAGCCGCTTCACCCGCTATACCAATCCGCAGACCGCCAGCGCCTGCGACCGCTATGTAACCCTGGCCCGCGAGCATGGCCTGGACCCGGCACAGATGGCTCTGGCCTTCGTCACCAGCCGACCGTTCGTGACCAGCAACATCATTGGCGCGACCAACCTGGAGCAACTGGAGGCCAACCTCGGCAGCTTCGACCTCAAGCTCTCTGACGAGATACTGGCCAGCATCGAGGCGATCCACAAGGATCAGCCGAATCCGGCACCCTGACCGCGCGCAAAGAAAAAGCCCGGCAATCGCCGGGCTTTTCTCTTGCCGCTGCCGCTGCCGCTTACAGCGCGCGAGCGATGATTTCCTTCATGATCTCGTTGGTGCCTGCATAGATGCGCTGCACGCGCGCATCCGCCCAGGCGCGGGCGATCGGGTATTCCCACATGTAGCCATAACCGCCATGCAGCTGTACGCATTCATCGAGCACCTTGCACTGCAGGTCGGTGGTCCAGTATTTGGCCATGGCCGCTGTCGGCACATCCAGCTTGCCTTCCAGGTGCTGCTCCAGGCAGCGATCGACGAAGACACGCCCCACCTGCACCTCGGTGGCGATCTCGGCCAGCTTGAAACGGGTGTTCTGGAAGTCCGCCACGGACTTGCCGAAAGCCTTGCGCTCGCGGGTGTATTCCAGCGTCCACTTCAACGCTGCCTCGGCCGATGCCAGGGCGCCGAGGGCGACCGTCAGGCGTTCCTGGGGTAGCTCCTGCATCAGGTAGATGAAGCCCTGTCCTTCCTTGCCCAGCAGGTTCTCCTTGGGGATACGCACGTCCTGGAAGAACAGCTCGGAGGTGTCCTGAGCCTTCATGCCCACCTTTTCCAGGCGCTTGCCCTTGCTGAAGCCCGGTGTGCCGGCTTCCACCAGGAACAGGCTGGTGCCCTTGGCGCCGGCCTTCGGATCGGTCTTGGCGACCACGATCACCAGATCGGCCAGCCAGCCGTTGGTGATGAAGGTCTTCGACCCATTGATCACGTACTCGTCGCCGTCCAGTACAGCGGTGGTCTTCACGCCCTGCAGGTCGGAGCCGGCACCCGGCTCGGTCATGGCGATCGCAGAGACCATCTCGCCGGAGATCAGCCTGGGCAGGTAGCGCTGCTTCAATTCCTCGCTGCCGTAATGAAGGATGTACGGAGCGACAATGTCCGAGTGCAACGAGAAGCCAATGCCGGTCAGCCCGAGACGGCCGATCTCCTCGATCACCACCGCGCTGTAGAGGAAGTCCGCCGCCATGCCGCCATACGCCTCGGGCAGGTGCGAGCAGAGCATTCCGGCCTCCCCGGCCTTGTTCCACAGTTGACGGTCGATATGGCCGTCCTTTTCCCACTGGGCGTGAAAGGGCACCGCCTCCTGTTCGAGGAACTTGCGGACGCTGTCGCGAAACAGTTCGTGATCGGAACTGAACAGGGTTCTGGGAATCATGCGGTGCACCTGCGAATCGGTTGTAGGAATTATTGGAAGGCCGACTGTAGGCCAGCCCGAACCGCTCTGCACTGGACACTTTCGCCAAAAAATAAGACGATCCAGCCGCATCATGACCGCTTTAGCGTCATGCAAAGACATCCATAAGAAGTACAAGAATCGATGCCCAATTCAGTTTCCCAGGTGCTGCGCCGCGTCAGCATCCTCGCCACCCATGGCGTCTTCGGCTCCACCCTGATGCAGGCCAAGGACTTCTTCCACATGGCCGCCCTGCGCCACGGCCGCCAACAGGGCCTCGGCCTGCAGCCCAGCTTCGAGACCCGCATCGTCAGCCCCGACGGCCAGCCGGTAATGAGCTTCAGCGGCGACCTGCTACCGGTGCACGGCGCCCTGGACGAGCCGGAACTGATCATTCTCCCCGCCTTCTGGGGCGACTTCGACGAACTGCTGACCCTCTACCCACAGGTAACGGCCTGGCTGCGCGAGCGTCACGCCGCCGGCTGCGTGCTCTGCGGTGAGGTCTCGGGGGTGTTCTGGCTCGCCGAGGCGGGCCTGCTGGACGGCAAGGAAGCCACCACCTACTGGCGCTTCTTCCGCGAGTTCGCCGAGCGCTACCCCAAGGTACTGCTCAACCAGGACAAGCACATCGCCGACGCTGACAACATCTACAGCGCTGGTGGCCTGACGTCGGTGCGCGACCTGTACATCTACCTGATCGAACGCTTCTGCGGCGCCACCGTCGCCCAGGGCGTGGCCCGCGACATTCTCTACGAGGTGCAGCGCAACTACACGCCAGGGCGCCTGGGCTTCGGCGGACAGAAACTGCACCACGACCCGGCGATCCTGCAGATCCAGCACTGGCTGGAGGAGCACTTCTCCGACAAGTTCCGCTTCGAGGATGTGGCCCGCGAGCACGGCATGAGCATCCGCAACTTCATGCGGCGCTTCCAGGCGGCGACCGGCGACAAGCCACTGCACTACCTGCAGCGTCTGCGTATCGAGACCGCGCGCAACCTGCTGTCCACGACCCGCAAGAGCATCAAGACCATCAGTTACGAGGTCGGCTACGACGACGCCAGCTTTTTCGCTCGGCTTTTCCGCCAGCACACCGGGCTGTCGCCGAATCATTACCGGCGCCAGTACGAGCAGAAGGAAGGCTGAAACAGGCCATCCCTAGGATGGGTTCACGGACTCGGGGGCGGCCCTATGATCGGGGCAGCTTCCGACAACAAGAACTTCACGGGATATCGCCATGCGCCGCTTTCTGCTTGCCCTCCTGACCGTCTTCAGCCTCAACGCTGTGGCGGACGACACCTGGAAACCCTTCCCCTACGACCAGAAAGCCTTCGACTACAGCGGCGACAAGCTGCGCGAGGCTTGGCCGCGACTGACCCGAGGCTTCGGCGCCAACTACCCGTTCCCGGACGCGGACTGGGTAGTGACCATGGCCACCCGGCATCCCGAAGCCCTGGAGAAGACTGTCGCCGCCGGCACCGGTTTCAGCGGCAAGCCGGAAGAAGCACAGGTCTACGCCGAGAAGCTGCAGGACGTGTGGCGCAAGGTGTTCCGCGGCGACTTCGCCCAGGCCAAGAAGGACGGCCTGGCATTGGGTGTCGGCGGCCAGGTGCCGGGGATGTTCGCCCAGGTGCTCTACGCCATGTTCCTCGCACCGAACCAGGACGATAAGCAACGCCTGCTGGAAGAAGTGATCAGCTACACCGACGAAGCCGGCCCGCTGCTCAACGCCGACCCCATCGCCCAGTTCGGCCGCGCCTACGCCAAGGCTCGCCTGGCAGAGGACCTGCCGGTGCCGGTGGTGCTCAAGCGCGGCTACACCAGCGAGATTCCCAAGGAACTGGACGCCCTGCTGGCGAAGCAGCCGAACCAGCCGTTCGCCCTGGCACTCTACGGTGGCTACGAAGCCGGCGTGATCCGCAAGGTCGGCAAGCTGGTGGGCAAGATGACCTACGGCGTCAGCGCGGACAAAATGGAGCAGTACTTCGCCCGCTCCTTCCGCGCCGCCGACGACCTGCCTATCGGTCACTACGAGTACGCCAACGCGCTGGGTTATGTGTACGGCGAAGATGAACAGCAGAAGGCGCTGGAGCAGCTGAAGAAAGCGGTGGCAATCAAGCCGATCAATGCCATGGAGGCGCTGGAAGTCGCCCACGCCCAGCAACTACTGAAGAAAGCGCAGCAGGAGATGGCCCAGCGCTGACTGGTTTTGTAGAAGCCGGCCTGCTCGCGAACCGCCCAGCTTCCGTGCTACCGGCAAAATGTTCGCGAGCAAGCTCGCTCCTACAGAAGAACCAGAACAAAAAAGGCTGCCCAAAGGCAGCCTTTTTCATTCACCGAACCGTCAGGGACGGTGCGGGCGACTCAGGTATTCGTGGGACTGCATTTCCAGCAGGCGGCTCAGGGTGCGCTGGAACTCGAACTCCAGGCGGCCACCGGTATACAGGTCCTTGAGCTCCACCTCGGCGGAGAGGATCAGCTTGACGTTGCGGTCGTAGAACTCGTCCACCAGGTTGATGAAGCGGCGCGCCATGTCGTCCTTGGCCACGCCCATCTGCTCGACGTTGGAAATCAGGATCGCGTGGAAGATCTTCGCCAGCTCGATGTAGTCGTTCTGGCTGCGCGGGCCATCGCACAGCTCGCGGAACTCGAACCAGGCCACGTCATCGCAGGTGATGCGCGCGCGGATTTCGCGGTTCTCGATCATCAGCGCGTCATCGCGGGTCGCTGCAGCGCACTCCGGGATCAGCGCCTTGAAGTCGCGGGTCATGGCCTGGTCGGCCTGTTCGGACAGCGGCCAGTGATACAGCTCGGCCTGTTCCAGGGCGCGCAGGCGGTAGTCCACGCCGCTGTCGACGTTGACCACTTCGGTGTACTTCTTGACCAACGCGATGGCCGGCAGGAAGCGGGCGCGCTGCAGGCCGTCCTTGTAGAGGCCATCCGGCACGATGTTGGAGGTCGCCACCAGGCTGACGCCGTTCTTGAACAGCTCTTCCAGCAGGGTCGCGAGGATCATCGCGTCGGTGATATCGGAGACGAAGAATTCGTCGAAGCAGATCACCCGGGCCTCGTCGGCGAATCGCTTGCCGATGATGGTCAGCGGGTTCTTCTCGCCCTTGAGGGTTTTCATTTCCTCGTGGACGCGCTTCATGAAGCGGTGGAAGTGCGTGCGCATCTTCTGCTTGAAGGGCAGCGCTTCGAAGAAGGTGTCCACCAGGTAGGTCTTGCCGCGGCCGACGCCGCCCCAGAAATACAGGCCCTTCACCGGCTCCTGGGACTTCTTGCCCAGCAGTTTGCCGAACAGCCCGGACTTGCCCTTGTCGGCGGCGACCAGGTCGTCGTAGAGGCGTTGCAGGTGCTTCACGGCGTTCGCTTGCGCGGCGTCGTGGAAGAAATCGGGGCGTTTGAGGTCTTCCTGGTAGCGCTGAAGAGGCGTCATGATCGGTAGCAAGGCAACGAAAACGGGGGCGCACACTTTAGCGGCGCCCCCGTTTCTTGGCAATTGGCCGGTAGTCGGACCGGCCTGCGGCGCCTCACTCCTGTGGAGCGAGAGCCTCGCGCAGACGCTGCATGGCGGCGTCGCGCTCTGCGTCGGTGGAGAACTCCGGGCTGTACGCCACGGCTTCGCCATCCAGGCGCACGCTGAAGGCGTTCAGTTCGGCGTGCAGATCCAGTTCCTCGGACTGCAGGCGCTTGGTCACCTGGCCGGCGGCCTTGCCGTCGGCGAAAGTGATGGAGAGCAACAGTTGCTCGCCAGCGGCATCCAGCAGGCGGAAGCGGAAGCCATCGTCCTCACGGAAGCTGACGAAGCGCGCCGCCTTGGCAGCTTTCTTCTTGCCTTCGGTCACCACCTGCACCTGCTCGCGGAACGAGCGCAGGCCCACGGCCTCGCGCAGCTCGCCGAGGAACGGAGTGGCAATGCGGCGGGCCTTGGCGGCGCCAGCCAGGAGAATGTCTTCCAGATCCGCCGGACGGGTAATCAGCGCGTGGTAACGCTCGCGGGCCTCGCCCAGCTCGTTGTCGAGCAGTTCGAACAGGCGCTGCTTGGCCTCGCCCCAGGCCAGGCCGCCGAGCAGTTCGGCGCGAAACGCGGCCTGTTGCTCGTGGGTGGAGAACGCCTGGTATAGGGTGAACAGGTGGGAGTTGTCCGGGTCCTTCGGCTCGCCCGGCGCGCGGGAGTCGGTGACGATGCGCGCCACGGCGTCCTTGAGCTGCTTGGCGCTGCCGAACAGCGGGATGGTGTTGTCGTAGCTCTTGGACATCTTGCGACCGTCCAGGCCCGGCAAGGTCGCCACGTCTTCCTCGATCACCACTTCAGGCAGGGTGAACAGTTCCTTGCCGTTGCCGAACAGGTGGTTGAAGCGCTGGCCGATGTCGCGGGCCATTTCCACGTGCTGGATCTGGTCGCGGCCGACCGGCACCTTGTGGGCGTTGAACATCAGGATGTCCGCGGCCATCAGCACCGGATAGCTGTACAGGCCCATGGTGACGCCGGCGTCCGGGTCTTCGCCGGCCTCGACGTTCTTGTCCACCGAGGCCTTGTAGGCGTGGGCGCGGTTGAGCAGGCCCTTGGCGCTGACGCAGGTGAGCAGCCAGGTCAGTTCGGGGATTTCGGGAATATCGGACTGGCGATAGAAGGTCGCCTTGTCAGCATCCAGGCCGCAGGCCAGCCAGGTGGCGGCGATTTCCAGACGCGAACGCTGGATGCGCGCCGGGTCATCGCACTTGATCAGCGCGTGGTAGTCGGCCAGGAAGTAGAAGGAATCTGCCTGCGGATCGCGGCTGGCGACGATGGCCGGGCGGATGGCGCCGGCGTAGTTGCCCAGGTGCGGAGTACCGGTGGTGGTGATGCCGGTCAGGATACGGGTCGTCATGGGAATCCAGGAATCAACACAAATGAAATGGCGGGCCGGATGGTAACGCGGCTTGGCGGCCTAGGCGAGCCGGGCCTGTATCAGGTCCTTGAGCTCGATCAGCTTGCCGTGGAAGAAATGGCTGCACTCGGGGATGCGGATCAGTTCGTGGGGCTTGGTGAGCTCCGCACTCCAGGCGTACACACGCTCGGGCGTGACTACTTCGTCGGCTTCGGGCTGGATCACCGTCAGCGGGCAGCGCTCGGGCAGGTCGACATCGAAGCGCTCCACCGGCGGCGCCAGCATGAACAGCTGTGCGAGTTCTGCGCCCTGCTCTTCCAGGCGCCCGGCAGCATTGCCGGCCACGCAGGAGCCGAAGGAGAAGCCCATCAGCGTCAGCGGCAGGCCCGGATGCTGCCCGGCCAGCCAGTGCGCGACGGCCAGCACGTCGTCGATTTCACCGCGGCCTTCGGCGTAACTGCCGGCGCTCTGACCCACGCCACGAAAATTGAAACGCAGGGTGGCGTATCCTGCATCCCGTGCGGCGCGTTGCAGGGTGGCGACCACCTTGTTCTGCAGGGTGCCGGCGAACAGCGGGTGCGGATGACAGATCAGCGCGACGCCCTTGGCATCAGGCGTGGCGAGGTGCAGGGCTTCCAGTTGGCCCTCGGGGCCATCGAGGAACAGGGGGATTTCGCGGGTGGTCAAACAACAGCTCCGTGACCCCGTGGCGGGTCGTCTCGTCTAGCTCAATACCTGCGCAGGCGGCGAAGCATTCGCCACGGTATACAAGCACAGGTGCAAGCCGCTAACGTAAAGCAAAGCCGTCTATAGAGGAAGGATTCGCGTGGAACAGTCCCTCACCACCTGGTTGCTGCCGCTACTCGCCCTGATCGTCGGGGTCGGCATCGGCTTTCTGATCGCCCGCCTGCTGCCCAACGCCGCGCCCAACAAGCTGCAGCGTCAGGTGGACGACATGCAGGATCGTTTCGATAGCTACCAGCGCGAAGTGGTGACCCACTTCAGCACCTCCGCCAGCCTGATGAAGAAGCTCACCCAGAGCTATCAGGATGTGCAGGAGCACCTGTCCGAGGGCGCCGAGCGCCTGGCCCTGGACGAACAGACCAAACAGCGCCTGCTGGCCGCCCTGCACGCCGACGAATACCCCGAGCGCCGCGAGCGCCTGACCCCGCCGGCGAACAACGAAGCGCCGCGCGACTATGCGCCCAAGACCGGCGACGGCCCGGGCACCCTGGACGAGACGTACGGGCTGAAAAGCAAGTACTGAGGTCTCCGCGCCAAGGAAAAAGCCCCGCCGATGCGGGGCTTTTTCATTCATGCTGCCAGAACTACCAGCGGAAGGTCACGCTCCCCAGCAGCGAGCGCTCTTCGCCCCAGTAGCAACGCCCGGCGTTGTTGCAGCCGGCGACGTATTCCTTGTCCAGCAGGTTCTTCGCATTCACTTCTGCGGACCAGTGCTCGTCTAGCTGGTAGCCGACCAGGGCGTCCACCAGGGTCACGTCGCCGGTATCCAGCTTGCCGTACAGCGATGCCGGGGTGTAGGCGAAGGTGCTGTCGAAGTGCCTCACGCCGCCACCCACACGAAACCCCTTGAGATAGCCGTCGAGGAAGCGGTAGGTACCCCAGGCCGACGCCTGGTTGCGCGGCACGCCGGTAATCTGGTGGTCCTCCAACAGTGAACCGGGGGCATCCTTGGTAATCCGCGAATCAGTGTAGGTATAGGACGCCGTCAGGCTGAGATTTTCGGTGATGTCGCTGTTGACCTCCAGCTCCAGCCCCTTGGAACGGCTTTCACCCACCTGCCGGTAGTCGCCGACCGTGCTGTCGTAGATCACATCGTCGGTCTTGCGCAGATCGTAGACCGAGGCGGTCATCGAGGTATTCCAGCCCTTGGGCTCGTACTTCACGCCCACCTCGTACTGCTCGCTGGTCGTCGGGTCGAGAGTGCCCGATTTGCTCGACGTCTGCTGGGTCGGAGCGAAGGCGGTGGAGTAGCTGGCATACGGCGACAGGCCATTGTCGAACTGGTACATCAGGCCCGCCTGCCAGGTGAAGTCATGGTCCCAGTAGTCCAGGTCTGCCAGCCCGTTGGTGGTGCCGGCGCGGTTGCGGTACTGGCTGTTGACCTCGTCAAGGCGCCCGCCCAACAGAGCGACCCAGTTGTCGTAGCGGGTCTGCAACTGGCCGTAGAGGCCATACATCTTCTGTTCCAGCAGCGCGTCCTGAACATGGATCGGCGTGCTTGGCTTGACTGTCCACACCGGGTCAAACACGTTCACCGAACCGCCGGCACCGGCGTCCCAGTCCTGGTTGAATGAAGTACGGTCGAAACTCGCGCCCACCAGCACCGTGTTGGCCAGCTCGCCGGACTGGAAGTGCCCCTCGAACTGGTTGTCCAGCGAGTAAGTCATCGACTTGTTGTAGCGGTCGTACGCCGTGTTGTTGACGTTGGTACCGAAGCCAGCGTTGTTCAGGCTCCCCGGCCACATTTCGCGGCGGTCGATACGCGACTGCATGTAGCGTGAGTTCTGGCGGAACTGCCAGGTATCGTCGATCTGGTGGCTGAACTCGTAGCCCAGGGTCCAGGCTTCGCGCTCGAACCTGTCCCAGTCCGGGTTGCCCGACAGCGTGTCCTTGTCGATCTTGCCATTGGGGTTGTGCAGCAGCGTGCCGGCCGCCGGATAGCCCAGCTCCATCAGCGTGCGGTCGCGCTGGTAGGTAGAGAGCAGTGTCAGAGTGGTGGCATCGTCGAAGTTGAAGGTCATCGATGGCGCGATATAGATGCGGTCATCCGGCTGGTGATCGACCTGGGTATCGGCGTCGCGGCCGAGCATCACCACGCGACCGAGAATGTTGCCTTCATCGGTCAGCGGGCCGGAAACGTCCACGCCCAGCTGCTTGCGGTCATGGGACCCGTAGGTGAGTTGGACCTCGCCGCGCGGGTCGGCGGTGGGCCGCTTGCTCACCAGGTTGACGATGCCTCCGGGAGCATTTTCCCCGTAGAGGATCGAGGTCGGCCCACGAAAGACCTCGACGCGCTCCAGGCCATAGGGCTCGCTGGTGGTGTCGTAGCGATTGCCCTGCACCCGCAAGCCATCGCGCAGCAGGCCATAGCCCCAGTCGGTGGCATTGAAGCCGCGGATAAAGAACAGATCGCCGGCCAAGCCATCACCGGCAGCGAACGGCGGGGCGAAGATCCCCGGCACATAGCCCAGCACATCGGTCAGCGTCTGCGATTGCTGATCGACCATGCGCTGGCGGGTCACGACGGAGATCGAGCGAGGTGTCTCCGCCAGGGAAGTGCTGGTCTTGCCCGCCGTGGAGCTGACCTTGGCGTTGTAGCCGTTGTCGTCCAGTTGCTCGGCGCCGGTACCGCTACCGATGATCGAGGTCGAATCCATCTGCAATACGGTACCGTTCGGGTCCGGTTGCAGGACGTAGCCGCCGGACGCCTGCGGCACTGCCTGCAGGCCTGTGCCATCGAGCAGCAACGCCAGGGCGCGCTCGATGCTATAGCGACCATCAAGCCCCTTGCTGGTCTTGCCGGCGGTCAGATCGTTGTGGCCAACCAGGTAGATGCCAGCCTGGCCGCTGAACTGGTTGAGCGAGGCCGCCAGGGCCCCCGGAGCGATGTGGTATTCGCGCAGAACAGCCTGTTCCGTGCCCGAAGCCGCTTGAGCCGACTGAATCGGGTTCAGCGCAACGAGGCTGCACAGCGACAACGAGATGGCCAGCGCCAGCGGCCGCCGGACGAAGGGGCGCGAGGAGGAAATGAGCGAATGCATGGAATTCCCTGGTTCGGTGCAGTGGGTAAAAGTACGTTTCTGAGGAATGACCGAACGGGGAACTGAAAAGGGAACCGAGGCGGAAAGTTTTTTTCGTGAGACGTCAGACGGACTCGATGCTCACCCACCACGGTGTCAGGCGCTGGACCTTGACCGGCAATGCCGCTGCCAGCAGGCGCAGCGCCTGGTCACTGTCGTCCAGGGGGAAGGCCCCCATCACCGGCAACTGCGCGACTGCCGGATCACAACCCAGGTAGCCGTGGCGATAACGGCCCAGCTCTTCGACCAATTGCCCCAGCGACATGTTCTCGGCGGTGAGCACGTGGCGTACCCAGGAATCCCCTGCCGTCTGTGCCGGCAACACCTCGCCGATGGCGATGCGCGTGAAGTCAGCGCGTTGGCCGGCTTCCAGTACTCGCTTCTCGCCACTCTCCGCGGTGCGGATTTCCACTGCGCCGGTGTAGACGTTGAGGCGCGTAGAGTCGCCCAGTTGCCTGACCGCAAAGCGCGTGCCCAGTGCGCGCAGACGCCCCTGCTCGGTATCGACAAGGAAGGGCCGGTGCGCGGCATCCCTGGCGGTGTCCACCAGCACTTCGCCGAAACGCAGCCGCAACAGGCGCTGGTCCGGACCGAAGTCGGCATCCACCGCACTGATCGCCGCCAGCCAGAGATGGGTGCCATCGGCAAGGATAGCCTCGCGAGTCTCGGCAGTACTGGTGCTGTAATCGGCACTCCATCCTTGCACCAACCTCGGCAACGCGGTACTGCGCCAGGAGCCCCAGCCGAGCAGCAGGCCGCCGCTGAGCACCAGCAGTCCCTTGAGGCCCTGGCGACGCGAGAGCTGGCGCTCGCCACTGGCCTTGAGCACCCGCCCCGCCAGCTGTCTTTCCCCCTGTAGCGGTGCGAATCGTTGGCCTATGCGCTCGACGTAGTGCCAGGCGGCCTGGTGCTCGGCGTGCAGGTCGAGCCATTGGCGCCATTGCGCATGGAGTTGCACGCTGGGATTTTCATCCTGCAGCAGCACGTACCAGTTCGCCGCCTGCTGCAGGCTGGCGTGGCTGAGCTTGTCGTCGCGACCGTTCACTCCACCAGCACTCCGTCCAGCTCGGCTTCCAGCACCGCGCAGTGCAGGAACGCCTGGGCGAGATATTTCTTCACCATGCGCTCGGACACCCCCAGCTCCACAGCGATTTCCCGGTACGGCAAGCCATCGATCTGCGCCAGCAGGAAGGCCCGGCGAGCTCTGGCGGGCAGACGCAGAAGCATCGCGTCCACCTGCTGCAATGTTTCCAGGATCAGCGCCAATTGTTCAGGAGACGATTGCACCGCCTCGGGCTGGGCGGCCAAGGACTCCAGCCACGCCTGCTCCAGCTGCAGGCGGCGCCACTGGTCGATCACCAGGCCGCGGGCAATGGTCGCGAGGTAGGTGCGCGGTTGCTCGAGATACACCGCGACGCCCTTGGCACGCACCGTGAGCACGCGCAGGAAAGTGTCCTGGGCGAGGTCGGCGGCACGCTGCGAGCAGCCCGTCTTGCGACGGATCCAGCCTTGCAGCCAGCCATGGTGATCGGCGTAGAGGCGGTGCATGTCGTGATCCGCGAGTTGTGTACGACCCAGTAGCGACACCACCGCACCTGCCATTCAGCAAATAATAATCAGTCGCATTATATGCAGGTATCGATCAACGGCAATAGCCATCTGCCAGCGAAGGCTTTGCGCATGACAATCGACCGGGCCGCCCGCCACAGCGGCTCCCACAAGAACGTCAGGCATGAAAAAGCCCCGCAGGTGCGGGGCTTCTTCAGTTCAGCGCTGTGCGATCAGATCGCGCCGCGCTGGCGCAGCAGGTCGAGGACCGCCTTGACGCCCTCTTCCACCGACTGGCTCTGGGTGTCGATCACCAGATCGGCATCCAGCGGCACATCGTAGGGGAAGGACTCGCCCGGGATGTTGTCCTGGCCGGCGGCGTACAGGCCTTGCGGGTCGCGTTCGCGGCAGACCTGCGGGGAAGCCTGGACGTAGACGGTGATGAAGCGCTCGGCTCCGATCAGCGCCTTGGTCTGCGCGCGGCCTTCGGCGCTCGGGGCGACGAAGGCGCACAGGCTGATCAGGCCGGCTTCGTTGAACTGCTTGGCCACATGGGCGGTACGCTGCCAGTTCTCGTTGCGACCGGCGCGGTCCTGCGGCAGGCCCTTGTTGAGGTCGTGGCGCAGGTTCTGGCCGTCCAGCACATAGACCGCGCGACCCATGTCGAACAGCTTGCGCTCCACCGCATAGGCCAGGGTGCTCTTGCCGGCGCCGGAGAGGCCGCTGAACAGCACAGTAGCCGGCTGCTGGCCGAATCGCGCAGCACGCTCTTCACGGGCTACATGGCCGTTGCTGTGGTGGACGGAAGCCCCCTGCCCGGCCTGCGGCGCGGCGACAATCATGCCGGCGCCGACGGTGCCGTTGGTCAGGCGGTCGACCACGATGAAGGCACCGGTGGTGCGATTCTGTTCGTAGCCGTCCAGCGCGATCGGAGCATCCAGGCTGACCTTCACGCGGGCGATCTCGTTGAGCTTGAGTTCGCTGGCGGCGGTCTCTTCCAGGGTGTTCACATCCACCTTGTGGGTGATGCTCGGGATCGAGCCCGGGACATAGCTGGTGGCGCGCTTGATGTCGTACTTCTTGCCCGGCAGCATCGGCTCTTCGGCCATCCATACCAGCATGGCGTCGAAGCCGTCGGTGACCTGCGGACGGTTGTCGGCATGCACCAGCATGTCGCCGCGGGAGACGTCGATCTCGTCTTCCAAGGTCAGAGTGATGGCCTGGCCCGGACCTGCCTGCTCCAGCTCACCTTCGTAGGTGACGATGGACTTGACCTTGCTGCCCTTGCCCGACGGCAGGGCAATGACTTCGTCGCCTTTGCGCACGATGCCGCTCGCCAGGGTGCCGGCGAAGCCACGGAAGTTCAGGTTCGGACGGTTGACGTACTGCACCGGGAAGCGCATGTCGTCGAGGTTGCGGTCGCCCGCGACTTCCACGGTCTCGAGGATTTCCATCAGCGACTGGCCGGTGTACCACGGCGAGCGCTCGGACTTGTTGACCACGTTGTCGCCCTTCAGCGCCGACATCGGCACGAAGTGCAGGGAATTGGTCTTGAGGTTGATCTTGTCGGCGAACTGCAGGTAGTCGGCCTTGATCTGCTCGAACACGCCCTGGTCAAAGCCCTTGAGGTCCATCTTGTTGATGGCGACGACGATGTGCTTGATGCCCAGCAGCGAGGCGATGAAGCTGTGCCGGCGGGTCTGGGTCTGCACGCCGTAGCGGGCGTCGATCAGGATGATGGCCAGGTCGCAGGTGGAAGCACCGGTAGCCATGTTGCGGGTGTACTGCTCATGGCCGGGGGTGTCGGCGATGATGAACTTGCGCTTGGCGGTGCTGAAGTAGCGGTACGCCACGTCGATGGTGATGCCCTGCTCGCGCTCGGCCTGCAGGCCGTCGACCAGCAGCGCCAGGTCGACGTCATCGCCGGTGGTGCCGACTTTCTTCGAGTCGCGGGTGATGGCCTCGAGGTGGTCCTCGTAGATCATCTTGGAGTCGTGCAGCAGGCGCCCGATCAGGGTGCTCTTGCCGTCGTCGACGTTGCCGCAGGTGAGGAAGCGCAGGAGTTCCTTGCGCTCGTGCTGGGCCAGGTAGGCGAGGATGTCCTCGCTGATCAGATCGGATTGATGCGACATGGTGCGAGAACCTTAGAAGTAGCCCTGACGTTTCTTTTCTTCCATCGAGCCGGCGGCATCATGGTCGATGACCCGGCCCTGGCGCTCGGAAGTCCGCGTCAGCAGCATTTCCTGGATGATTTCCGGCAGCGAAGTAGCGGTCGACTCCACCGCGCCGGTCAGCGGGTAACAGCCCAGGGTGCGGAAACGCACCATCTTCTTCTGGATGCTGGCCTTCTGCTCGGGCGTGAGGTGCTCGAGGATGCGTTCGTCGTCGATCATGATCAGCGAGCCGTTCATCTCGATGACTTCGCGCTCTTCGGCGAAGTACAGCGGAACGATCGGGATCTGCTCGAGGTAGATGTACTGCCAGATGTCCAGCTCGGTCCAGTTGGAGAGCGGGAAGACGCGGATCGACTCGCCCTTCTTCACCTTGCCGTTATAGACGTTCCACAGTTCCGGACGCTGGTTCTTCGGGTCCCAGCGGTGCTTGCTGTCGCGGAACGAGTACACCCGCTCCTTGGCGCGGGATTTCTCCTCGTCGCGGCGGGCACCACCGAAGGCGGCGTCGAAGCCGTACTTGTCGAGCGCCTGCTTGAGGCCCTCGGTCTTCATGATGTCGGTGTGCTTGGCGCTGCCGTGGGTGAACGGGTTGATGTCCTGCGCCACGCCATCGGGATTGATGTGGGTAATCAGGTCCAGGCCGTATTCGCTGACCATCTTCTCGCGGAAGCGGTACATCTCCTGGAATTTCCAGCGGGTGTCGACATGCATCACCGGGAACGGCAGCTTGCCGGGGAAGAAGGCCTTGCGCGCGAGGTGGAGCATCACCGCGCTGTCCTTGCCGATCGAGTACAGCATCACCGGGTTGTCGAATTCGGCGGCGACCTCGCGGATGATGTGGATGCTCTCGGCCTCCAGCTGTTTCAGATGCGTCAGTTTGTCGACCATGGCTACTCACGGAATTGCTTATGGACGGCCGGCGGGCCGTAGACGAGCGCGCACTCTATCACAGCGCAAGGCTCTAACCGGCGGGCGGGTTATACCGAAAAAATATACTTATATAGCCATACGCGCTCAGTCACCCTCAGCGCTTCGCGCCCGCCGACGAGGTGTTTGAGGAAGGCCCTGAACTCCATTTCATCGACGCTTGAGATGCCATCGCCCGACATTGGTGTCGCAAGACTGAAGGACTTTTCCTGCAACAGTCTCGCAATGTCCCGGCTTGTGCCCGCGCGGCACTGCGCTAGCATAGCCGGCACGTTTTCCTGCCCCAGAAGATTCCCCATGCGCCGCATCGCTTTCGCCCTGCCTTTACTCGTCCTGGTCTCTGCGTGCAGCAGCAAACCGACTCCCGCACCACAACCGGCCCAGAAGCCCAAGCCCCCCACCCTGATCACGCCCAGCGCCCACCCGGCGTTCGGCTCAGTACAACCGATCACCCCGCTGCGCGGTGACTACGCGAATAATGCCAACGCCAATCGCTTCATCGACATGATGGTGAGCAAGCACGGCTTCAACCGGCAGGACCTGCACGACCTGTTTGCCCAAACCCAGGAACTGGACTGGGTGATCCGCCTGATGGACCGCCAGGCCCCGACCTACACCCCGCCCAGCGGCCCGAACGGCGCCTGGTTGCGCTACCGGAAGAAATTCATCACCCCGGATAACGTGCAGAAGGGCGTACTGTTCTGGGACCAGTACGAGGCGGACCTGCAACGCGCCTCGCGCACCTACGGCGTGCCACCGGAAATCATCGTCGGCATCATCGGCGTGGAAACCCGCTGGGGCCGCGTGATGGGCAAGACGCGGATCATCGACGCACTGGCCACCCTGTCGTTCTCCTACCCGCGCCGCGCCGAATTCTTCAGCGGCGAGTTGGAGCAGTTCCTGCTGCAGGCGCGCAAGGAAGGCGACAATCCGCTGGAGCTGCGCGGTTCCTACGCCGGCGCCATGGGCTACGGGCAGTTCATGCCCTCCTCCTTCACCCAGTACGCAGTGGACTTCGACGGCGACGGCCACCGCGACCTGTGGAATCCGCGCGACGCCATCGGCAGCGTGGCCAACTACTTCAAGCAGCACGGCTGGGTCACCGGCGATGCGGTGGCGATCCCGGCCATCGGCCAGGCCCGCTCGCTGGAAGATGGCTTCAAGACTCAGTACTCGATCAGCGCCCTGTCCGCTGCCGGCCTGCGCCCGCAGGGCTCGCTGGGCAACCACCAGACCGCCAGCCTGCTGCGCCTGGACATGGGCAACACCTACCAGTACTGGTACGGCCTGCCGAATTTCTATGTGATCACCCGCTACAACCACAGCACGCACTACGCCATGGCGGTGTGGGAACTGGGCAAGGCGGTGGACCGCCAGCGTCACGGCTACCGCTGAGGCGCCATGAAAAAAGCCGGCTCCTTGAGCCGGCTTTTTTCATGGCGCCGAAGAGTCAGGCAGGGTTCGGGCAATCGATGAACAGGTGCTCGATGGCAAAGCGCCTGGCCAGGTAATCCCCCAGCGCCTGCACACCGTAGCGCTCTGTAGCGTGGTGGCCGGCGGCGATGAAGCTGATGCCATTCTCCCGCGCGCTGTGCACAGTCTGTTCGGAGACTTCGCCGGTCAGATAAGCATCGACGCCCGCGGCGATCGCCTGGTCGATGTAGCCCTGGGCGCCACCGGTGCACCAGGCGATGCGACGGATCGGCTGGCCGCCATCCACCAGCAACGGCTCGCGACCCAGCACATCGCGCACATGGAGCGCCAGATCGCTCGGCAGCATGGGTTCGACCAGCGAGCCTACCAGGACGATGGAGCGCGGGTTGCCGGGCTCCAGCGGCCCTTCGATCTCGAAACCGAGTTGACGGCCGAGCTGCACGTTGTTGCCCACCTCGGCATGCAGGTCCAGCGGCAGGTGATAGGCCAGCAGGCTGATGTCATGGTTCAGCAGGGTCTTCAGGCGTCGCTGCTTCATGCCGACCACCCGGGCATCCTCGCCCTTCCAGAAATAGCCGTGGTGGACCAGCACCACATCGGCGTCCGCTTCCACGGCGGCATCCAGCAGCGCCTGGCTGGCGGTGACACCGGAAACGATGCGCCGCACCTGCGGCCGGCCCTCGACCTGCAGGCCGTTGGGGCAGTAATCCTGGATCTTCGCTGCCTCCAGGAAACGGTCCGCTTCCTCGACCAGCGTGCTCAGTGCGATAGCCATCGAAATTCCTCCAACATCGGCTGCGAGCGTCTATTTTCTTGGCTCGCCGCCCGTATAATGGCCGCCACCCTATCGGCCATCCCCCGGCCAAGCAACCCCAAGGATTTTCTTCGATGCTGAAGGCCCTGCGTTTTCTCGGCTGGCCCGTGCTGGTTGGCGTCCTGTTGGCGCTGCTGATCATCCAGCATAACCCGCAATGGGTCGGCCTTCCGCAGCAGGAAGTGCACCTGCAACAGGCTCCACTGCTCAGCCGCATCCAGCAAGGCCCGGTCAGCTACGCTGACGCCGTGACCCGCTCCTCGCCTGCAGTGGCCAATCTTTACACCACCAAGATGGTCAGCAAGCCGAACAACTCCATGCTCGACGACCCGCTGTTCCGGCGCTTCTTCGGCGATAACCTGCCGCAACAGAAGCGCATGGAATCGAGCCTGGGTTCGGCAGTGATCATGAGTCCCGAAGGCTATCTGCTGACCAACAACCACGTGACCTCCGGCGCTGACCAGATCGTCGTGGCCCTTCGTGATGGCCGCGAGACCATCGCCCGCCTGGTGGGCAGCGACCCGGAAACCGACCTTGCAGTGTTGAAGATCGACCTCAAGGACCTGCCTTCGATCATGCTCGGCCGCTCCGATGGCATCCGCACCGGCGATGTCTGCCTGGCCATCGGCAACCCGTTCGGCGTCGGCCAGACCGTCACCATGGGCATCATCAGCGCCACTGGCCGCAATCAGCTGGGCCTGAACACCTACGAAGACTTCATCCAGACCGATGCGGCGATCAACCCCGGTAACTCCGGCGGCGCGCTGGTGGACGCCAACGGCAACCTGATCGGCATCAACACCGCGATCTTCTCCAAATCCGGCGGCTCCCAGGGCATCGGCTTCGCCATTCCGACCAAGCTGGCTCTGGAAGTCATGCAGTCGATCATCGAGCACGGCCAGGTGATCCGCGGCTGGCTCGGTGTGGAAGTGCAGCCGCTGACCCCGGAACTGGCCGAATCCTTCGACCTCAAGGACAAGGCCGGCATCGTCGTCGCCGGCGTCTACCGCGACGGCCCCGCCGCCAAGGCCGGCCTGCTGCCGGGCGACATCATCCTGAACATTGATGGCGAGGCCGCCAGCGATGGCCGCCGCTCGATGAACCAGGTGGCGCGCACCAAGCCGGGCGAGAAGATCACCATCGAAGTGCTGCGCAACGGCAAGCCGGTAACACTCAACGCCGAAGTCGGCCTGCGCCCGCCGCCCGCGCCCAACGCCAATTGATACCGGGCTCTTTTCCGGAGTCATGAAAAACGGCGCCCTCGGGCGCCGTTTTCGTTACCAGCGAAAGCCTTACAACTTCAGTCGCAGGGCATCGATCAGAGCCTGGTTCTGCTCCTCGGTGCCGATGCTGATGCGCAGGAACTGGTTGATCCGCTGCTGCTTGAAGTGACGCACGATCACGCCCTCTTCGCGCAGGGCCGCGGCCAGTTCAGCACCGTCACGCTGCGGGTGGCGGGCGAAGATGAAGTTCGCCGCCGACGGCAGCACCTCGAAGCCCAGGGTCTTGAGCTCGGCCACCAGCTTCTCGCGGCTGTGGATAACCGCGCTGCAGGTCTGCTCGAAGTAGGCCTGGTCCTCGAAGGACGCCACCGCACCGGCCAGCGCCAGGCGGTCCAGCGGGTAGGAGTTGAAGCTGTTCTTCACCCTTTCCAGCGCTTCGATCAGGTCTTCATGCCCCACCGCGAAACCGACCCGCAGGCCCGCCAGCGAACGCGACTTGGACAGGGTCTGCGCCACCAGCAGGTTCGGGTAGCGGTCGACCAGGGAAATCGCGGTCTCGCCACCGAAGTCGACGTAGGCCTCGTCCACCAGCACCACGCTGTCCGGGCTGGCTTGCAGCAGGCGCTCGATGGCTCCTAGCGGCAGCAGGCAACCGGTGGGCGCGTTGGGGTTGGGGAAGATGATGCCGCCGTTCGGGCGTGCGTAATCCTCGGCGCGTATCTGGAACTGCTCGTCCAGCGGCAGCGCTTCAAACTCGATGCCGTAGAGACCGCAGTAGACCGGATAGAAGCTGTAGGTCACGTCGGGGAACAGCAGCGGCTTGCCGTGCTGGAACAGCGCGTGGAAGGCGTGGGCCAGGACTTCGTCCGAGCCGTTGCCGACGAAGACCTGGGCGGTCTTCACACCGTGGTATTCGGCGATAGTCTGCTTCAGGCGGTCAGCGTTCGGGTCCGGATACAGGCGCAGCGTGTCGTTCAGCTCGGCCTGGATCGCGGCGACCACCTTCGGCGACGGGCCGTAGGGGTTTTCGTTGGTGTTCAGCTTGACCAGCTTGGCCAGCTTTGGCTGCTCGCCAGGAACATAGGGCACCAGTTCCTTGACGAAGGGGCTCCAGAATTTGCTCATGGGTTACTCACTCTTGCCGTCAAGGATGCGGAATTCGGCGCTGCGCGCGTGGGCGGTCAGCGACTCGCCACGGGCCAGGATCGACGCGGTCTTGCCCAGCTCGGAAGCGCCCGGCGCGGAGCAGAAGATGATCGAGGAGCGCTTCTGGAAGTCGTACACGCCCAGCGGCGAAGAGAAACGCGCGGTGCCGGAGGTCGGCAGCACGTGGTTCGGGCCGGCGCAGTAGTCGCCCAGCGCCTCGGCGGTGTAGCGGCCCATGAAGATGGCGCCGGCGTGGCGAATCTTCGGCAGCCAGCTTTCCGGGTCGGCCACCGACAGCTCCAGGTGTTCCGGGGCGATGCGGTTGGCAACCTGGCAGGCCTGCTCCTGGTCGGCAACGAGGATCAGCGCGCCACGGTTGGTCAGCGAGGTACGGATGATCTCGGCGCGTTCCATGGTCGGCAGCAGTTTCTCGATACTGGCGGCGACCTTGTCGAGGAAGGCGGCGTCCGGGCTGACCAGGATCGACTGGGCGTCCTCGTCGTGCTCGGCCTGGGAGAACAGGTCCATGGCGATCCAGTCCGGATCGGTGCCGCCGTCGCAGACCACGAGGATTTCCGACGGGCCGGCGATCATGTCGATGCCGACCTGGCCGAACACGTGGCGCTTGGCGGTGGCGACATAGATGTTGCCCGGGCCGACGATCTTGTCCACCTGCGGCACGCTCTCCGTGCCGTAGGCCAGCGCGGCCACGGCCTGGGCGCCGCCGATGGTGAAGACGCGGTCGACGCCGGCGATGCAGGCGGCAGCCAGGACGATTTCGTTGATTTCGCCGCGCGGGGTCGGTACCACCATCACCACTTCGGCGACGCCGGCGACCTTGGCCGGAATGGCGTTCATCAGCACGGAAGACGGGTAGGACGCCTTGCCGCCCGGCACGTACAGGCCGGCGCGATCCAGCGGGGTGACCTGCTGGCCGAGCACGGTGCCATCGGCTTCGGTGTAGCGCCAGGAGTCCTGCTTCTGCTTCTCGTGGTAGCTGCGTACGCGCTCGGCGGCGACTTCCAGAGCTTCGCGCTGAGCCGGGGTGATGCGGGTCAGAGCCAGCTCCAGGCGCTCGCGCGGCAGGATCAGGTCGGCCATGGTCTTGGCGTCGACACCGTCGAAGCGTTGGGTGAATTCCACTACGGCAGCGTCACCGCGCTTGCGCACGTCAGCGATGATGTCCAGCACGCGCTGGTTCACCGCATCGTCGGACACGCTTTCCCAGGAGAGCAGATGGTCCAGATGACGCGCGAAGTCCGGATCGGCGGCGTTGAGTCGACGGATAGCGAAGGGTGCGGTCATAGCTGGCCTCTTTAATTGGCATGATCTCGGGCGCCGCAAGACTATCAAGCCTTCCGTGCGGGCACCCGAGAAAATTTGGCTATGACACGGATAGGGCCGAAAAGCTGCTCCCTGCGTTTTCGGCATTCCCGCCATCCTTGGCGGGCTCTGCCGCGACCGGGGTCGCGGTGGGTATCAGTGACGGTGTCGAGCTTCGACGGCTTCGCGCAGGGTGTCGATCAGCGCCTGGATGCGAGCATGCTGCATCTTCATCGAGGCCTTGTTCACCACCAGGCGCGAGCTGATGTGCGCGATCAGTTCCTGGGGCTCCAGGCCGTTCGCACGCAGGGTGTTACCGGTGTCGACCACGTCGATGATCTTGTCGGCGAGGCCGATCAGCGGTGCCAGCTCCATGGAGCCGTACAGCTTGATCACGTCGACCTGGCGACCCTGCTCGGCGTAGTAGCGCTTGGCGACATTGACGAACTTGGTGGCCACGCGCAGACGCCCCTTGGGCTCCGGCGCACCGACCGCACCGGCGGTCATCAGCTTGCAGTTGGCGATCTTCAGGTCCAGCGGCTCGTACAGGCCCTGGCCACCGTACTCCATGAGCACGTCCTTGCCCGCCACGCCGAGGTCGGCGGCGCCATGCTCGACGTAGGTCGGCACGTCGGTGGCGCGCACGATCAGCAGGCGCACGTCATCGAGGGTGGTGGGGATGATCAGCTTGCGGCTCTTGTCCGGATTCTCGGTCGGCACGATGCCTGCCGCTGCAAGCAGCGGCAGGGTGTCGTCGAGGATACGGCCCTTGGACAGGGCAATCGTCAGCATCGTCTGATTCTGCCCTAGCCCGGCACGCGGCGAATCTTCGCCCCGAGCAGTTGCAGTTTCTCTTCGATGCACTCGTAGCCACGGTCGATGTGGTAGATGCGGTCGATCATGGTGTCGCCTTCGGCCACCAGGGCAGCGATCACCAGGCTGGCGGATGCGCGCAGGTCGGTCGCCATGACCGGTGCGCCCTTGAGCTGCGGAACGCCGGTGACGATGGCAGTGTTGCCTTCGACCAGGATCTGCGCGCCCATGCGGTTCATTTCATAGACGTGCATGAAGCGGTTCTCGAACACGGTCTCGATGACCGCGCCGGTGCCTTCGGCGATGGCGTTCATGGAGATGAACTGGGCCTGCATGTCGGTCGGGAATGCCGGGTACGGCGCAGTGCGGATGTTCACCGCCTTCGGCCGGTTGCCCTTCATGTCCAGCTCGATCCAGTTGCTGCCGGTGGTGATGTGCGCGCCGGCTTCGACCAGCTTGGCCAGCACCGCTTCGAGGATGGTCGGATCGGTATCCTTGAGCTTGACGCGGCCGCCGGTGGCAGCCGCCGCCGCCAGGTAGGTGCCGGTTTCAATGCGGTCGGGCATGACGTTGTACTTGGCACCGCCACCCAGGCTTTTTACACCGTTGATCACGATGGTATCGGTACCGGCACCCTGCACATCACCGCCCATGGCGTTGATGAAGTTAGCCAGGTCGACGACCTCAGGCTCGCGCGCGGCGTTTTCCAGCACGGAGCGGCCATTGGCCAGTGCAGCGGCCATCATGATGTTCTCGGTACCGGTCACGCTGACGGTATCGAAGAAGAAGTGCGCGCCGCGCAGGCCGCCGGCCGGGGCCTTGGCCTTGATGTAGCCGCCTTCGACGGCGATTTCTGCGCCCATGGCTTCCAGGCCGCGGATGTGCAGGTCAACCGGACGCGAACCGATGGCGCAGCCGCCGGGCAGGGCGACTTCGGCTTCGCCGAACCGGGCGACCATCGGGCCGAGCACGAGGATCGACGCACGCATGGTTTTCACCAGCTCGTACGGTGCCACCAGGGTCTTGATGGTGCTGGCGTCGACTTCGACGTTGAGCTTCTCGTCGATGATCGGCTGCACGCCCATGCGGCCGAACAGCTCGATCATGGTGGTGATGTCGTGCAGGTGCGGCAGGTTGCAGACGGTCACCGGGGTGTCCGCCAGCAGGGTTGCGGCGAGGATCGGCAGCGCAGAGTTCTTCGCGCCGGAGATGCGAATCTCGCCATCGAGACGAGTACCGCCGGTAATGATCAGTTTATCCATTGCTAATTTCCCCGTGGGCTCAGGAACGCTCGGCCCAGGCGGCGCGGCTGAAGAATTTCATGGTGACGGCATGGATGGCGCCGGAGGCGATCCACTCGTTCAGGTGGGCATAGATCTGTTGCTGGCGCTTGACCGGGCTCAGGCCGGCGAGCTCGTCGCTGATCAGGTTCAGCTGGAAATTGCAGCCTTCGCCTTCCACTTCGATCTGGGTACCTGGCAGTTTCGATTCCAGGAAGTTTTTGACTTCTACGGCCTGCATGCTCAACCTCGTTCGGCGCCCTACGCGCGCGGGTCGGCCATGATACAAAAAAGCCCCCCGCCTGCGAACCCCGGCAGGGGAAGTCGCGGACGGAGGGCTTTCTCACTGTTTCAATGCTGTAACGGCAGAATCTCGAGAAGCTCGCCAACCTTGGCGATTTCCTGCATGTCCTTGGGCATCCCAGAGATCTGCAGCGTCTTGCCAGCCTTGCGCGCATCACGGGTGTAGGACAGCAGCAGCGACAATCCGACGCTACTGGAGTGTTCCACCGCCGAGCAGTCCAGGCGCAGCGACGCGGCCTTGCTGGCGGCGATCAGGCTTCTGCCCTGCTCGCGCAGCGCCGGGCCGGTCCTGTAGTCCAGCACGCCGGCGAGGGCTAGGTCGCCCTCACTGCGCTCCGTGATACTGCCCTGACTCATTCTGCGCTGCCTTCCGGCTGGCCCTTGGCCGCATCCTTGGCCTTGGCGACGACCTGGCCCCAACCGGCGATGGTCTTCTCCAGGTCGTTGCGGTTCTTCTGCATGGAGTCGGCGAACTGGTCACGGAACAGCTTGCCGATGTTGATGCCGTTGATGATCACGTTACGCAGGCGCCAATCGCCACCCTGGTTGACCATGGTGTATTGCACCGGATAGACGGCGCCATTGCTGCCGACCACTTCCATGTTCACCGAAGCGCGATCCTGCTCCTGCTTGCCGCTGTTCAGCACGCGGATGTCCTGGTTGTCGTACTCCAGCAGCGCGTTGCCGTAGAACTGGAACAGGCTGTTCTTGAAGGTTTCCTCGAAGCGTTTGACCTGCTCCGGCGTCGCCTGGCGGGAGTACTTGACGGTCATCACGCCCTTGGCGATGCCCTCGGAATCCACGACCGGGCCGAGGATGCGGTTCAGGGTGTCGTAGAACGCCTGGGGATTGGCCTTGTAGCTGGCCTTGTTGGTCTTCAGGTCCGACAGCAGGCTGTCGACGGTCTGCTGCACGACCTGCTGAGCAGTCTGCTCGGCCTGGGCGAACAGCGGCAGGACCGCGAGCAGGACCAGGAAGCCACGGCGCAAGGTTTTCAACATGGAGTGAGCCCTCATTTCTTCGAGTCGTCTTTGTTGACCGAATTCAGCAGGAATTTGCCGATCAGGTCTTCCAGCACGAGTGCCGACTGGGTGTCCTTGATGGTATCGCCATCCTTCAGCAGCTCTTCGTCGCCACCGACACTGATGCCGATGTACTTCTCGCCCAGCAGGCCAGCAGTGAGGATGGAGGCGGTAGAGTCGTCCGGCAGGTTGTTGACCTGACGATTGATCTCCATGGTCACACGACCACGATAGCTGTCATGGTCCAGGTCCACCGCAGTGACCTTGCCGATGGTGACACCCGCCATGGTGACCTTTCCACGAACGGTAACGCCGGCGATGTTGTCGAAATAGGCATACAGCTTGTAGGTATCGCCGGAATTGCCGATGGTCAGTCCGCTGACACGCAGGGCCAGCAGCAGCAGGGCCAGCAGGCCGGCCAGAATGAACAGGCCTACACCGATTTCCAGGGTGCGGGTTTGCATCAGAAGTCTCCAAACATCAAGGCGGTCAGGATGAAGTCCAGCCCCAGCACGGCCAGGGAGGCATACACAACGGTACGGGTGGTGGCGCGGCTGATCCCCTCTGAGGTGGGTTCGCAGTCATAACCCTGGAACACGGCGATCCAGGTCACGACGAAAGCGAACACCACGCTCTTGATCACGCCATTGAGAATGTCCTTGGTGAACTGCACGCTGTTCTGCATGTTCGACCAGTACGAACCGTCATACACACCCAGCCAGTCCACGGCGACCAGGGCGCCGCCCCAGATGCCGACCACACTGAAGATAGCTGCCAGCAGCGGCATCGAGATGAAGCCGGCCCAAAGGCGCGGAGCGATGATGTACTTGAGCGGGTCGACGCCGATCATCTCCAGGCTGGACAACTGCTCGGTGGATTTCATGTTGCCGATCTCGGCCGTCAGCGCGGAGCCTGCACGCCCGGCGAACAGCAGACCGGTGACTACCGGCCCCAGTTCACGCAGCAGCGTCAGCGCAACCATCTGGCCGACCGCCTGTTCCGAACCGTAGCTCGCCAGGATGTTGTAGCCCTGCAGCGCCAGCACCATGCCGATGAACAGGCCGGACACGACGATGATCGCCAGGGACAGCACACCCACCGAATACAGCTGTTTGACCAGCAACTGGAAGGCGCCGCTGTGCACCCGGCGGCCGAAAATGGCGTGGACCAGGAACAGGCTCGAACGGCCCAGCGACTCGAGGACATCGAGGCCCGCGCGCCCGAGCAGGCGAACTCGCTCGAGCGATGAAGTCTTGCGCATCAACGTTCTCCCAGCAGGTCGGCGCGGTAATCGCGAGCAGGATAGTGGAACGGCACCGGCCCATCCGGGATGCCCTTCATGAACTGGCGCACTCGCGGATCATCGAGACCCTGCAGGTCGGCCGGCGTTCCGTGACCGAGCACACGGCCGTCACCGACGATATAGATGTAGTCAGCGATGCTCGCCGTTTCCGCCAGATCGTGGGACACAACGATGGAGGTGATGCCCAGGGCATCGTTGAGCAGGCGGATCAGGCGCACCAGCACGCCCATGGCGATCGGGTCCTGACCCACGAAGGGCTCGTCGTACATGAGGATCTGCGGGTCCAGCGCGATGGCGCGGGCCAGCGCCACACGGCGCTTCATACCGCCGGACAGCTCATCGGGCATCAGCTCCACCGCCCCGCGCAGGCCAACGGCCTGGAGCTTCATCAGGACAATGTCACGAATCATGTCCTCGGGCAGCTCGGTGTGCACGCGCAGCGGGAAGGCAACGTTCTCGAAGACATCGAGATCGGTGAACAGCGCACCGCTCTGGAACAACACGCCGAACTGCTTGCGCATGTCGAACAGGTCGCTGCGCCCCAGCGTGGGGAGATTCTGGCCGTTGACCCACACTTCGCCGCTCGCCGGACGCAGTTGGGCGGCGATCAGTCGCAACAGGGTGGTCTTGCCACACCCCGACGGCCCCATGATCCCGGTGACCTTGCCGCGTGGAATGCGGATGTCCACGTTATCGAAAATCTTACGCGTGCCACGCTTGAAGCTCAGGCCCTTCAGCTCGACCGCGTATTGGTCATTGGTGCTCATAGAACTCCTTTCATCACGGCGCTGTCCGTTGCCCCGTCTGTCATACGGCAGAAACACGGCGCGGCAGGCCGAACGGCCGCGAACTATAACACCCCGTGAAGCCGCGCCCCAAGGGCTGCTAAGCCGCTGTTAAGGCCCAGTTCAGCAAAATGCGTTCAACATTGAGTTGCCAGTGATGAAGCCTTTGTCGCTTTCCCGTTATAATCTCGCACTTCATTTTGCCCCGCGCCTTTCGAACATGAGCCAGAAACACGATTTCATCCAGTCGGCACAACGCACCATCCGCCTCGAGCGTGACTCGGTGGACGCCCTGCTGCCGCGCATCGGCACCGATTTTTCGCTGGCCTGCGAACTGTTGCTGAACTGCAAGGGGCGCGTCGTCGTGGTCGGCATGGGCAAGTCCGGCCATATCGCACGCAAGATCGCCGCCACCCTGGCCAGCACCGGCACACCGTCGTTCTTCGTGCACCCGGCCGAGGCCAGCCATGGCGACATGGGCATGATCACCAAGGACGACGTCGTCCTGGCCCTCTCCAACTCCGGCTCCACCGCGGAAATCGTCACTCTGCTGCCGCTGATCAAGCGCCTGGGTATCACCCTGATCAGCATGACCGGCAACGCCGAATCACCGCTGGCCAAGGCTGCTGCGGTGAACCTCGACGCCAGCGTGGAGCACGAAGCCTGCTCGCTGAACCTGGCGCCGACCTCCTCCACCACGGTGTCTCTGGTGATCGGCGACGCGCTCGCCATCGCCCTGCTCGAAGCGCGCGGCTTCACCGCCGAAGACTTCGCCTTCTCGCATCCAGGCGGGGCGCTGGGCCGTCGATTGTTGCTGAAAGTGGAAAACATCATGCACGTGGGTGAAGCATTGCCGCAGGTTTCCCCCGGCACTTCGCTCAGTGGCGCATTGCTGGAAATGACCCGCAAGGGCCTGGGCATGACCGTCATCCTCGGCGAAGACGGCAAGCTCGCCGGGGTCTTCACCGATGGAGACCTGCGCCGCACCCTGGACAAGGGGCTGGACGTGCGCACGGTCACCATCGATCAGGTGATGACCGTGCACGGCAAGACTGCCCGCCCGGATATGCTCGCTGCCGAAGCCCTGAAGATCATGGACGACCACAAGATCAACGTACTCGTGGTTGTCGACGACAAGGACCACCCGGTCGGCGTCCTGCACGTCCACGACCTGACCCGCGCGGGAGTCATCTGAATGACCGCCGACCTGCTGCAACGCGCGAAAGCGGTCCGCCTGGCGGTATTCGACGTCGATGGCGTGCTCACCGACGGCAAGCTCTACTTCCTGCCCGACGGCGGCGAGTTCAAGACCTTCAACACCCTGGACGGCCAGGGCATCAAGATGTTGATGAACTCCGGCGTAAGCACCGCGATCATCACCGGCCGCTCGAGCCCGGTGGTCGAGCGGCGGGCGAAGAACCTGGGCATCAACCATCTGTTCCAGGGCCGCGAGGACAAGCTGGTCGCCCTGGACGAGTTGCTCGCCGAACTGGGTCTAGGCTATGAAGAAGTCGCGTACCTGGGCGACGATCTGCCCGACCTGCCGGCCATCCGCCGCGCCGGCCTGGGCATGGCGGTCGCCAGCGGCGACGCCTTCGTGCGCCAGCATGCCGACGGCGTTACCCAGGCCCGTGGCGGCGAAGGCGCCGCCCGCGAGTTCTGCGAACTGATCCTGCGCGCTCAGGGCAACCTCGAAGCTGCCCAGAACGCGTACCTCTAGAGCCGAACATGCCCAAGACACTCCAACAGAAGCTGTTGCTCGCCCTGATCGCCATCCTGCTGATCGCCCTCGGCTATTACTGGAACGTGCGTCTGGATTTCAACGAGCGGCAACTCAAGTCGCAGACCAGCGACGCCATCGACTTCTACGTGGTCAACGCCAAGAGCGTTCAGTACCGCATCGACGGCTCCCTCGCCTACGAGATGACCGCCGACAAACTCGAACACCTGAAAGCAACCGACGTGACCCTGGTCACTACGCCTGACCTCTACTTCCACCGGGAGAACGAGTCTCAGCCGTGGCATGTCCAGAGCGTTCACGCCGAAGTGGCCCCCGAAGGCAAGCAGGTCGAGCTGATCGATGACGTGCGTGTTGCGCGCACCGACGCACAGCAACGCACGCTCCTGCTCAACACCTCGCGCATGACGGTGTTCCCAGACAAGGACTATGCGCAGACTGACCAGCCCGTGAAGATCACTGAACCCAACGGTGTCACCACGGCAGTTGGCATGAAAGCGTATCTGAAAGACAGCCGGATGCTCCTGCTGTCCAACGTAAGAGGTCAGCATGAGGCTCGTTAACACCCTCCCCCTTCTTTTCAGCCTCGCCGCCGCCATCGGCAGCAGTGCCGCCTGGGCTCTTCCCACCGACCGGGAACAGCCGATCCGGGTTCAGGCCGACAGCGCCGAACTGGACGACAAGCAGGGCGTAGCCGTGTATCGCGGCGACGTGGTGGTAACCCAGGGCAGCATGAAGCTGACTGGCAACACCGTCACGCTCAAGCAGAACAAGAATGGTGACATCGAAGTCGTCACCTCGGTCGGCAAGCCTGCCTACTTCGAGCAGAAGCCGGCGCCGGACAAGCAGATCACTCAGGCCTACGGCCTGACGATCCAGTACTTCGTCACCCAGAACCGCGTCGTATTGATCGACCAGGCCAAGGTGATCCAGGAAGGCAATACCTTCGAGGGCGAGAAGATCGTCTACGACACCCAGCGCCAGATCGTCAACGCAGGCCGCGCCACCGGGTCCCAGGTGACCACGCCGCGCCCGCGTATCGACATGGTCATCCAGCCCAAGAAAAAGCAGGATCAAGCGCAGTAATGGCTACGCTAACCGCCCAGCACCTCGCCAAGAGCTACAAGAGCCGGCAAGTCGTCCGCGATGTCAGCATGAGCATCGAGAGCGGGCAGATCGTCGGCCTGCTCGGCCCCAACGGAGCGGGCAAGACCACCTGCTTCTACATGATCGTCGGCCTGGTTCGCGCCGATCAGGGTGTCGTGCGCATCGACGAGCAGGACGTCACCCACCTGCCCATGCACGGACGCGCCCGCGCCGGCATCGGCTACCTGCCGCAGGAAGCCTCGATCTTCCGCAAGCTGTCGGTGGCGGACAATATCGGCGCCATCCTCGAAACCCGCAGCGACCTGGATCGCGCCGGACGCCAGGAAGCCTTGGAAGGCTTGCTCGAGGAGTTCCACATCCACCACATCCGCGACAACCTCGGCATGAGCCTTTCCGGTGGCGAGCGTCGCCGCGTGGAGATCGCCCGTGCACTGGCCAGTTCGCCGAAGTTCATCCTGCTGGACGAACCTTTCGCCGGTGTCGACCCGATCTCCGTGGGCGACATCAAGCAGATCATCCATCACCTCAAGGCCAAGGGCATCGGTGTCCTGATCACCGATCATAACGTCCGCGAAACCCTGGATATCTGCGAAACGGCGTACATCGTCAACGACGGTCAACTGATCGCCGAAGGCAGCGCCGAGAGCATCCTCGCCAACGACCTGGTGAAGGAAGTCTACCTGGGCCACGAGTTCCGCCTCTAAGGCCCTGCGCCGCGCCCTGCCAGGGCGCGGCCACCCCGCCTCCCCCTCTTCGCGCGGCCCGGTTCGCCGGTTGTTCCGCGCCGCATTCGGCCGCCCAATCGCCCCTGGCGCAACCGGGTTGTAACGAAAGGTCGACAGCCCCTAGGCAAAGCGCCCAAACTCAGGCATATAATTTGCTTCCTCGCGGCGCCCCGGCGTCCGTAGTCGTGGATATGGCGCGCTTTGCGCCAGCGAACAAGGTGCCTAGTTCCAGCCATGAAACCATCGCTAGTCCTCAAGATGGGCCAGCAGCTGACGATGACCCCGCAGCTGCAACAGGCCATCCGACTGCTCCAGCTCTCCACGCTGGACCTCCAACAGGAAATCCAGGAAGCCCTGGAGTCCAACCCGATGCTGGAGCGCCAGGAAGAAGGTGAGGACTACGACAACAGCGATCCCATGGCCGACGGCGCCGAATCTGGCGCCAACGGCACCAGCAACAACTCCCAGGACAACTTCCAGGAAAGCACCACGCCCAACGCCGACAGCCTCGACGAGGACCAGTGGGCCGAGCGTATTCCCAACGAGCTGCCGGTCGACACCGCCTGGGAAGACATCTACCAGACCAGCGCCAGCAGCCTGCCCAGCAACGATGACGACGAGTGGGACTTCACTTCCCGTACCTCCGCCGGCGAAAGCCTGCAGAGCCATCTGCTCTGGCAACTGAACCTGGCGCCGATGTCCGACACCGATCGCCTGGTCGCCCTGAGCATCATCGACGGCATCAACGACGACGGTTACCTCGAAGAGTCCCTGGACGACATCCTCGCCTCCATTGACCCTGAACTGGGCGTGGAGATGGACGAAGTGGAAGTCGTCCTGCGCCGTGTGCAGCAGCTCGAGCCCGCCGGCGTCGGTGCCCGCAACCTGCGCGAATGCCTGCTCCTGCAGCTGCGCCAGCTGCCCACCAAGACCTACCTGCTGGCCGAGGCCATCCGCCTGGTCAACGACCACCTGGACCTGCTCGGCAGCCGCGACTACAGCCAGCTGATGCGGCGCATGAAGCTCAAGGAAGACGAGCTGCGCGAGACCATCGAACTGATCCAGTCGCTGCACCCGCGCCCCGGTTCGCAGATCGAGTCCGGCGAAGCCGAATACGTGGTTCCGGATGTCATCGTGCGCAAGCACAACGAGCGCTGGCTGGTGGAACTGAACCAGGAAGCGGTACCGCGCCTGCGCGTGAACTCGCAGTATGCGGGCCTGGTGCGCCGCGCCGACTCCAGCGCCGACAACACCTTCATGCGCAACCAGCTGCAGGAAGCGCGCTGGTTCATCAAGAGCCTGCAGAGCCGCAACGAGACATTGATGAAGGTGGCGACCCAGATCGTCGAGCACCAGCGCGGCTTCCTCGAATACGGCGAGGAAGCGATGAAACCACTGGTCCTGCACGACATCGCGGAAGCCGTGGGCATGCACGAATCGACCATCTCCCGCGTCACCACGCAGAAATTCATGCACACGCCGCGTGGCATCTTCGAGCTCAAGTATTTCTTCTCCAGCCACGTCAGCACCTCCGAGGGCGGCGAGTGCTCGTCCACCGCGATCCGCGCCATCATCAAAAAACTGGTCGCGGCGGAAAGTCCGAAAAAGCCATTGAGTGACAGCAAGATCGCTGGTTTACTGGAAGCACAGGGCATTCAAGTGGCACGTCGTACCGTCGCCAAGTACCGGGAGTCCCTAGGAATCTCTCCCTCGAGCGAGCGCAAGCGGCTGGTGTGACGTTGATCCACGCCAAGGTGTTCCGGCGGCAGGCCCCATAACCTGCCACTTACACACGGGCAACAAGGAGAAAGCGGTATGCAAGTCAACATCAGTGGACATCAACTGGATGTGACCGACGCCCTGCGCGACTATGTCGGCGAGAAACTTGGCCGACTGGAGCGCCACTTCGACAAGATCACCAATGTTCAGGTCATCATGGAGGTCGAGAAGCTGAAGCAGAAAATTGAAGCCACCCTCCACATCGCCGGTGGCGAAGTGGTGGCCTGCGCCGAACATGAAGACATGTACGCGGCCATCGACCTGCTCACCGACAAGCTCGACCGCCAACTGATCAAGCACAAGGAAAAATACCTCGAACGCCAGCAAGGTGTTGGCGTCCGTTAACCCCTCCCTATGATCCGACTTGAGCAAATCCTGACCCCCGGCCGTTCCCTCGTGAACGTGCCGGGCGGCAGCAAGAAACGTGTCCTCGAACAAATCGCCAACCTGGTGGCTCGCGAGCTGCCGGGTTTCGATTCCCAAGACATCTTCGACAGCCTGGTGGCCCGGGAACGCCTGGGCTCCACCGGCTTCGGCAATGGCATCGCCATTCCGCACTGCCGCCTCCCCGGCTGCCAGTCGCCGATCAGCGCCATCCTGCACCTGGATCACCCGGTAGATTTCGACGCCCTCGACGGCGCGCCGGTCGACCTGGTGTTCGTGCTGCTGGTGCCGGAAGCCGCCACCGAGGAGCACCTGGAACTGCTGCGGCAGATCGCCTCCATGCTCGACCGCTCCGACGTCCGCGAACGTTTGCGTCACGCCGCCAACGGCGAGGACCTGTACCGGATCGTCGTGGACTTCCAGAACAACGGGCACTGATCATGCGCCTGATCATCGTCAGTGGAAGATCCGGCTCGGGCAAGAGCACAGCGCTCAACGTGCTCGAGGACAACGGCTTCTATTGCATCGACAACCTGCCGGCCAGCCTCCTCCCGGACCTGGCCCAGCGTGCGTTGCTGCACACCGAGCTGCTGCACCCGCAGGTCGCCGTCTCCATCGACGCGCGCAACCTGCCCAGCCAGCTGCAGCGTTTTCCCGAGCTGCTGCAGGAAGCTCGCGACAAGCACATCCAGTGCGACGTGCTGTACCTCGATGCCGATGATGAAACGCTGCTCAAGCGCTTCTCCGAGACGCGCCGGCGCCACCCGCTGACCACCGACAGCCGCTCACTGGCCGAAGCCATCGCCGACGAGACGCACCTGCTGGCACCGATCGCCGACCTGGCGGATCTCAAGCTCAACACCACCAATCTCAACCTGTATCAGCTGCGCGACGTGCTCAAGCTGCGCCTGCTGAACAAGCCCGAACTGGGCACCGCCTTCCTGGTCGAATCCTTCGGCTTCAAGCGCGGCATGCCGGTGGACGCGGACCTGGTGTTCGACGTGCGCTGCCTGCCCAATCCCTACTGGAAACCGGAACTGCGCGAGCACACCGGGCTGGAAGTGGAAGTCCAGGAATACCTGGCGGCGCAACCGGATGTAGAAGAGATGTACCAGGATATCCTCGCCTACCTGAACAAATGGCTGCCGCGCTTCGCCGCGAGCAACCGGGCCTATGTGACCATCGCCATCGGCTGCACCGGTGGCCAGCATCGCTCGACCTATATTGCCGAGCGCATCGGTCAGGCCCTCAAGGAAACCCTCACCAACGTACAGATTCGCCACCGCGACCTGAGCTAAGCAGCGACAGACAACAAAAGGACAGCCCCTCGCGATGCCCGCCCTCGAAATCACCATCATCAACAAGCTTGGCCTGCACGCCCGTGCGGCGGCCAAATTCGTCGGCGTGGCAGGACGTTATCCCTGTCAGGTTCGCGTAGGGCGCAATCCGGAAAGTACGGTAGACGGCAAGAGCATCATGGCGGTGATGATGCTCGCCGCCGGCAAGGGCACCAATCTGCACCTCGCTGCCGAAGGCGAGCAGGAAGACGAGGCGCTCAAGGCGCTGGTCGAACTGATCAACAACTACTTCGACGAAGGCGAGTGACTCGCCGGGCCTTCGATCAGCCCAGCGACGTATCCAGCACCATCATCAGACAGAAGCCGATGATAAGCCCCTGGGTGGCCTGCGCCGCATGGCCGCGCCGCTGTGATTCGGGGATGATCTCGCGCACCACCACATAGAGCATCGCTCCCGCTGCCGCGGCCAGCCCCCAGGGCAGGAACATCCGCGAGATGCCGATCAGCCAGGCGCAGAGCACCGCGAACAGCGGCTCGACCAGCCCGGACGCCGCGCCCGCCAACGCCGCCTTGCCGCGTGACACGCCTGCCCCGGCCAGTACCAGCGCAATCGCCAGCCCTTCCGGCACGTCCTGCAGCGCGATGCCCAGCGCTAATCCGCTGGCGCCTTGCACCTCTCCCCCGGCGGCGACTCCGACGGCCATGCCCTCGGGAATGTTGTGCAGGACGATGGCAGCAACGAACAGCAGGATGCGCGCAGGAACCTTTCCATCAGAGACGCCCCGGATATTGGCCTGCGCATCTTCCAGTACTCGGCCGAACACCGCGAGACCGAAGGCCCCCAGCGCCAGGCCGAGGCTGACCAGCACCGAGGCCAGCCAGGTGGGCCGGCCCGAGGCTTCAGCCGCCTCCAGCGCGGGAAGCAGTAGCGAGAATGCGGTGGCCGCCAGCATCACGCCGGCGCCGAAACCGAGCATGGCGTCAGCGATTCGCGCCGGCATGCTGCGCACCAGCAGCACGGGCAGCGCGCCCAGGGCAGTCCCGAGCGCACAGAGCATGCCGCCATGCAAGGCCAGGTACAGCTGCGGGGAAAGCGACAAGCGCGCCAGCAGCATCAGGTGCTGGGCCACCAGCAGACCGCCGCCGAGGACAATGATCAGCCCCAGCAACCAACGCAAATTGCGTCCTCCGCTTTCACGCAGACTCTGCACGATCAGACGCATGGGACGCCCTTCGGTTTCATCCTTGCCCCCGCGCCTGCCGTGCCTCGCGGTAACGTCGGAGCACCTCCGGCCAGGCGACGACGTTGTAAAACGCGGCAATGTATTCCGGCCGGCGATTCTGATAGCGCAGGTAGTACGCGTGCTCCCAGACGTCCAGCCCGAGGATCGGCAAGTTGCCCTGCATCAGCGGGCTGTCTTGGTTGCCGGTGCTTTCCACCACCAGTTGGCCCTGCGGATCGACGCTCAGCCACGCCCAGCCGCTACCAAAGCGAGTCAATGCCGCCTTGGTGAACGCCTGGCAGAAGGCCTCGTAGCCGCCCAGTTGAGCGTCAATGGCCTGGCCCAACTCCTCCTGCGGATGACCACCGCCGTCAGGAGCCATCACGGTCCAGAACAACGAGTGGTTGGCGTGGCCGCCGCCGTTGTTGATCACCGGCGCGCGCAGTGCCTCGGGCAGGCGGTCGAGCTTCTGCAGCAACGTTTCCAGCGGAACTTCGGCGAACTCTGTGCCTTCCAGCGCAGCGTTCAGGTTGTTGATGTAGGTCTGGTGGTGCTTGCTGTGGTGGATTTCCATGGTCTGCGCATCGATGTGCGGTTCCAGGGCGTCGAAGGCATAGGGCAAGGCGGGCAGGACGTGAGGCATCTTCGAACCTTCTTCAGTGGTAGCGCATCGATTGAACGGCAGTGAACAGCCCCGGGCGCAACTCGACCGCGCCTTGGCGACGCAGCAGGCGCTGGGTACGCGGATAGGTACCGTGCTCGCCAATGAAGTTGAGCAGTTCGACGTAGGTACGGCGGCTGTGCTGCACCGCGGCCACACGCAGATCCGAGCATTTGCGCAGGTCTTCGCCTAATACCAATAGGCGCTCGTGGCAGGCGCACAGGTACTCGGCGGTTTCCTCCGGCTGTCCCAGTTGCAGGTGCAGGTCGCCGAGGTTGTGGTGGGAGATGACAAACGCCATCACGGCTTCCTCCGGGTCGTGCCAGCGGTCCAGCAGGACCTGGGCCAGCGCCAGCGCATGGAGGTAGTGCTCACGGGCATCGATCAACTCGTTGCGAATGAAGCAGCGGTTGCCCAGTTCGATGGTGCGTTGCCAGTGGCGCATGGCAGGTTCCTCCAGCGGGTGGGGCGGACTCAGAGTCCGCCGGCGGTGAGCTTCTCGGGATTGAGCAGTTGCTCGAGGCGGGCACGGTCCAGGTCCGTGTTTTCCAGCGCGACGTCGATGATCGGCCGCCCTTCGCGGTAAGCCTGCTTGGCGATCTCCGCGGCCTTCTGGTAGCCGATGATCGGGTTCAGCGCGGTGACCAGGATCGGGTTGCGCGACAGCGCCTCGCGCAGGCTCGCCTCGTTGACCTTGAAGCTGGCGATGGCCCTGTCCGCCAGCAGACGGCTGACGTTGGCCAGCAGGTGGATGCTGTGCAGCAGGTTGTCGGCGATCACCGGCAGCATTACGTTGAGCTCGAAGTTGCCCGACTGCCCGGCAATGGCGATGGTGGTGTCGTTGCCCATGACCTGGGCGGCGACCATGGCAGTGGCTTCCGGAATCACCGGATTGACCTTGCCCGGCATGATCGAGGAACCCGGCTGCAGCGCCTCCAGCTCGATCTCGGCAAGGCCTGCCAGCGGGCCGGAGTTCATCCAGCGCAGGTCATTGGCGATCTTCATCAGCGCCACGCCTAGCGCCTTGAGCTGGCCGGAGGTGGCCACGGCGATATCCTGAGCACCGATCAACGCGAAGAAATCATCACCGGGGCGGAATGCCAGGCCGGTCAGTCCGTTGAGCTCTTCGCAGAAGCGCGCGGGGAACTGCGGGTGAGCGTTCACGCCGGTTCCGACGGCAGTGCCGCCCTGAGCCAGTTGCTGCAACGCCGGCAGTTGCCCTTCTATGCCCAGAGACGCCTGGCGCACCTGTTGCGCCCACCCGCCAAGCACCTGGCTCAGGCGCACCGGCATGGCATCCATCAGATGAGTGCGGCCGGTCTTCACGTACGAGTGCACGGACTTGGCCTTCTTCTCCAGGGTCGCGTGCAGGTGATCCAGGGCCGGCAGCAGGTGCTGGTGGATCTCTACCGCCGCACTGATGTGGATGGTCGAAGGGATGATGTCGTTGCTGCTCTGCCCGCAATTGACCTGGTCATTGGCGTTGACCGGTTTTCCCAGGCGGCGGCCGGCGAGGGTCGCAACCACCTCGTTGGCGTTCATGTTCGAGCTGGTACCCGAGCCGGTCTGGAACACATCCACCGGGAAGTGTTGCTGCAGGTCGCCCGCCAACAACTCCTCACAGGCAGCGACGATGGCAGCGCCGGTTTCCGCGTCCAGCTGTTCCAGGCTGACATTGGCCCGCGCCGCGGCGGCCTTGGCCAGCAGCAGCGCGCGGATGAACGGACGCGGCATGCGCTGGCCGCTCACCGGGAAGTTGTTCACCGCCCGCTGCGTCTGGGCACCGTAGAGCGCCGCCACCGGCACCTCCAGTTCGCCCATGCTGTCGCGTTCGATACGGCTGTCAGTCATTCTCGATTCCTTCTTGCAGTCTCAGGGAAGGCGCCATCTCCTGCTGTGCCATCCGCCGGCCGAGCAGGCACAGGCGTTGGCGCTGGGCGGTAGAGGTCGCCAGGCGTTGCAGTTCGCGTAGAGGGAGATAGGCGTGATCCAGGCAGAGCACCCGCCAGTGCCAGGGCAGTGCGATGTCGCGGCTGCTGTCGAGCAGCAACTGGAAGCACTTCTCGAAGAGGCGCCAAGCCGGCACCGGTTCCCAGGCCGCCAGGTAACGCGCCTCGCACAGGTACTGCTCGACCAGACGCGGCTCATCCGGCTCCAAGGCGCAGCGGATGCGGGTCCCCAGGCGGTACCAGCGATCGGTGAGCGAGCTGTCGATCTCGGCAAACATGGCAATCCCTCAATCGATAATGAGATTGATTATTGTTTGTGAGAATCAAAAAAACAAGCCGCCCGAACGCAATGCGCTGGACGGCCTGTCTGGAGAACGGCTTTGGGAAGGACTGAAAGCCGCGGCCAGCAAGGCCGCGGTGGGTGGATCAGTTGCCGGCGACCATCATCTTTTCAATGAGGACGGAGCCTGTGTGCAGGTTGCCGCGATGCTCCACATCGTTGCCGATGGCGACGATATTGCGGAACAAGTCGCGCAGGTTGGCGGCGATGGTGACTTCCTGCACCGGGAACTGGATTTCGCCGTTTTCCACCCAGTAACCGCCGGCACCACGCGAGTAATCGCCGGTCACCAGGTTGACGCCCTGCCCCATCAGCTCGGTGACCAGCAGGCCACGTCCCATGCGACGGATCAGCGCGGCCTGGTCCTCGTCGCCATGGCTGACGAACAGGTTGTGCACGCCGCCGGAGTTGGCCGTGCTGGGCATGCCCAACTTGCGCCCGGAGTAGGTGCCGAGCACATAGGAGACCAGCTCGCCGCCTTCGACGAAGGGTTTGGCATAGGTCGCCAGGCCGTCGTTGTCGAACGAGGCACTGCCCAGCGCGCCGCGCAGCAGCGGGCGTTCGTCCAGGGTCAGCCATTCCGGGAACAGTCGCTGCCCCAGCGCACCTTCGAGGAAGGAAGACTTGCGGTACAGACTGCCGCCGGAGATGGCACCGAGGAAGTGGCCGAACAGGCCGACCGCGACTTCCGGGGCAAACAGCACCGGCACCCCGGCGGTCGGCACCGGGCGCGCGCCGAGCCGGCTGGCAGCTCGCTCGGCAGCACGGCGGCCGATGGATTCGGGAGTCGCCAGCAGCTCACCACGGCGGTTAACGTCATACCAGTAGTCGCGCTGCATCTGCCCTTCGCCTTCGGCGATCATCACGCAACTCAGGCTGTGGCGGGTGCTCGCATAGCCGCCGACAAAGCCATGGCTGTTGCCGTAGACGCGGCAGCCCTGATGAGTGTTCAGCGTGGTGCCGTCGGCCTTGGTGACGCGCTTGTCGGTGGCGAACGCGGCAGCCTCGCAGGCCAGCGCGCGCTCGATGGCCTGGTCGGGGGTGATCGACCAGCCGTGGTAAAGATCCAGGTCCGGCAGGTCCCGCGCCATCAGCGCAGGGTCCGCCAGGCCGGCGCAGTCGTCTTCGGAGGCATGCTTGGCAATCGCCAACGCCGCCGCCACGGTTTCACGGATGGCGTCCGCGCCTGTTGCCGAGGTGCTCGCCGAGCCCTTGCGCTGGCCAACGTAAAGAGTGATGCCGAAGCCCTGGTCACGATTGAACTCGACGGTCTCGACTTCACCCTGGCGCACCGAGGTGGACAGCCCCTGCTCCACCGACACCGCCACTTCGCAGGCGCTGGCGCCCTGCCGGGAAGCCTCGGCGATGATCCGCTCGACCTGCTCGCGCAGTTCGGGAAGGACCTCCGGGCTCACTGCCGGGTTGTGTTCGCTCATTGCATGCCTCTCCTGTTCATGTTCCGGCCCCGCCATCAGGCGGCGGCAACCGGCGCGGGCCGGACAAGCGGCCCCTGACTCGTTATCATGGCGGCGTTTTCAAAGAGACCCCCGCCATGGCTGAAATTCACGATGACGACTCGTCCTTCGATGAGAAGAGCAAGTCGCAAGTAAAACGCGAAATGCACGCGCTGCAGGAGCTCGGCGAGCGCCTGACGACGCTCAAGGCCGACATGCTCGACCGCATGCCGCTGACCGATCCGCTGCGCCGCGCGCTGGAAGAAGCACCCAAGCACAAGGCCAACGCTGCCAAGAAACGCCATCGGCAGTTCATCGGCAAGCTGATGCGCGACCAGGACGTCGAGGCCATCCTCGCCCTGCTGGAACAGGTAGACACCTCGACCCGCCAGTACAACGAACGCTTCCACGCCCTGGAGCGCTGGCGCGACCACCTGATCACCGGCGGTGACGCAGCGCTGTCCGCGTTCTTCGGCGAATACCCGGAAAGCGACCGCCAGCACCTGCTCCAGCTGATCCGCCACGCCCAGCACGAGGCCGCTCACAACAAGCCTCCGGCCGCGGCGCGGAAGATCTTCAAGTACATCCGCGAGCTGGACGAGCTCAAACGCGGCCTGCGCTGAGCAGCCGCGTCCCTCTCTCCAAGCCTCACGGGCAACGGCCTCAGGCGCCCGTGCCGCCAACGGTGATCGCGTCGATCTTCAGGGTCGGCTGGCCGACACCGACCGGCACGGACTGGCCGTCCTTGCCGCAGGTTCCCACGCCGCTGTCCAGCGCCAGGTCGTTGCCGACCATGGACACCCGGCTCATCACTTCCGGGCCGTTGCCGATCAGCGTCGCGCCCTTCACCGGGCGGGTGATCTTGCCGTTCTCGATCAGGTAGGCCTCGCTGGTGGCGAAGACGAACTTGCCGCTGGTGATGTCCACCTGGCCGCCGCCAAGGTTGGCGCAGTAGATGCCACGCTCGACGCTGGCAATAATTTCCTGCGGATCGCTCTCCCCGGCCAGCATGTAGGTGTTGGTCATGCGCGGCATCGGCAGGTGCGCGTAGGACTCGCGACGACCGTTGCCGGTGCGCGCCACGCCCATCAGGCGGGCGTTGAGCTTGTCCTGCATGTAGCCCTTGAGAATGCCGTTCTCGATCAGCACGTTGCAGTGGGTCGGCGTGCCTTCGTCGTCCACCGACAGCGAACCGCGACGGCCGGCGATGGTGCCGTCATCGACGATGGTGCACAGGCTGGAAGCGACCTTCTCGCCGATGCGACCGCTGTAGTTCGAGCTGCCCTTGCGGTTGAAGTCGCCTTCCAGGCCGTGGCCCACGGCCTCGTGCAGCAGCACGCCGGACCAACCGGCGCCCATCACCACCGGCAGACTGCCGGCCGGCGCGGGCACCGCTTCCAGGTTGACCAGCGCCTGGCGCAGCGCCTCGCGCGCGTAGCTCATGGCGCGGTCTTCCTGCAGGAAGTACTTGTAGTCCGTGCGACCGCCGCCGCCATGCCCACCGCGCTCACGGCGGCCGTTCTGCTCGACGATGACGCTGACGTTGAAACGCACCAGCGGTCGGATGTCCGCAGCCAGCGAACCATCCGCCGCAGCGATCAGTACCTGGTCCCAGACACCGGCGAGGCTGACGGTGACCTGCTGGATGCGCGGATCAAGGGCGCGGGTGGCGGCGTCGATCTTCTGCAGCAGCTCTACCTTCTCGGCGCGGCTCATCACATCCAGCGGGTTCTCGCCGGCATACAGGCGGGTCGGCACCACGGCCTTGAACGCCTGCACCTTGCCATTCTGCCCGGCTCGGGAGATCGAGCGTGCAGCGCGGGCAGCCTGGATCAGCGCTTCGTGGTTGATCGCGTTGCTGTAGGCGAAGCCGGTCTTCTCACCGGACTGTGCGCGCACGCCGACACCCTGGTCCATGTGGAAGCTGCCTTCCTTGACGATGCCGTCTTCGAGCATCCAGGACTCGGAGACCTGGCTCTGGAAGTACAGGTCGGCGGCGTCGATGCCGGGGCCGCTCAGCTCGTGCAGGATCGGCGACAGCTGGTCGATATCCAGACCACCGGGGGCCAGCAGGTGCTGGCTGACGGATGACAACAGTTCGCTCATATTCACTCCGTACGCGCCGGTCGCGGTTCGACCGACGGGAAAAATCTTCTGTGCCGGACAATCGGCATGCGCTGCCGCACCGCCGCCTGTTCCTCGCTATCGCGCTCAGCCAGCAGCACCGCCTCGCCCTTGGCCTGCTCGGCCAGGATACGCCCCCAGGGGTCGACGATGGCCGACTGGCCCCAGGTTTCCCGTCCGTTGGGGTGGGTCCCGCCCTGTCCAGCCGCCAGTACATAGCACTGGGTTTCGATGGCGCGGGCGCGGATGAGGATTTCCCAGTGCGCAGCGCCAGTCACCGCGGTGAATGCCGAAGGGGCACTGATAAGCTCCGCGCCGGCTTCGCGCAGCGCGGTATACAGTTCGGGGAAGCGCAGGTCGTAGCAGACCGTCAGCCCCAGCCGCCCGACCGGCGTATCCGCCACCACCACGCGCTGGCCGAAGGCGTAGTCGTCCGACTCGCGATAGCGGCCACGGGCATCAGCAACGTCCACATCGAACAGATGCAGCTTGTCGTAGCGCGCCGCCACTTCACCGCGCTCGTCCACCAGCAGCGAGCAGGCATTGGCCTTGGCTCCCGGCTGGTTCTCCGGCGGCAACGGCAGGGTGCCGGCGACTATCCACAACCTGAGGTCGCGGGCGGTGCTTTTCAACCAGGGCAGGATCGGGCCTTCGCCAAGGGCTTCGGCGCGGCCGATGTCCGCGAGGTCTCGGCGCCCCATGGCGGCGAAGTTTTCCGGTAGTACGGCAAGGCGCGCGCCGCCGTTGGCGGCCTGCTCCAGCAGGCGACGGGCGGTGGCAAGATTAGCCAGGACATCGTCCTGGCTGACCATCTGGATGACGGCGATGGACATGGTCAGCTCCGGGAATACCTGGCTTTCATGCTAACCGATGCCCGGGCATTGTGCTTGGCCGCCGGTTCAGTGAGGTTTTTCGAAGGGTTTCTCGAAGGTGATGGTCGGGCTCTGCCATTGCCCCTTCACGCTGTACTGCACGCTGGCGAAGCGTGCGACCTTGTCACCCAGCAACTTGTCCACCACGAACAGCGCGCCGCCAATGGCGGGAGCGCCGACGATCAGTGCCGCCAACGGCAGGTTGTTGGTCACCGGCAGAGTCACCAGCAGCTTGGCGTCGATCTCGTCGTGGGCCATGTCCAGGGTGCCGTTGAGTTCCAGGTTGCTCGACGGTCCATCCAGACGCAGCGGCTCGCGGGTGAAGTAGACGCCATCGGTGGCGGTGAGCACGCCCTTGACCCGGTCGTAGCTCAGGCCCTTGCCCAGCAGGTCGGAGAAGTCCAGGCGCAGGCGGCGGTTGATGGCGTTGAAGTTGAGCAGGCCGAACACCCGCAGGGCATTGGCTCCGCCCTCCACTTCGACGAATTGCCCCTTGCGCAGGCTGGCGTCCAGGGTACCGCCGAACCGCCGCAGGTTCAGCGCCGCCGGCGAACCCGGCCAGTTGCCGTTGATGTCCACGTTGAAACGCTCGCTGGTCACGCTGGGCGCGAAGTCCCAGGCCTTCAGCACGTCGCCCAGGTTCTTGCCCTCGAGCTTGCCCTGGAAGGTGCTGCGCGCGCTCGCCTCAAGACCATCCCAGCGCAGGCTGCCCTTCACCGACAGGCCACGCAGGTCCAGATTCACATTGTTGAAGCCAACACCGGTAGGCGTCGGGCGCAGGTTGAAGCTCCAGGCACCGACCGGCTTCCCGGCCTTGAGGACCTGGCGGATGGACACGTCCATCGGCGGCAGGCTGCGCGGGTCGACCTTTGCCAGCGGGTCAGGCTGCTCGACTGCCTTCACGGAATCGATGGCCTCGCCCTTGGGCAGGTCGAGACGGTCCAGGGCGATCTGGATCGGCTTCACCTTGCTGTCGGGCAGGATGACCTTGCCGGAGACCAGCGAGCTGACCAGTCCAACCTGCCAACTGCTGTCGACACGCAACACATCCAGCGTGAGATTTTCCAGGGTCTGGCCAAAGCCTTTGAAGCGACCGATCTGCAGGTCTGCGCCGCGCAGCAGGCCAGCGGCGCCCTCAACCCCGGTATTGGAGTATTTCTTCGCGACCGCCATCCAGGCGTCGGCGTCAACTTCGTCGATCTTGCCGCGCACCTGGACGCCATTCCAGTTGGGCAGCACGGCCGGGGCGCCACCCAGGCGCAGCACGCCACGGCCGGCCAGCGGCTGGTCCGCCGGAGCCGCGTAAGCCAGGCTGGCGCGATCGCCGTAGGTTGCCCAGTAGCGTCGCTCGGCGCCCTCGAGGGTCATGCGCCATTCGCTCTCGCGGGTTTCCTGCGCGGCCTTGCCCAGCGGCGCCGGCAGATCGATGGTGACACCTTGCAGGTTCGAGGCGACCTGCAGCTGGCTGTCCTTGCCGTCGAGCAGCAGGTTGAGCTGGAACGGCACGCGGCCGTCGACCGGCAACTGTTTCTGTACCTTGCCCCAGTCGAGCAGGGTCTTCACCGATACCTGGCCACCCACCAGCACCCGAGTACGCGGAGCGCCGTTGCGGCCTTCGGCGCGAATGCTGCCGGTGATACGGCTACCCAGCACCTGAGCGGAGATGTTCTGCCCGCTGAGGCCGCTGTCGGTGTCGTAGCGGAACTTGCCCTTCACCTGTTCGAGGTTCAGCTCAGGCTTGGCAATCTTCAGCTGCGCCTTGTCGGTGTCGAAATCGACGATCACCCGCGCCTTGCTCGCCTCGCCCTTGGCCAGCGGAATGTCGAGGTTGAGGTGGCCATTGAGGTCGCCCTTGCCTTCCCAGCCGGCGAAAGTGTGCGTCGCACCGATGGGCGAGTCCTGGAGGATCTTCAGGCCATCGACGAGGTTGCTGTCGATATCGCCGTCCACATGCAGATGGGCGACTTCCCCCGGGTTGGAATGGGGAATCTCCACCGAGACATCGCGCACCTGGCTGTTGAGAATCTGCCCGCTGGTTGCGTTGATGCTGACGCCGGTGTCCTCCACGCGCACCTCGCCCTCGGCCTTGCTCAGGCCGGGCCAGCCCGGCTGGTAGTCGAGCACGCCGTCATGGACCTTGAAGTACAGGGTCATGGCATGGGCTTCCGGCGCCGAGCCCTTCTGCAGCGAACCTTGCCAGAGGAAATAGCCCTGTTCGATGCGCCCACTCTTGATTGAACCTTTGAGCCAGGCAGCCAGATCCTTGCTCATCTGCGGGATGACGGTGGGCAGGTATTTACCGGTGTAGCGCGCATCGCCGTTGCTCATCCCCACGCGCAGGTCCATGTAGTCTTCCTGCGCCGGGTCGCGCATCAGGCGTATCAGGATGTCGCCGGCGATGGTTCCCTCGTCGCCCTCCACCTGCATCAGGTGGCTGCCTAGGGTGAAGGCCTCGTCGTTGAACTGGAAGAACATCCGCGTGCGTGCGGTGCGGTAGTGCCAGGGCTCGGGGAACAGCGTGGCCAGGTGCAGCATGAAATCCTGGGCGTTGGCGTCCAGCGTGCCGCCGCCAAGGTTGCCGCGGAAGGTGCCGTCGACGTTGGCCACGGCCGGCACATCATGGAAGGCACTGACACCGACCTTCTCCAGGTTGGTGGCATAGGCGACGCGCTCGGCGCCCTCGCGCTGCGGCCAGTAATCGAAATTGACGTTGTGCAACACACCGTGCGGTTTCAGCCCTTCGAGCCACTCGATGGCCTTGTCCGGCAGCGGTGCCAGTGCTGTGATGGTCGGTCCCAGCGGGGTCAGGTCGAGGCGGTCGGCGCGCAGCTGCCAATGCTCCTCGCCCTTCATCCGGCGAGTCAGTTCCAACTCCACCTCGCCCCAACGACTTTCGCCGAAATTCGCTGCCAGATCGGCGACACGCAGATCGAAATCGTCGCCGTTGCGCTGGAAGAACAGGCTGACGCCCAGGTCGCTCAGGCTCACCGGCTTGCGGTCGCCCAGCGCGGCGTCGATCTTCGGGGCATTCAGGCGGGCTGCGGCGAAGACCGGCACGCCCTTGTCGATGGTCGCCCAGAATTCGCCGCCAGCCTTGGCGTGGGACAGCTTCCAGGCGCCAGTGAGACGCTCGGGCAGCCACTTGGCCCAGTCGGCCTGGGGCAGGCTCAGGTACAGCTGGGCCGAACTCTTCGCCCAGTCATCGCGGTTCAGCCGGGCCTCCAGCTGCGCCGCCACCGGTTCGCCGCCGGGCAGGCTGAAGCGTGCCTCCAGGCGCTGGCGGCTGCCGCTGCGCAGGGTCATGCCGACATAGTTCAACGACAGCGGGTTGGCCTGTTGCGGCAGTACGGTCAGTTGGCTGTCCATCAGCGACAGGCGATGTGGGGTCAGCAGCAGGTCCATGAGCTTGCGCGGGTCGGTGTCGCCGCCACGGCTGGGCAGGCCGTCGGCGTGCCAGTTGCCGTCCTCGTCCTCGCGCAGGGTCAGGTGCAGGCCTTCCAGCTCCAGGCTGTCGATGCGCGGCTGGCGCGCCATCACGCTGCCGAGGATGTCCGGGGTCAGGCGCACGCGCTCCAGGCGCAGCGAATCGGTGCCTTCGCCCAGTTGGATGTCGCGTACCACGATGATCGGGCTGAACCCGCGCCAATGCCCTTCCAGGGCGCCAATAGCCACCGGCAGGCCCAGTTGCTCGCTGGCTTTGCGCGCCAGATCGTCGCGGTACTCCGCCACCAACGGCACCAACTGCCGGCCAAGGCTGACGTACAAAGCCAGCAGCACCAGCCCCAGCGCCAGGAGGCCCAGGACGATGCGCAGCGAGGTGGCGAACAGGCGGCCGGCGCGATCCATGTCAGGCGGCTGCCTGTGAGGTGAAGCGAAGGGTCATCGAGCGGCCTCCCAGCCATCCAAGGTCGAACCAGGTCTGACAGTGTGCGTCAGGCAAAGCTCCAAAAAACCCCATGGCAAAGCTGCCGGCCGGCGGATCTCCACGATGTGCGAGCCGCCGCTCAAAGCAGGACCACGTCGTACTGCTCCTGGGAATACATGGCCTCGACCTGGAACTTGATCGGGCGACCAATGAACAGCTCCAGGTCCGCGACGTTGCCCGACTCCTCGTCGAGCAGGCGATCCACCACTTTCTGGTTGGCCAGCACCAGGTAGGAATTGGCCTGGTAGGCTCGCGCTTCACGGAGGATTTCCCGGAAGATCTCGTAACAGATGGTCTCGGCAGTCTTCAGCATGCCGCGCCCCTGGCAGCTCGGGCAGGGCTCGCAGAGCACCTGCACCAGGCTTTCGCGGGTGCGCTTGCGGGTCATCTGCACCAGGCCCAGCTCGGTGATGCCGATGATGTTGGTCTTGGCATGATCACGTTCGAGCTGCTTCTCCAGGGTCCGCAGGACCTGGCGGCGGTGCTCCTCGTCTTCCATGTCGATGAAATCGATGATGATGATCCCGCCCAGGTTGCGCAGGCGCAGCTGGCGGGCGATGGCGGTCGCCGCCTCGAGGTTGGTCTTGAAGATGGTCTCTTCGAGATTGCGGTGGCCGACGAAGGCGCCGGTGTTCACATCGATGGTGGTCATCGCCTCGGTCGGGTCGATGATCAGGTAGCCGCCGGACTTGAGCAGCACCTTGCGCTCCAGCGCCTTCTGCACCTCGTCCTCGACCCCGTAGAGGTCGAAGATCGGCCGCTCGCCCGGGTAGTGCTCCAGGCGGTCGGCGATTTCCGGCATCAGCTCTTCGACGAACTGCGTGATCTTCTGGAAGTTCTCCCGGGAATCGACGCGAATCTTCTCGATGCGCGGGTTCACCAGGTCGCGCAGGGTGCGCAGGGCCAGGGAGAGGTCTTCGTAGATCATCGTCGGCGCGCCGACAGTCTGGATCTGCGCGTCGATCTGGTCCCAGAGGCGGCGCAGGTAGCGGATATCGGCGAGGATCTCGTCCTCGCCGGCGCCTTCGGCAGCGGTGCGCAGGATAAACCCACCTCGCTCGACGATGCCCTCGGCCTCGACGCACTTGGCGACCACCTGCTTTAGGCGCTCGCGCTCGTGTTCGTCCTCGATCTTCAGGGAAATCCCGACATGACTGGTGCGCGGCATGTAGACCAGGTAGCGCGAAGGGATCGACAGGTGCGTGGTCAGCCGTGCGCCCTTGGTGCCGATGGGGTCCTTGGTGACCTGCACCACCAGGCTCTGCCCTTCGTGGACCAGCGCGCCGATGCTCTCCACCGCACTGCCCTCGCGGGTGGAAATCTCCGCGGCATGGATGAAGGCTGCACGCTCCAGGCCGACGTCAACGAAGGCCGCCTGCATGCCCGGCAGCACGCGCACGACCTTGCCTTTGTAGATGTTGCCGACGATCCCGCGGCGCAGCGTGCGCTCGACATGGACCTCCTGCAGGACGCCGTTCTCCACCACCGCCACGCGCGATTCCATCGGCGTGATATTGATCAGGATCTCTTCGCTCATGCGCCCTTCCTTATCGCGCCCGGAGTCGTGCCAGCGCTACTTCGTGATCAAGACTGCCAGCTAGGGATGGAGAAGTCAGCCAGCAATGCCGCAGTTTCACACAGGGGCAGGCCGACCACGGCGCTGTAGCTGCCCTCGACGCGGCTGACGAAGACTGCCGCGAGCCCCTGGATAGCATAGCCACCCGCCTTGTCCTGCGGCTCGCCGGTTTCCCAGTAACGCTCGGCCTCCTCGGCGGAAATCTCGCGGAAGGTCACGCGACTGCTGACCACGCGTGCTTCGCAGCGGTCGCGATCGGCCACCGCCACGGCAGTCAGCACCTCATGCTCGCGGCCGGACAGGGCCTGAAGCGTCGCCAGGGCGTCGTCGCGGTCCAGCGGCTTGCCGAGGATGCGACCATCCAGCACCACGGCGGTATCGGCACCCAGCACGCAGACATCGGCGCGCTGGGCGAGGAAGTTCAGCCCGGCCAGGGCCTTGCTGCGCGCCAGGCGCTCGACATAGGCATGCGCCGACTCGCCGGACTCGGGCGTTTCGTCAATCGACGCAGGCACTATGTGGAATGGCAAGCCAATCTGGGTGAGCAGCTCGCGGCGGCGCGGCGAACTGGAGGCGAGGTACAGCTGGGCCATCAGGGACTCCGAAGCGGGCCCGCTCAATGCCGGCCCGGCGATTCCCCCGCAAGGGGGCGATCAATTGATGTTCAGGCGCAACCGCAGGGCCCGCAGCAATGTATAGACCCAGGGCCAGAGCAAGGCGCTGACCAGCGCCGGCAGCAGGAACACCAGGGTCGGCGGGCGATTGCCGGTCAGGGCGCTGATCCACAGCTGGACCAGCTGGGCGAGACCGAAGACCACCAGCAACACCAGGCACTGCTGCCAGATGGGGAACATGCGCAGGCGCTGGTGCAGCGACAGCACCAGGCAGATGATCAGGCTCAGGATCAGGGCGTTCTGCCCCAGCAGGCTGCCGTAGAGCACGTCTTCGGCAACGCCCAGCACCCAGGCAGTCAGCATGCCGACCTTGTGCGGCAGGTAGAGCACCCAGTAGGTGAGGAACATCGCCAGCCACAGCGGGCGGCCGATCTCCATGAAACTGGGCATGGGCGCCACCGACAGCAACAGCGCCAGGAGCAGGGTGAGCCAGATGGCCCAGCCATTGTTCGAGCCCTGACCCGCCATCAGCGTCGGGTCCTTGCATCGGGGTGCGACGCCGGTGCACCAGGCGCACCAGGCGCGGCAGGCGCTGCGCCATTGGCGCCGGCCGGATGGGCAGGCTGTGCGGCGGGAGCCGCAGGAGCGGCAGGCTGCGCACTGTCATGTGGCTGGGTGGCCGGAGCGCCGGGCGCAGGCTGGGCCGGCGCGCCGGACTCGGCCGCCTTGCGGTCGGCTTCGGCCTGGGCTTCGGCGGCATCGGTGGCGCGCTGTTCGGGCGTCCGGCTGTCGCTGAAGACCAGCAGCACATAGCGGCTGCGGTTCATCTTGGCGGTTGGCACGGCACGGATGGTGGCGAAAGGCCCACCGGTGTCGTGCAGCACTTCCTTCACCACCGCCACCGGATAACCGGCCGGGAAGCGCTGCCCCAGGCCGGAACTCACCAGCAGGTCGCCTTCCTTGATGTCGGCGGTATCGGCGACGTAGCGCAGCTCCAGGCGTTCCGGGTTGCCGGTGCCCACGGCGATGGCGCGCAGGCCATTGCGGTTCACCTGCACCGGAATGCTGTGGGTGGTATCGGTCAGCAGCAGGACGCGCGCGGTGTAAGGCATCACCTCGACCACCTGGCCCATCAGGCCGCTGGCATCGAGCACCGGCTGGCCCTGGAACACGCCGTCCTTCTCGCCCTTGTCGATCAGGATGCGCTGGGTGAAGGGGTTCGGGTCGACACCGATCAACTCGCCCACCAGCACCTTGTCGTCGACCAGCGCGGAGGAATTGAGCAACTCGCGCAGGCGCACGTTCTGTTCGGTGAGGGTGGCCAGCTTCTGCAGGCGGCGCTGCATCAGCAGCTGCTCGGCCTTCAGGCGCTCGTTCTCGGCCAGCAGTTCGCTGCGGCTGGTGAACTGGTCGCGCACGCCTTCCCAGGCTCGAACCGGGATGTCGGCGATGCCATAGAAGGGGCTCAGCACGAGGCCCATCTGGCTGCGTACCGGTTTCAGGTAATCAAAGCGGGCATCGACCACCATCAAGGCGACCGACAGGACGGCGAGCACCAGCAGGCGCGCGCCCAGCGAGGGCCCTTTGGAGAATATCGGTTTGATGACCGGCTCCTAGCTGTGCAAGGTCGGTTGAAGATTCACCAGCGTGGGCGAAACGTTAACCGACCTTTACAGAGCTTTCCTACCTTATTCGGTGGAAAGCAGGTCCATCGAATGGCGATCCATCATTTCCAGCGCCTTGCCGCCACCACGGGCCACGCAGGTCAGCGGGTCTTCGGCAACGATCACCGGCAGGCCGGTTTCCTGGGCCAGGAGCTTGTCCAGGTCGCGCAGCAGCGCGCCACCACCGGTCAGCACCAGGCCCCGCTCGGCGATGTCCGAAGCCAGCTCCGGCGGAGACTGTTCCAGGGCGCTCTTCACCGCCTGGACGATGGTCGCCAGGGATTCCTGCAGCGCTTCAAGCACTTCGTTGGAGTTCAGGGTGAAGCTGCGCGGTACGCCTTCGGCCAGGTTGCGGCCACGGACGTCGACTTCGCGGACTTCGCCGCCCGGGAAGGCGGTGCCGATTTCCTGCTTGATGCGCTCGGCGGTGGATTCGCCGATCAGGCTGCCGTAGTTGCGGCGCACGTAGGTGACGATGGCTTCGTCGAAGCGGTCGCCGCCGACGCGGACGGATTCGGCGTAGACCACGCCATTGAGGGAGATCAGGGCGATCTCGGTGGTGCCGCCGCCGATATCGACGACCATGGAACCACGGGCCTCTTCCACCGGCAGGCCGGCACCGATGGCCGCGGCCATCGGCTCTTCGATCAGGTAGACCTCACGGGCGCCAGCGCCCAGGGCCGATTCACGAATCGCGCGGCGTTCCACCTGGGTGGACTTGCACGGCACGCAGATCAGCACGCGAGGGCTGGGCTGCAGGAAGCTGTTCTCGTGAACCTTGTTAATGAAGTACTGCAGCATCTTCTCGCAGACGCTGAAGTCGGCGATCACGCCGTCCTTCATCGGACGAATGGCGGCAATGTTGCCCGGAGTACGGCCCAGCATGCGCTTGGCTTCGGTACCGACGGCAACCACGCTTTTCTGGCTGCCATGGCTACGGATGGCGACCACGGACGGTTCGTTCAGGACGATGCCGCGCTCGCGCACATAAATAAGGGTATTGGCAGTGCCCAGGTCGATCGACAGATCACTGGAGAACATGCCACGCAGTTTTTTAAACATTGGAAAGAAACCCATAGGTGGCGCGTGGGTGAAAAGTGCGCGGGTAAAAAAGTGCGGCAAACTCTAACAATGACGGGGGTTTTGGGCAAGGCGGCAATTTATGCTAGATTCCTCGTTTTTCGGGCCTGCTCGGCCCGTCCCAGCGGCCTTCGACCGTCTGCCGCGGGTTCTGTTCCCCGCCCCCTCATTCCTTCCGGCCAGGTCCAGTTCGAACCGGGCCGCTCTAGCTGGAGATCCCGATGGCGCTTGAACGCTCCGACGTGGAAAAGATCGCCCACCTCGCCCGACTGGGCCTGGAGGAAGCCGACATTTCGCGTACCACCGACACCCTGAACAACATTCTCGGCCTGATCGACGCCATGCAGGCCGTCGACACCGACGGCGTGGAGCCCCTGGCCCACCCGCTGGAAGCCACGCAGCGCCTGCGTGCCGACGCAGTCACCGAGGAGAACCGCCGCGAAGCCTACCAGGCCATCGCGCCGGCCGTGGAAGACGGCCTTTACCTCGTCCCGAAAGTCATCGAGTAAGCGCTAAGGACACGGACATATGCTGCATCAATTGACCCTCGCCGAAGTCGCCCGCGGACTCGCCGAAAAGCAATTCTCTGCCCAGGAACTGGCCACTGCCCTGCTCGCGCGCATCCAGCAGCTCGACCCGCAGCTGAACAGTTTCATCACCGTCACCGAAGAAGGCGCCCTGGCCCAGGCCAAGGCCGCCGACGAGCGGCGTGCCAAAGGTGAAACCGGCGCCCTGCTCGGTGCGCCTATCGCCCACAAGGACCTGTTCTGCACCCAGGGCGTGCGCACCAGCTGCGGCTCGAAGATCCTCGACGCCTTCGTCTCGCCCTACGACGCCACCGTCGTCGAGCGCCTGGCGGATGCCGGCACCGTGAGCCTGGGCAAGCTGAACATGGACGAGTTCGCCATGGGCTCGGCCAACGAATCCAGCCACTACGGCCCGGTGAAGAACCCCTGGGACACCTCCCGCGTGCCGGGCGGCTCCTCCGGCGGCTCCGCCGCCGCGGTGGCCGCGCGCCTGATTCCGGCGGCCACCGGCACCGACACCGGCGGCTCGATTCGCCAGCCGGCTGCGCTGACCAACCTCACCGGCATCAAGCCTACCTACGGCCGCGTCTCGCGCTGGGGCATGATCGCCTATGCATCCAGCCTCGATCAGGGCGGCCCGCTGGCCCGCACCGCCGAGGACTGCGCACTGATGCTCGGCGCCATGGCAGGCTTCGACCCGAAGGACTCCACCTGCGTCGACCAGCCAGTGGACGACTACCTGGCCGCCCTGGCCAAGCCGCTGACCGGCCTGCGCATCGGCCTGCCGAAGGAATACTTCGGCGCCGGCCTCGACAGCCGCATCGCCGACGCGGTGATGAGCGTGGTCGAGCAGCTCAAGCAGCTCGGCGCGGTGGTCAAGGAGATCTCCCTGCCGAACATGCAGCACGCGATCCCTGCCTATTATGTGATCGCGCCCGCAGAAGCCAGCTCCAACCTGTCGCGCTTCGACGGCGTGCGCTACGGCTATCGCTGCGAAAACCCGAAGGACCTGCAGGACCTGTACAAGCGCTCCCGCGCCGAAGGCTTCGGCGCCGAGGTGAAGAACCGCATCATGGTCGGCACCTACGCGCTTTCCGCTGGTTACTACGACGCGTATTACCTGAAAGCTCAGAAAATTCGCCGCCTGATCAAGAACGATTTCACCAGTGCCTTCGCCGAAGTCGACGTGATCCTTGGCCCGACCACGCCGAACCCGGCCTGGAAACTGGGCGAGAAGAACAACGATCCGGTCGCCCAGTACCTGGAAGACATCTACACCATCACCGCCAACCTCGCCGGCATTCCGGGCCTGTCCATGCCTGCCGGCTTCGTCGATGGCCTGCCGGTGGGTGTCCAGTTGCTCGCGCCGTACTTCCAGGAAGGCCGCCTGCTCAACGTCGCGCACCAGTACCAACTGGTCAGCGACTGGCACACACAAGCACCGGCTGGGTTCTGAGGAAGGATTACGATATGCAATGGGAAACCGTGATCGGGCTGGAAATCCACGCACAGCTCTCCACCCAATCGAAAATATTCTCCGGTAGCGCCACCACCTTCGGCGCCGCCCCGAACACCCAGGCCAGCCTGATCGACCTGGCGATGCCCGGCACCCTGCCGGTGCTGAACCAGGAAGCCGTGCGCATGGCCTGCCAGTTCGGCCTGGCGATCAACGCCGAGATTGCCGAGCGCAACGTCTTCGCCCGGAAGAACTACTTCTACCCGGACCTGCCCAAGGGCTACCAGACCAGCCAGATGGACCACCCCATCGTCGGCAAGGGGCACCTGGACATCACCCTGGAAGACGGCACCGTCAAGCGCGTCGGCATCACCCGCGCACACCTGGAAGAGGACGCCGGCAAGAGCCTGCACGAAGACTTCCACGGCATGAGCGGCATCGACCTGAACCGAGCCGGCACCCCGCTGCTGGAGATCGTCTCCGAGCCGGACATCCGCAGCGCCAAGGAAGCCGTGGCCTACGTCAAGGCGATCCACGCACTGGTGCGCTATCTGGGCATCTGCGACGGCAACATGGCCGAAGGCTCGCTTCGTTGCGACTGCAACGTCTCGGTACGCCCGAAGGGCCAGGCCGAATTCGGCACCCGTGCCGAGATCAAGAACGTGAACTCCTTCCGCTTCATCGAGAAGGCGATCAACCACGAAGTGCAGCGCCAGATCGAGCTGATCGAGGACGGCGGCGAGGTCGTGCAGGAAACCCGCCTGTACGACCCGAACAAGGACGAAACGCGCTCCATGCGTAGCAAGGAAGAAGCCAACGACTACCGTTACTTCCCCTGCCCGGACCTGCTGCCGGTAGTGATCGAGCGCGCCTTCCTGGACGATCTGCGCGGCCAATTGCCGGAACTGCCGGACCAGAAGCGCGAGCGTTTCGAGAGCCAGTATGGCCTGTCCGCCTATGACGCCAGCGTGCTGTCCGCCAGCCGCGAGATGGCCGACTACTTCGAGAAGGTCCAGACCATCTGCGGCGACGCCAAGCTGGCCGCCAACTGGGTGATGGGCGAGCTCTCCAGCCTGCTCAACAAGGACGGCCTGGAGATCGAGCAGTCGCCGGTCTCCGCCGAGCACCTGGGCCAGATGATCCTGCGCCTGAAGGACGGCACCATCAACGGCAAGGCCGCGAAGACCGTATTCGCCGCCATGGCCGAGGGTGAGGGCTCGCCGGACGAGATCATCAAGGCCAAGGACCTGGTGCAGAACACCGACAGCGGCGCCGTCGAGAAGCTGCTGGACGACGTGCTGGCAGCCAACGCCGAGCAGGTCGAACAGTACCGCGCCAGCGACGAAGCCAAGCGCGGCAAGATGTTCGGCTTCTTCGTCGGCCAGGCCATGAAAGCGGCCAAGGGCAAGGCCAACCCGGCGCAAGTGAACGAACTGCTGAAGAAGAAGCTCGAAGCCTGAGCCCATACTTCAACGACGCCGGGCTTGCCCGGCGTTTTTTCGTCCGGAGGTTCGATGCTGCGACCCATGGCCCTCGTCGGCTGCCTGGCCCTGCTGGCCGGCTGTAGCACCACGTCTTACGACAGCGACTCGGAAGTCTCCGGCCGCGGCTACCGCGCCGAAGGCACCGCGTCCTATTACGGCAAGGCCCACCATGGCAAGCGCACCGCCAGTGGCGAACGCTTCAACCAGAACGCCCTGACTGCCGCGCACCGCACGCTCGCCTTCGGTACGCGGGTGAAAGTCACCAACCTCGACAACGGCCGCAGCGTCGTGGTGCGCATCAACGACCGCGGGCCATTCGGCCGCGGGCGCATCATCGATGTGTCGAAAGCCGCCGCCGAACAACTCAACATGCTGCGCTCCGGCACCGCCCGGGTGCGCCTGGAAGGTCTCTGAAGGAGCCAGAAGTGAGCAACGACAACCGCAAGGCCGGCGAGCAGGTTCGCCGCGAAGTGATGGGCGACGTCTTCGTCGATCGTGCCCTGGGCAATGCCACCGAGTTCACCCAGCCGCTGCAGGACTTCGTCAACGAGCACGCCTGGGGCGGTGTCTGGAACCGCGAAGGCCTGCCGCGCAAGACCCGCAGCCTGATCACCCTGGCCGCGCTGACCGCGCTGAAGTGCCCGCAGGAACTCAAAGGCCACGTGCGCGGCGCGTTGAACAACGGCTGCACCGTGGAAGAGATTCGCGAAGCGCTGCTGCACTGCGCGGTGTACGCCGGCGTCCCGGCGGCCATCGACGCCTTCCGCGCGGCGCAGGAAGTGATCGACGCCTGGCAGGCCGATCAGAAGGCCTGACCGTAACAACTGTAGGAGCGAGCTGGCTCGCGAATGGATCCGCTGGGCTGGTTCGCGAGCAAGCTCGCTCCTACAAGGGCATTACGGGTAACTGAACCGCTTCACCAGCGTCAGCTCACCGGGCTGGCGCATCGGGATCAGGAAGGACTCCTGCTTCTCGTTCACCGTGCCCTCCTCCGTGACGATGGTCACCTGCGCCGTGGTCAGCGGCTTGGCCGCGTTCACGTCGCCGGAGCTCTCGTCCGAGCTCCAGCCACCGCCGTAGTAATTCACGTAAACCAGATACTGCCCCTTGAGCGGCGTCGGGCTGGCGATAATTTCCGGGCCGTAGCCGGTGGTCACGTCGACGTCCTGGGCCGCGCCGTTGGGCAGTGAGCGATTGCCGTACCAGACATGCCCGCCATCGGGCGTCACCAGGTGCAGGTCGAGGTCGGTGTTGTCCGAGTCCCACGACAGCATGACCCGCAGCTTGGCCGCCACCTCGCCGCCACCACCGCCGTGGTAGAACTGCACGCGCTTGTGCTGCTGGCCGTCCGGACTGATGACCTCGACACTGTTGGAGCCCGCGGGGAAAGCGAAGGGACGGTCAAACCTGCCATCGTTTTCGACCCGCATCGGCATGGCCGCGCCGTTGACCACCAGGCGCGCCGGCTCCTTGCTGTCCTTGGGCAACTCACGGATTTCGCCACGGATGCGCGCGGTATCGGACTGGTCTTCCCGCGAGTTCACCGACGCCGCCGGGTAGTTCACCGTCTGCCGGAAGTCGGCCTTGTCGCCGTCGCCCGCGCGCCAGCCGCCCAGCGGAGTATCCAGGCGGATCGGCGATTCGGCGGCCTGCACGCCCAGCGGTATCAGGCTGGCGAGCAGAGACAGGCGGAGCGCATAGGCAAGTTTCATGTCGATCATTCCAGTATCAGGCGACGGGCCAGGCTTTCCACGTAGCCCTCGTCTTGTCCATTGGGGTGCGCCTGGAATGCCAGGTGCAGGTATTCGTGAGCCAGGTCGAGGCGGTCCTGCTGGGAGTACAGGCCACGCACGAAGATGCGCTGGCGTTCGCGGTCGACGTAGGGGCGACCGCTGCTCAGTCGGCACACGGCGAAGGACTGCAATTCTTCATAACCCGCCTCTGCTTCCAGCCGCGTCCGCCAGTTGCGGCGCTGTGCCTGCAGCCAGCGCTCGGCCTCCGGCAGGGGCTGGCAGGCAGCGGTCGGGTTGCTCCAGCGGCTCAGGCTGGTGCGCGGGAAAGCGCGGGCGAGAATGGCGTCGTAGCGCAGGCCCTTGGCGGCCTGCTCCTGGGCGTCGCGCCAGGAGAGTTTCGACTGCCCCGCCTCGTCCGAATGATAGGTTACGGTGCCGCCAGCCAATACCAGATCGGCGGTCCAGGCGGCGATGCCCCGCGCCGCCTCGCTGGCAGGGCGCGGCGCCACGCGCTGGCGTTGACTGCTGTCGTCGATGCTCAGACAGTCACCGCGCGGAGCGCCGTTCTGCAACAGGTAAGTCCGGATGGTCACGGCCAACGCCTTGGCGGCTTCCGGCGGCGTGGCCGACGCCTCACGATCCAGCACTCGTGCAACGTATTCCTCGCGGGATAGGCGGGCAGTCAGGCGCGTCCCCTGGGGGCCGCGTTCCAGGAACAGATCACCGTTGCTGTCCACGTCGAGGCGAACCCCGTTGGCGAACAGTACGCTCTGCCGGCCTGCCAGCACCCCCTCGGCAGCCGGTTGATTGCGCGCGTCGTAGACCTCCTTCAGTGGATAGCGACTGAACAGGCTGACTTCCACGCAGCGTCCCGGATCATGCGGCCAGGGCGCCGGCAGTGCAGCGCCGATGGCATTGCCGTACTTCGCCAGCACCGTCTTGCTGGTGCCCGGTCCGCGCGCCCAGAGCGGAGTACCGTCCACCAGCCAACCGGCAAAGCCGCCTTCGCGCTTGCCATTTTCATCCCAGCTCCAGGTCTTCACCCGCAGACGTCCACCCAGTGCGGCCGGGGCACGCCCCTCATCGGCAGCGAGGCTGACGTCCAGCAGCACCTTTTGCGCCTGTTCCTGGGCGGGCAGGTGTTGTAGTTGATCGAGCAGCTCGGCGACCGGCACTTCGGTTTGCGCTGCCAACTTGTCCAGCTGGGCGATCCAGCCCGGCGCATGGCGCGCCTGCCAGTACTGCTGCCAGACAGCGCCGTCGATACCCAACCGCTGCGGCTCGAAGTACAGGCCACAGGACTTCACCAGCGCGGCGTCACGTTCGATGCTCTGCCCGACCGTGCAGCAATAGACTTCTTCCTTGTTCTCGCCACGGCACTGATAGGCCGGCTCCTGCTGGCCGGTGTCGTTCAGCCAGGCATAGACGAACAGCTTCCACAGGCTGCCCAGCGGCGCCTTCAGCTCAGCCGGCAAGGGCTGGCGATCCAGTACCTGCTGCGGCCCGAGGCGCAACAGCTCATCGCCCTGCGCGCTGCGCCAGGCCAACTGCGCCTGCTCTTGCGAGCCGGGCGCCGCAAGGGCGCTCAGCGGCAACAGCAGGATCAGCCCGGCAAGGCGTGCGCGCATGGATTACTGGACCTTGATCTTCGCCAGGGCCGGCTGCTGCTCCAGCGCTTGCTCCTGCGGCGCATAGAGGCGCTGGTAGCGCGCCGGCGGCAGGACGAACTCGCCCTTCTGCGAGAAGCGGACCAGATGACGGAAGCGCAACTCGCCGCCCAGGGTATCCACCGGCACGCCGTAGAACAGGTCGCCCGGCTCGTTGCGCGCGCGCTCCAGGCTGGTCGCCTCGACGCCGCCCAGGCCGCTGATCTGCAGGCCCCAGGTGGTGCGCTCGACATCCGCACCCGGCGGCAGCGGCACTTCGAGCATGCCGTAGCGCAGGGCCTGCGCCTGATCGGTGGTGAGGGTCACTTCGTCCAGGTACAGCTCGTCGCTGGACAGCGGTTTGTCACCCAGCTCCTCGGCCTTGAAGGCGAAGGCGTCTTCGCCCGGAACCAGGCGCAGCAGGCGCCGCTTGATGGTCACCGGCAACTGGCTGGCCGGCACATCGGCGCTGCGGAAGGTCACCGAAGCATTGAGCGGACGCGACGGCGCGGCGCTCAGGTCCAGCTGCACTGGCACCTCCTTGCCCTGCCATTGCCAGAAGGCGTCACCCGTGGTGCTGTGGCTTTCCTTCCAGTCCGCCACCGGCTTGGGCAACTCGGCGGCCGGGGCCTCGGCCACGGCGCGCTGCATCCAGGTCAGCGCCAGGGCGCGTTCGACGGTGGACTGCTGCGGCGCCAGGCTCAGCAGCAGTGCGCGAGCACGGCTGGCGTCCACACTACCGCTGTAGAGCTGCACGGCGCGGGCGAACGGCTGGTCACTGGTGTTCAGCTTCAGGCGTGCACCGTCCAGTTGCTTGGCGAAGCCTTGCGGCAGCGCGACCTTGTTCTGCTCGGCCAGGCTGGCGGTCAGCACACGAGCCACCGCCAGACCCAGCTCGGAGTCCGGTTGGCCCATGACCAGGCTGTCGTCGCTGTCGACGTCGTTCACCGACTTCGCTGCCTCGCCGTTGCCGGCGTTTTCCAGGTCGGTGAGCAGGCCGCTGACCAGCGTCTGTACCGGCAGTTGCATGTCGCGGGCGAAGGCCAGGATCAGCGCACGCTGCAGCAGCGGCGTGGCGCTGGCACGCGCGGAGTAGAGTTCCAGCACACGCTGCCAGTGGTCCGGCGGCAGCTGGATGTCCAGTGCGCGGCTGGCATGCCAGTCGGCGTAATAGGCATACGCCGTGAGGAAGGCGTCGTTGTCTTCGCCGCCCCACCAGGTGAAGTAGGCATCCGGGCCAGCCATCTGCACCAGGCGCAGGCGGCTGGTCTGCATGATCAGGCGCAGGCGGTCACGCACCCGCGGCTCGCCATTGGCCAGCATCGGGTAGGCGACGCTCAGCGGCAGCAGTTGGCTGGCAGTCTGCTCGACGCCACCCCACGGATAGTCGAGCAGCGAATCCAGATTGCCACGCAGCAAGGCTTGGGCGCTGTCATCCAGGCGCAACCTCACATCGCGGGCATCCGCCGGCAGCTGCAGCGGGGTGTTCTGCGCATTGACCTGCAACGGCTTGGACTGCAATACCTGCCAGCTATCGGCGACCAGGCTGAAGTGCACGCCGAGACTGTCGCGAACCTGACCGTCCTGGCGCAGTTCCACGCTCCAGTCGCCGTCGCTGAGCGGCTGCTTCGGCAGGGCGGTGTAGTTGACGCCGCGCTTGAGCTCCAGCGCCTGGGTCTGTTCCTCGCCATTGGCGCGGATCAGCAGTTCGGCCTTGGTGTCCTGCTCGCCCTGGTTGAAGACGAACAGCCCGAGGTCCGGCGCATCGCCGCTGCGGAAGCGTTTCGGGCCGCTCCACTTCAGGTACAGCGGTTTCTCCGAGCGGATGAATTGCTTCTTCTGGCCAACCTGGCCTTCGTCATCCATGGCGCGGGCAGTGATGCGCCAGCGGGTCAGGGAATCCGGCATGCGGAACTTGAACTGCGCCTTGCCGTTGGCATCGCTGACCAGCTCGGGTTCCCAGGCGGCGGTGTCCACTTCCTCACGGCGCGGGCGCTCCAGCACCTTCACGCCACGCTCGCTGCGGTTGGCGCGGCCGGGCGCGCTGGGCGTGCCCGGCAAGGCGACGTCGTAGCTGATGAACGACAGGCTGGCGCTGGTGCGCACGTTATTGCGGCGCGGGTGGTAGAAGAACTGGTCGATGCCCGGCGCGATCTCCGGCTGCAGCGCGTAGATCATCTCGTCCACCACGCTCACGGTGAGGTGGCTGGAGACGGGCTTGCCGGCGTAGGTGGTGTCGAGATTGACGGTGACCGTCTCGCCCGGCTCGTAGCGTTCCTTGTCGGTGCTGACGGCGATTTCCACCTGCGGCACGGCGACCTTGATGCCGGCGTTCTGGAAGCTGTAGTCGCCGCTGCGGGTGTAGAGCACGGAGAAGGTCAGGTTCGGCGAGAACTCCGGCTTCACCGGGATGCGCGCGCGGTACTGGGTCGGGTTGAGCTTCTCCAGCTTCAGCCAGTCGCCGCCCTTGGACAGCAGTGCGGTGGCCTCGACCTTGTCACGCTCCAGCGACAGCAGCGCGTCATCCACCGGCTCGGGGAAGGTGATCAGCGCCAGCGCCTCGTCACCGGCCTTGTACTCGGCCTTGTCGAGGACGATTTCCACGGTGCCCGGCACGGCCTTCACGCCGTCGCCGCTGACCGAGTGGCCGGTGCCGCCGAGCAGTTGGCCGGCCTTGTCGCGCAGTTCGACGCTGTAGGTACCGGGCTTGTCGAAGGTGATGGCGAACTTGCCGTCGGCCACCGCGCCGTCGCCGCTGCTGCGGTCTTCCAGGCGCAGCCAGCGGTAGGCGGTGGGCTGGATCTGGGTCTGCTGTTCTGCGGCGTAGCTGAACTCGACCTTGTCACCGGCAGCGCTGAAGCGCTGCGGCGCGCTCACGCGGTAGCGGGCGGCGCCGCGCTCGATGAGGATTTCCTTGCTGGTCTTCACGCGGTACGCGGCGCCATCGCTGGCGAACACGGTGAGCATGTAGCGGCTGGGCTTCTCCGCCGCCGGCAGGTCCAGCGCCGCGCGGCCCTGGGCGTCGGTGGTGATCTGCGCGCTGGACAGCTCCACGGGGAACTGGCCGAGGTACTGCAGTTCGTTGTCCACCATGGACAACTGCTGAGCGCGCAGGCTCAGCTCCAGGCGCGCGTTGGCCACCGGCTTGCCGTCGGGGTAGAGCAGGATCAGGTTGCCCTTCACCGGCTCGCCGGTCTTGAAGTCCGGCTTGGCGAGGTCGAGGGAAATCTCGAAGTGCGGCTTGATGTACTCGGCAACACGGAAGGCGCTGCTGTAGGTCTGGTCGCGGTAGTCGAAGCGCAGCTCGTAGCCGCCGGCCACGGCATTGGCCGGCAGCTGGAAGCGGCCGCTGGTGCCGCTCTTGGCGTCGTACTTGAGATCCAGCGTCTGCAGCGTGGTGCCGGCGGCGTCGATCACCGACAGGCGCAGCGGGGCAGCTTGCGGAGCCTGCGATTCGCGGGAGTTCTTGAACTCGCGGCCGACAATCTTCAGCGATACCCAGTCACCCGGACGGTACAGCGGCCGGTCGGTGAAGGCGTAGAGCTTGGTGTCGTAGATTTCGCTGTCGTAATAGAAGTTCTCGGAGACGAAGACACCGCCCTCCTCATCCTCACCGATCACGAAGGAGCGCTCCGGGCTGACGTGCTGCAGGCGCAGCAAGCCATCGGCGTCGCTGCTGCCGCTGCTCATCACGCCGAGGCCGTCAGTCCACAGTACCTTGGCGCCGCCCACCGGCGTGCCTTCATGCTTGCGCGCGGTCCAGACCAGCAGCTCGTTGCCGGCGATCTTGCTCACCGCAACGCTGTTGGAGACGAACACCACGGTGGTGGCGCGGTATTTGCCGACCAGCGCCTCGACCAGATAGAGGCCGGGTTTCAACTTGCCCAGCGGCACATAGACGTTGCCGGGAGCGACGTTGATGAATTCGCTGGAGGAGCCGGCCAGGGTGACTTCCTTAGGCGGCTGGATCGGCTTGGCGTCCCACAGCGGATAGCGGAACTGGCTGACCATCGGCAGGCCGGGGATCGGCGCGTACTGCGGCTGGGCGTCATACGGCGTCGGGGCGCGCATGGCATTGCCCATCTTCAGCTCGGGCACCACTTCGGTGACCTGCTGGCGCGACTCGTAGGAGAAGGTCCGCTGCATCACCCGACGCGACTTGCGGTACCAGTTGTCCCACAGGTAAGCCAGCGTGTTGGACAGGCCCTCGCCCTTGAACTGCCCCTCGGACAGCACGCGGTGCAGGTTCTTCTGGCGCTTGAGGAAGTCCAGCGGCTGGTCGATGCGGTAGACGCGGATGTCCGCTCCGCCGTATGGCTCCATGCGGTAGCGACGGTAGTCGCGGCCCGGCGCTTCCAGGCGCACCTTGGCCACTTCGTCGGAGGCGAAGCTGGAGTCGGCCAGCAGGAAGAACGACTCGCCGGCCATGGGCGTGTAGTTACTCGCCGGAACGTCGTCGTCCGCCTGCACAAGTGTGGGTGCGGCGGCGATCAGGCCGGCGCAGGCCAGGGCTGCGGCAATGCCGCGCAGCGCGTTCATCGGGTCAGGAAGGACAAGCGATAGACGCCGATAAAGTTGGGATTGGATTCGTCGGGTATCCATCGGGTGTCCTTCCATGTCATGAGTTGTTGCAGGCTGACCGAGCGCATGCCGTTGTCGGTCGCCGTACGAGTGCCGGTGTGATAAGCGATGTCGCGGCCCATCCAGATCATCAGATGCTGGTCATCGCCCTGGTCGAAGAACATCAGGTCGCCGGGGCGCGCCTGGTTGAGGTCGCGGCCAACCAGCTGGCTGTTGTACTGAATGAGTTTGATCGCATTGACGTAGGGGCCGGTCTTGCCACCGCCCTGCTGCCAGCTCTGCGCGAGGTTGCGCTGCGCGTCGGTAAGCTCCAGCTCCGGCGGCAGGTAGCGGTTGGACATGCCGTTGGCGCGCAGCCACTTGGCGTCGTGAACCTTCAGCGCCTCGTTGGCAGCGAAGCGCACCAGGCCCGCGCAGTCCTGCTGGTACCAGCGCGGGTTCGGCCCACGGCGCAGTTGTTCCTCGGCGATGCGCACGAACCAGGCGCGGAACACCTGGGTCTGCTGCGCATCCAGTGCCGGCTCAGCCGCATGCGCCAGCGTGGCGACAAGCAGACCGGCGAGCAGTGTGAGGGGTTTGCGGATCACAGCGCCTTCCAGTCCAGCGGCAGCCACTCCCATTCGCCGCTCGGCTCGCTGCCGGCCGGCAGGGTCAAGGCGTAGGAGCCGTTACCGGCGAGGGTCTTCAGGCGTGGCAGGAGCAGCGTATCGGCGGCGTTGCGGAACACCGGTTCGAGGTCCTGCGGCAGGCTGTCGAGGGTTTCGCGCTTGAGCAACTCGGACAGCGTCTTGGGCGCCAGGTAGGCCGGCACCAATGCATCCTTGGGCAGCACGTCGGCCAGCGGCGGGTAGCGTTTGGCCAGAGTATTGCGCGCCTTGTCGAGGAGCTTGTCGTCGATGGAGAACAGCAGGGTGTTGCCATCGCGCAGCAGGCTGACAAGGAAGAAGCCGTTGCCGCTGACCTGGTCGGGATTCTCCGCCTCGCTGGCCGGGTACTGGCCGAAGCGCGAGCTGACCTGGCGCTGCCAGAGGCGACCATCGCCTTCGACACGACTTTCCACCTCGAAGGCGCCCGCCTCCACATTGGCTTCGTAGGCGCCGATCATGCTGCCGAACAGCTTGCCCAGTTGATCGTCCAGCTCGGGGCTGGCGGGTGCGTCGAGCTTCACCGCGAGCAGCGGCGAGTGCAGGCGCGACTCCGGGTACCAGCAGAGGCCGGCGGCACCGGAGAGATGCTCGGAGAAGGCGGCGGCCATCTTCTGCTCGGCGCCCAGCTTGACCAGCATGTTGTCGTACAGCCCCGGCGTGACCGGAAGAGCAACGCAGGCGCTGGCTCCCATGGGCATGGCCTGCCAGACGGGGGTGAAATCCAGATCCGGCTGACGTGCCACTTCATTGAGCGCCAGGTAGCTGTGCCAACCGTCCTTGCCCTGCTCGAAGCGCACACCGGCGAAGGTCGGGATCAAGCGCTGGTAGCCCATGGCGAGCACGCCGGCGCTCAGGGTAATACGCTGCTTCAGCTCGCCGCGCGGCTCCAGGGCGAAGTCCTTGGCGAACAGCGGCTCGCCCTCCAGCGCACTGCCCAGGTCCTTGGCAACTGCCGCATCGGGCTCACCGAGGTTGTCGTAGTCCGGATTGGGGAAGAGCATCTTCGGGTTCGACAGCACCAGCATCTGGTCGCCACGGGAGACGAACAGCAAGGTCTTCTCCGCGCCGTAGCGCAGGCTGTAGACCGGCGTGGCGGCGCCTTTCACCTGGATCTCCGAGACCTTCTTCAGCTGGGTATCGTCGGCAGCCACCTTGGCCAGCGGCTCCAGGACCTTGGCCAGGCCACCGCGCTTGAGGACCACCATGAAGTCGCGCAAGCGGCCATCGGCGCCGCGCCACAGGGCGACCTGGGCCGGCTGGTCGAGCAGTTCCTCGATCACGCTGTCCTTCAGCGTCAGGTCATGCTCGTAGACGATGCGCCGCAGCGTGCCGGTCAGGCCCAGGCGGTCGGCGTTATTCTCGTAGTAGAAGACGAAATCCTCGGTCAGCACGTCGCGCAGCAACGGCACTTCCAGCACCGCTTTGGGCAACTGGCTGAGGGAGGCGCTTTCGATCAACGCGTCCGGGCGCTTGAGGTCGCGCACCACCTCCGGGCTTTCCGGCGCCTCCAGGGTGCCCACCGGTGCCGAGTGGAAGGCGGGGATCAGGCCGAAGGCCAGGGCCAGGCCGCCGGCGACCAGTGCGGCAGCCACCACACCGATGGCGATCAGCGGCCCACGGCTCGGCGCTTGTGCTGCCGGCGGCATCGGAGTGCTGTCTTGACTGCTGGAGGGCGTATTGTCGCTCATGGATCGCTTGTCCCGTGTCATCCCTGCGAGGGGCGAATTCAGTAATTGAAGGTCTTCACCAGCACCAGATCACCGATGGTGCGCATGGGCACCACGAAGGTCTCGCGCTTCTCGTTGACGGTATTTTCGTTGAACACCAGGTTGATCTCGGCGGTGATCACGTCCTGCTCATGATTGCCTTCCTGGAAGTTGTATCCCTGGCTGGCGCTGTAGTTGCCCCAGTAGTTCACATAGACCAGGTAGGTGCCGTGCAGCGGCGCGGCCATGGTGAACATTTCCGGGCCTGGGCCGTCGACCCCGTCGGGGTCCAGGCCCCCGCCGTTGCTCAGGCGAGGGTTGGCCCAGAAGGCATGCTGGCCGTCGGGCGTGACGATATGCAGGTCGAGTTCGGCCTTGGGGTCGTTCCAGCCCAGTGCCAGGCGGATGCGCGGCGGGATGCGAGCGTTGTTGGCTTCATAGAACTGCACGCGCTTGAGGGATTTGCCCTGGTCACTGCTGACCGCGACGCTGTTGCTACCGGCGCCGAAGTTGTAGGGGCGCACGAACTTGCCTTCGGCGTCGGTGTAGAGCGGGAGCGGATTGCCGTTGACCACCAGGCGCTGGGCACGATCGAAGCCGGAGACTTCGCGCAGGTGTCCTTCGATCAGGCTGCGGCCACGAACACCGCCACGGTCGATGGGAGGCGTGGGATAGGCCACGCGAGGCACGCTGGGATCATCGGTCAGGCCGGAATAACGCCAGCCGGCAGTGGGGCTGGAAAGGTCCGCACCCGGCGCGGCAGCGACCGTCGCAGCCAGGAGACTGGCTGACAGAACAAAGACGGCACGAACCATCCGACGCGTGAGCTGCATGAACATTCCTTGATCGTGCATAGCGGGGGAGCCAAATGTAACCGGTCTTGTCGACGTGCGGAACGACCTTCGCATGACCGTGCGACGCAGCACGATCTTTCAGAAATTTCCTACAAACCGATTGGCTTTTGGCGCACCCCGATTGGAAGAGTCTCGCCTTCCACCGAGTCACATCCAGCCGCCCCATTGCAGGACGAAGATGCCGACGTTGGTGGTCAGCGCCGCCACCAGGGTGGTGATGACGATGATCGACGCCGCCAGTTCGTGGTTGCCATTCGCCGCACGGGCCATGACATAGCTGGCCGCCGCCGTGGGGCTGGCGAAATAGAGGAAGAGCACGCCCAGTTCTGCGCCGCGGAACCCCAGCAACCAGGCTGCAGTGGTGCAGATCAGCGGCAGCCAGATCATCTTCATCAGGCTCGCGCTGATCGCCAGGCCACCACTCTCACGCAGGGAAGCCAGCGACAGGGTGCCGCCGATGCACACCAACGCCAGCGGCAGGGTCATCTGGGCAAAGTAGTCGGCCGAGGTCAGCAGCCACGTCGGCAGGCCGATACCGAACCAGGAAAACGGCAGCGCGGCCAGCACACTGATGATCAGCGGATTACAGATGACGTTGCGGGCGATGCTCAGCGGGTCGGACTTCATGCTCGGGCTGTAGATCGCCAGCACCACTGAGGACAGCGTGTTGTAGCAGAGGATCACCAGGGCTGCGAGGACTGAGCCGAGCGCCAGGCCATGGTCACCATAGAGGCTGGTGGCCAGCGCCAGACCGATGATGCCGTTGTTGCCGCGGAACGAGCCCTGCACGTAGACGCCGCGCTCGGCACGCGGCACTCGCCAGGACGCCCAACCCCAGGCCAGCAGGAAGCCCACCAGGGTCGCCGCGCAAAAGTACAGCAGTACCTCGGGGCGTGCTGCGCTGTGCAGGTCGGAGTGGTAGATGCCGAGGAACAGCATCGCCGGCATGGTGGCGTTGAACACCAGTGCCGAGGCGGTCTGGATGAATTCCGGATTGATCGCCCCGACGCGGCGCAACAGCACGCCCAGGAACAGCATGGCGAAGACCGGGGCGGTGATGGCGAAGGTCTGGAGCAGCAGGGCAAGCATGGGAAGCAAGCATCAGGGCGACGGGGGCAGAATCATAGCAAGCTATGTACCCGCCCCACAGGATGAATCACACCTGCGCGTCGGTCGCTTCGCCCCAGAGCGGCGCCGGCAGTTCCAGCGGTTTGGGCGACTCGCCTTCGGCCAGGCGAGTCAGCTTGCCGTCCACGGTGGCGCCGTTCTCCATGCTCAACTGGCGATACTGGATATTGCCGACCACGCGTGCATTGGAGTGCAGCTCCAGCAGGTGTTCGACATACAGGTCACCAATGATGGTCCCATCGATCAGCGCGTCGTAACTGCTGACATTCCCCTCGATCCGACCTTCCGCACTGAGCGCCAGCAGGCTGGCGGCGCCGGGCTTGTGGCAGACATTGCCTTTCACGGTACCGAGAATCTTCAGGCCATCCTGGAACTGCATATCGCCGACCAGATCGACGTTGCCCGAGAGCAGGCTGGAGAACTTGTCCACCGACACCTGCGGGCCTTTCTTCTTGCTGTTGCTGAACATCGCAATTCCTCGCGCGTACTACTTGCCAGGTTTCTGCTGGCGGTAGAAGGCCAGCTCAGTCTTGAGTTTCTTGATTTCGGCGGACATCGAATCGATGCGCTGCATCAGCTGTTCTCGATTGGCGCGGTCCTCGTCGCCCTGCAGGCGTTTGTCCTCCAGTTCGGCGGTCAACTGCTCGACCTGCACACGCAGCGCCTGGAGTTCATCAGCCTGTACACGGCCCGCCACCTCACCCTGGTGGCGCATCAACCAGACGCCCGCCAGCGCCGCTGCCAGCAAGAGAACCAGGAGCAAGGCCGCGCGGCCCAACGCCGCGGAACCACGAGGAACATGGGGGCGGTGCTCGGCGCGCAGCAGGTCGCGGGTGGAGGGCTTCCTAGTCCGAGGCCATACCATCGCTATCGATCTCCATGCCTCCCAGAGAGAGGAAGTTCTGTGGGTCGACGAATTCGCCGTGGTAAAGCACTTCGAAATGCAGGTGCGGCCCCGTGGAGCGGCCGGTGGAACCCACCTTGGCAATTTCCTGCCCCGGCAGCACTACGTCGCCCACTTTCACCAGCAGTTTCGAGGCGTGGGCATAGCGCGTGACCAGGCCATTGCCATGGTCAATCTCCACGCGATTGCCATAGGAGGGATTCGGCCCTGCGACGATGACGCGTCCACCAGCGGCCGCATGGATCGGGCTGCCGGTCGGCGCCGAGAAGTCCTGGCCAGAGTGGAACGCCAGGTGGTGATTGAAGGGGTCGAGCCGGTTGCCGAAAGGCGACCCCAGGCGCGCCTGCTCCATCGGGCGACGGGCGGGAATGGCCATGAAGTCGGCGTTGCGCCGCGCCACCTGGTCCATCAACAGGTCGAATACCCGGCGCAGGCATTTTGCCGAGCGCTCGCTCCGCTCCAGATCGACGTCGGAAGCGGGCAGCGGTTCTGCACAAGGGCGCGGTGGCAGCAGGATGCCGCCTTTGCCCTTGGTGGTCGGCGCCTGGGGCTTTGGCGCGAGATCAGGGTCGACCTTGGACAGTTTGCGCGCGATTTCCTCGTGGCTGTCGACGGCCTTGAGCAGGTAAGTGGCGTCTTTCTCCAGCACTTGCAGGCGACCGGCCAGCTCCCCTATCCGCTCCGCTGCGAAACGCTCGGCGGAATCATCTTCCGAGGGGGCGGGTGCGCTCGCGACGACGGGCATCGGCACCGGCTCGACGTTGGTCCGGCCCACCCAGACACCGACCACGAAGGCCACCACAGCGAATAGCAGCGCCGTGCAGCCGGCCACCAGCAGGAACCGGCGCCGATCGATCAGCTGCAGGTCCGAACGGGTCAATGCCTGCCGAGTTGGTGAAAGGAAGCTCATGGGAGGTACCGTTGAATCTTTTGAAACCCGATCCTGGTCGGACCGGGCTGCACAGGGTACCTGTTATTGAAAGCTTCGCAGCGGCGAAACACTGAAAAATGTAAATAAATAAGAAGAAATCATCCCATCTGAGAAGACTTTCAGATGTTTCCCACTAACACCTTCACAGTATCCCAGTGAATCAAACTGCCACTACACCGGCAGAACAGCCTCGATCTCCTGCAATCGATGGTCTTCCAGGCGCAGCTGGCGCGGGTGGAATCGTTTCAGGCTGAGACGGTGGCCAATGCTGACCAGGGTGACGCCTGGCAATTGGTCCAGCAGCACCTGGTAGAGCGCAGCTTCGTCGGTTTCGTCCAGTGCGGAAGTCGCCTCGTCGAGGAATAACCACTGCGGCGCATAAAGCAGTGCACGGGCGATGGCCAGACGCTGCTGCTCGCCCGGAGACAGCACACGCTGCCAATGGTCGGCTTCACCCAGGCGCGGCACCAGCGAATCCAGGCGGCACAGGTGCAGCACCTGTTTCAGTTGCTCGGGATCGTGACGATCGCCCTGCTCCGGATAGCAGAGCGCCTCGGCGAGGGTGCCGATGGGCAGGTAGGGTTTCTGCGGGACGAACAGACTGCGCGCCTCAGGCATCTGCACAACGCCGCTGCCGTAGCGCCACAGGCCGCTCATGGCGCGCAGCAGGGTGCTCTTGCCACCGCCGGACGGGCCACCGATCAGTACGTGCTCCCCGGTGTTGATCGCCAGGCTGGTGGGCTGCAGCAGCTCGCGACCGTTGCCCAGGCTCAGGGTAAGGTTCTGCAGTTGCAGCAAGTCGCCGGACTTGCGCACGTCGATGTTCGCCGACTCCTGGGCGATGTCGGCCATGGCTCCGCGGAAGCTCAGCAGACGGTCGCAGGTGGCGCGCCAATTGGCGAGGCTGGCGTACGCATCGATGAACCAGCTCAGGCCGTCCTGCACGTTGCCGAAGGCGGAGTTGATCTGCATGAGCTCGCCGAGTTGGATCTTGCCGGCGAAATAACGCGGGGCGGCGACCACCAGGGGGAAGATGATGGCGATCTGGGCATAGCCGGAGCTGAAGAAGGTCAAGCGCTTCTGCACCTTCATCAGCTCCCAGAAGTTGCCCCAGACATTGCGGAAGCGCGTCATCAGCCGTTCGTTCTCGTTGGCCTCGCCGTTGTACAGGGCGATGCTCTCGGCATTCTCGCGCACCCGGACCAGGCCGAAACGCAGATCCGCCTCGAAGCGCTGTTGCTGGTTGTTCAGGGTGATCAGGCGGCGCGCGATCAGGTGCGTCAGCCAGCTGCCAACCGCCGCGTAGAGCAGCGCTGCCCAGAACATGTAGCCGGGAATGGTGATGCCGAGGATTTCGATGCTGCCGGAAACGCCCCAGAGGATGACCGAGAAGGACACCAGGCTGACGACGTTGCGGATCAGGCCAAGACCCAGGGTCAGGGTGGTATCGGTGAAGTTGTTGAGGTCTTCGGTCAGGCGCTGGTCGGGGTTGTCGGTATGGCCGCGCTGCTCGAGGCGGTAATAGTTCTTGTCGCCCAGCCAGGCGGCGAAGTGCTTCTCCGTCAGCCAGCGGCGCCAGCGGATGGTCAGCATCTGGGTCAGGTAGAGGCGGTAGACGGCGATCAGGATCGCGGCGGCGGCAATGCCGCAGAAGTACAGGACCAGCCGGATGAAGGAGTCGACATCCTTGTTCTGCAGGGCGTTGTAGAAGTCACGGTACCAGCTGTTGAGCCAGACCGAGACGGCCACACCCACCAGCGAGAGGGCGATGACCACGATCAGCAGCAACCAGGCCATGCCCTTCTCTTCGCTGCGCCAGTAAGGCGCGGTGAGGTGCCAGACTCGGTGGAAGAAGCGGCTGCGAACGGCATCGTTCGCGGCGCGGTACTCGGCGCTGTCGGTCATGGAATGGGCTCGCACGGCTGTACATACAAAAAAGGAGCGCTCATTGGCGCTCCTTTGTGTTATCGATCGCTTAACGCCTCACCGGGCGCTTCTGCAGCTTACGTTGCAATGTGCGCCGGTGCATACCCAGCGCTCGGGCGGTCGCGGAGATGTTGCCGTCATGTTCGGCAAGCACGCGCTGGATATGTTCCCACTGCAGGCGGTCGACCGACATGGGGTTTTCCGGCACCAGGGTCTCCAGGTCGGCGTGCTGCGACAGCAGTGCAGTGAGCACATCGTCGGCGTCGGCCGGTTTGCACAGGTAGTTGGTGGCGCCGCGCTTGATGGCTTCCACCGCGGTGGCGATGCTGGAATAGCCAGTGAGGATCACTACGCGCATCTCGGCGTCGAGCTCAAGCAGCTTAGGCAGCAGCACCAGGCCGGAGTCGCCGTCCATCTTCAGGTCCAGCACGGCGTAGTCGGGCAGATCGTCCTTGGCCATGGCCAGGCCTTCCTCGGCGGAGCCGGCGACCGACACCCGCAACCCGCGACGGGCCATGGCGCGGGCCATGACGCGGGTAAAGGTGGCATCGTCGTCCACCAGCAGCAGGTGGGGCTGCTCTTCGCCTTCGAACAGGATCTCTTCGCTCATGGTACTTCCTCGCGGGCGCGGCGATCAGGCCACGCCATAGCTTCTGGGCAGACGCAACTCGGTCAGAGTGCCGCCATCTTCATGGTTATACAACTTCACCGTTCCACCTGCGCGGGTCACGCTGGCCTGGCTCAGGAACAATCCCAGGCCGAACCCCTTGCCCTTGGTGGTGAAGAACGGCTTGCCGAGCTGTTCGGCAATCGCCAGCGGCACGCCCGGGCCCTGGTCGCGGATGCTCAGGCAGATTTCCCCGGCATCCCAGTCCAGGCGGATATCCAGGTCGTCCGGGCAGGCGTCCGTCGCATTATTGAGCAGGTTCAGCAGCGCCTGGCTCAGGTCGGTCGGCGGAGTCATCCGCGGTGCCTTGCCCTTGCCGAGCGTCTGGTAGCGATAGCTCGCCTCCGGGCGCATCAAATGCCAGCGCCGCAGCACCGCTTCGACCCACTCGTTGGCGCCCTGCTCTTCCACCGCCTGGCGACGATCCGCTTCGGCGGCGCGTACCAGGTGCTGCAGGGTGGTCTTGCAAAGCTTGACCTGCTCCTGCAGCAGGGCGAGATCTTCCTGCAACATCGGCTGGTCCGCATTGGTCTGGCGCAATTCCTTGAGCAGTACGCTCATGGTCGCCAGCGGCGTGCCCAGTTCATGGGCGGCGCCGGCGGCCTGGGTGGCCACGGCCAGCAGTTGCTGGTCACGCATGCCTTCCTCGCGACGCTGCGCCTGCAACTGCTCCTGGCGGCGCAGCGACTCGGACATGCGGGCGACGAAGAAGGTGATCAGTGCGGCGGCCAGGGCGAAGCTCAGCCACATGCCATAGATAAGGAGGTTGTCGCGTTGTCCCGCAGCCATCTCCAGCGGGTGGAACCACACCAGCAGCACCGTGTAGCTGGCCAGCGCCAAGCCTGCCAGGGCGATGGTGTAGAGCCATGGCAGGGTCGCGGCGGCGATGGTCAGCGGCACCAGGTAATAAGAGACGAAGGGGTTGCTCGAACCACCCGAGTAGTACAGCAGCACACTGTGGATGACCAGGTCGCAGGCGAGCTGGACGGCGTACTCCAGCTCCGTGACCGGCCACGGGCCGCGCAGGCGCAACGCCGTGCCCAGGCAGAGCACAAGGGAGACACCGAGGGTCACGCCCAGCGCAAGCCAGGGCAGTTGAATCAGTTGGGCCTTGTAGGCGAGCCCGACCGAACCGGCCTGGGCGGCAAGCACGAGAATACGGATGAGCGTCAGATGCAGAAGGTTCTGACGACTGGCGGAAAGCTGGAAAACCGGTGGGCGCATGGTGAATTCCGGAATTTGCGCGAGTATAGCCAAGAGCCCCCTCTCCTTTATGCGGCATAGCGCCACAGCATACTCCAGCGCGGCCCGCGTCGGCCGCCTCGCACCGAAACAATTGGTGACATCCGTCAATAACCCGGATCGGAACGAATCCTCGTCAAAGGGTCTGACAGTCCTCGCCACTGGCTCTACTAAGCTGTGGCCGGGACATTTTCTGGAGCAAGGAGTCATCCATGTCTGTACTGAAGAAACCCTTCACCGCCATCGCCGCCGCCATCGCCCTGTGCGCCACCAGCCTGGGAGCCCTGGCAGACGAACCTCGCTACAACCAGGTTTCGCTGCGCGCCGAGGTCAGCCAGGAAGTTGCCCACGACCTGATGCACGTGACCCTGTTCAGCGAAGGCCAGGCCAGCGATCCGGCCAAGCTGGCCAGCGAGACCACCACCGCGCTGAATGCAGCCGTGGAGCAGGCACGCAAGGTGAAAGGCGTGACCGTCAGCCTGGGCAGCCGCAACAGCTACCCGGTGTATGACGACAAGGGCCAGAAGATCACGGCCTGGCGCGAGCGCGCGGAAATCCGTCTGGAGAGCACCGACTTCGCCGCCCTCTCGCAACTCACCGCCGACCTGCTGGGCAAGTTGAAGATGGGCAGCATGGACTTCAGCATCGCCGACGCCACTCGCGCGAAGAACGAGGACGCGATGATGAAGGGCGCCGTGGATGCCTTCAAGGCCCGCGCCCAGGTACTCACCGACGCGCTCGGCGGCAAGGGCTACAAGCTGGTCAGCCTGAACCTGAACACCTCCGGCGCGCCACGGCCGATGCCGGTGATGCGCATGGCCGCCGCCAAGTTCGCCTCCATGGATTCGGCACCGGCGCAGGAAATCGAAGCCGGCACCAGCCAGGTCACCGTCAGCGCCGACGGCACGATCGAGGTGCAGATGCCGTAACACCTACGGCCTTTTCCAGCGCGGCGCCTTGGGGGACCGGGGCGCCGCCGCTCGACCGCACGGTTCCCATTGTCGAAATTGCGACATTCCCTTGCACCCGCGTCACAACTTCTACACTCATCCCGGTTAGACGCTTGCACCCGGCATGTGCCGTGCATAGCTTCACGCAACGCAGCTCACGAGGCTGCCCCTCGATGACAACCAGAATAAACAGAGGTCCCAATGCGTAAGAACGCCGTCATCCGCGCCATGATTGCCGCTGGGTTGATCGCCAGCGCCCCGATCGCCCACGCCGCCAACAACCTGGTCTACTGCTCCGAAGGCAGCCCCGCGGGCTTCGACCCCGGCCAGTACACCACCGGCACCGACTTCGATGCCTCGGCGGAAACCGTGTTCAACCGCCTCACCCAGTTCGAGCGCGGCGGCACCCAGGTCATCCCGGGCCTGGCGGAAAAGTGGGACGTATCCGATGACGGCAAGACCTACACTTTCCACCTGCGCTCCGGCGTGAAGTTCCACACCACCGACTACTTCAAGCCGACCCGCGAGTTCAACGCCGACGACGTGCTGTTCACCTTCAACCGCATGCTCGACAAGAACCATCCGTTCCGTAAGGCGTACCAGACCGAATTCCCCTACTTCACCGACATGGGCATGGACGCGAACATCGCCAAGGTGGAGAAGGTCGACGACAAGACCGTCAAGTTCACCCTCAACGAAGTTGACGCGGCGTTCATCCAGAACCTCGCCATGAGCTTCGCCTCGATCCAGTCCGCCGAATACGCCGACCAGTTGCTCAAGCAGGGCAAGGCCAGCGACATCAACCAGAAGCCCATCGGCACCGGCCCGTTCGTGTTCAATCGCTACCAGAAGGACGCGATGATCCGCTTCAAGGCCAACCCGGACTACTGGAACAAGGGTGAGGTGAAGATCGACAACCTGATCTTCGCCATCAACACCGACGCCTCGGTGCGTATGCAGAAGCTCAAGGCCAACGAGTGCCAGATCACCCTCTTCCCGCGCCCGGCCGACCTGGAGGCGCTAAAGAAGGACCCGAACCTGAACATGCCGTCTCAGCCGGGCTTCAACCTCGGCTACATCGCCTACAACGTCCTGCACAAGCCGTTCGACAAGCTCGAAGTGCGCGAGGCGCTGGACATGGCGGTGAACAAGAAGGCGATCATCGACGCCGTCTACCAGGGCGCTGGCCAGCTCGCCGTGAACGGCATGCCGCCGACCCAGTGGTCCTACGACGACAGCATCAAGGACGCCGGCTACAACCCGGAGAAGGCCAAGGAGCTGCTGAAGAAGGCCGGCGTCGCCGAAGGCACCGAGATCACCCTGTGGGCCATGCCGGTGCAGCGCCCGTACAACCCCAACGCCAAGCTGATGGCCGAGATGCTGCAGTCCGACTGGGCCAAGGTCGGCATCAAGGCGAAGATCGTCACCTACGAGTGGGGCGAGTACATCAAGCGCGCCAAGGGCGGCGAGCACGACGCCATGCTGATCGGCTGGAGCGGCGACAACGGTGACCCGGACAACTGGCTGGGCACCCTCTACGGCTGCGATGCCGTGGACGGCAACAACTTCTCCAAATGGTGCGACCCGGCCTACGACAAGCTGATCAAGGATGCCAAGCGCACCCCGGACCAGGCCAAGCGCACCGAGCTGTACAAGCAGGCCCAGCACATTCTCAAGGAGCAGGTGCCGATCACCCCGATCGCCCACTCCACCGTGTACCAGCCGATGCGCAAGACGGTGCAGGATTTCAAGATCAGCCCGTTCGCGCTGAACTCGTTCTACGGCGTCAGCGTCGGCAAGTAAGGCCAATGGCCGCCGGCAACCGCCGGCGGCCAAAGCCCCGACCGCCAGCCCCATGCCCAGCCATTTCCGCAAACGGCTCTCCGGGATGATCCTGGCGAGCCTGCTCGGCTGCACCTCGGCATTCGCCCAGCCCCTGGTGGTCTGCACCGAGGCCAGTCCCGAGGGCTTCGACATCACCCAGTACACCGCCGCGACCACCGCCGATGCTTCCGCCGAGACGGTCTTCGAGCGCCTGGTGCAGTTCGCCCCCGGCAGTACCCGCGTGGTACCTGCGTTGGCAGAGAGCTGGGAGATAAGCGACGACGGACTGCAGTACACCTTCGCCCTGCGCCAGGGCGTGAAATTCCACAGCACCGACTACTTCACGCCGACTCGCGGGTTCAACGCCGACGATGTGCTCTGGAGCTTCCAGCGCCAGCTCGACCCGAAGCACCCATGGAACAGGCTGGCCCCGCGCGGCTTTCCCTATGCCGAGGCAATGGGCCTGCCCGGCCTGATCGGCGCGGTGGAAAAGCTCGACGACTACCACGTGCGCTTTACCCTCAGGCATCCCGAGGCGCCCTTCCTCGCCGACCTCGCGATGGGTTTCGCCTCCATTTATTCCGCCGAGTACGGTGACCTGCTGCTGGCTGCCGAGAAGGCCGACCAGTTGAACAACCTGCCCATCGGCACCGGCCCCTTCATCTTCCAGCGCTACCAGAAGGACGCTCAGGTGCGCTTCACCGCCAACCCTGATTACTGGGGCGGCAAGCCGAAGATCGACCGCCTGCTGCTGGCGATCACTCCCGACCCGAACGTACGCATCCAGAAGGTCAAGGCCGGCGACTGCCAGATAGCCGTCTACCCCAAGCCCACCGACGTGCCCGCGCTGCGCCAGGACCCGAAACTCAAGGTCGAGGAACTGGACTCCCTGCTGGTCGCCTACGTCGGCATCAATACCCGGCACAAACCGCTGGACGATGTGCGCGTGCGCCAGGCGATCAATCTCGCCTTCGACCGCGATGCCTACCTGCGCGCACAGTTCGGCGAAGGCGCCGCAACGCTGGCTGTGGCGCCCTATCCGCCGACACTGTGGGGTTCCGATCCGCAGCTCAAGGTCTGGCCCCACGACCCGGCGCGCGCCAGGCAACTGCTGGAAGAAGCCGGTATCAAGCCCGGCCTGAAACTGTCGATCTGGACCCGCCCCGGCGGCGGCCCGACCAACCCCAACCCCGGCATCGGCGCGCAGATGCTGCAGGACGACCTGGGCAGGATCGGCATCCAGGCGGACATCCGCGTCTTCGAATGGGGAGAGCTGATCAAGCGTGCCAAGCAGGGCGAGCACGACCTGATCTTCATGGGCTGGGCCGGCGACAATGGCGACCCGGACAACTTCCTCACGCCGAACCTGTCCTGTGCGGCGGCGAAAAGCGGCGAGAACCAGGCCGGCTGGTGCAACGCGGAGTTCGACGAACTACTGCGCAAGGCCCGCGCCATTACCGACCAGGAAACCCGCGCGGACCTCTACCGCCAGGCGCTGGCGGTCTACCAGCGCGAGGCGCCGTGGATCGCCCTGGCCTACCCGAAGCAGTTCGCCGTGGTGCGGCCTGGCGTAACAGGCTTTACCCTGAGCCCGCTGGGTTCGAACAATTTTTCCCGTGTGCAGCTACAGGGCTCGCCGGGACCATAACGACAAGGACCAGACCTCAAAAGGGTCGATGTCGACAAGAACGGACCGCCCATGACGCGGCCCAACCGTGACCATCCCATGTGGAGAACTCCCCACAATGCTGTCCTTCATTGCCCGGCGCTTCGGGCTACTGATACCGACCTTCTTCGGCGTCACCCTGCTCACCTTTGCGCTGATCCGCCTGATTCCGGGCGACCCCGTGGAAGTGATGATGGGTGAACGCCGCGTCGACCCGCAGATGCACGCCGAGGCCATGCACCGCCTGGGCCTCGACAAGCCGCTTTACCAGCAGTACCTCGACTACATCGGGAACCTCGCCCAGGGCAACCTCGGCGAATCGCTGACCACCCGCGACAGCGTCTGGCACGAATTCCTCACCCTGTTCCCCGCCACCCTCGAACTGTCGCTGGCGGCCCTGCTGTTCGCCGGCGTCTTCGGCCTGCTCGCCGGGGTGATCGCGGCGCTCAAGCGCGGCTCGCTGTTCGACCACGGGGTGATGACCATCTCCCTGGCCGGCTACTCCATGCCGATCTTCTGGTGGGGCCTGATCCTCATCATGCTGTTCTCCGTGAGCCTGGGCTGGACGCCGGTGTCCGGGCGCCTCGACCTGCTCTACGACATCGAGCCGAAAACCGGCTTCATGCTCATCGACACCCTGCTCTCGGATGAAGACGGCGCCTTTATCGATGCCGTGCGCCACCTGATCCTGCCGGCCATCGTGCTGGGCACCATCCCGCTGGCGGTGATCGCCCGGATGACCCGCTCCTCGATGCTCGAAGTGCTGCGCGAGGACTATGTGCGCACGGCTCGCGCCAAGGGTCTGTCGCCAGCGCGCGTGGTGTTCGTGCACGCCCTGCGCAACGCCATGATCCCGGTGCTCACCGTGTTCGGCCTGCAGGTCGGCACTCTGCTGGCCGGCGCGGTCCTGACCGAAACCATCTTCTCCTGGCCCGGCATCGGCAAATGGCTGATCGACGCCATCGGCCGCCGCGACTACCCGGTGGTGCAGAACGGCATCCTGCTGGTGGCGACCCTGGTGATCCTGGTGAACTTCATCGTGGACATCCTCTACGGCCTCGCCAACCCACGCATCCGCCACCAACGCTGAGAAACCGCCCATGGCCTGCTGCGCGTCGGCGATACAGCGTCAGACTCCACCGATAAATGCTCATTTGCTCCATGCAAACTGCGCTTTCTCGGCGGACTCTTCCTCGTCTCGCTCTAGCTCGCGAGGCCCTGAGCAGCTTCTACGGAGCTTGCAATGAATACAGATTCTCTTACTCCCGCCAGCGACCCGAGCCTGGTCTATCCCTCCCCGCTGAAAGAGTTCTGGCATGCCTTCTCGCGCAACAAGGGCGCGGTCGGCGGCCTGCTGTTCATGCTGGTCATCGTGTTCTGCGCGCTGTTCGCGCCCTGGGTCGCGCCCCACGATCCGAGCGAGCAGTTCCGCGACTTCCTGCTCACCCCGCCGCTCTGGCTCGAAGGCGGCAACACGCAGTTCCTGCTGGGCACCGACGAGTTGGGCCGCGACCTGCTCTCGCGCCTGATGCACGGTGCGCGGCTGTCGCTGATGATCGGCCTGACCTCGGTGCTGATCTCGATGATCCCCGGAATCTTCCTCGGCCTGCTCGCCGGCTTCTCGCCGACCCGCCTGGGCCCGGTGATCATGCGTCTGATGGACATCATGCTGGCCCTGCCTTCGCTGCTGCTGGCGGTGGCCATCGTCGCCATCCTCGGCCCAGGGCTGATCAACACCGTGATCGCCATCGCCATCGTCTCGCTGCCGGCCTACGTGCGCCTGACCCGCGCCGCGGTCATGGGCGAACTGAACCGCGACTACGTCACCGCCTCGCGCCTGGCGGGTGCCGGCACCCTGCGCCTGATGTTCGTCACCGTGCTGCCCAACTGTATGGCGCCGCTGATCGTGCAGGCCACCCTGAGCTTCTCCTCGGCGATCCTCGACGCCGCCGCATTGGGCTTCCTCGGCCTGGGCGTGCAACCGCCGACGCCCGAGTGGGGCACCATGCTGGCCTCCGCGCGCGACTATATCGAGCGCGCCTGGTGGGTCGTCTCGCTGCCCGGCCTGACCATCCTGCTCAGCGTGCTGGCGATCAACCTGATGGGCGACGGCCTGCGCGATGCGCTGGACCCGAAGCTGAAGAATGCGGCGTGAGGAGCATGCAGATGGATACCCCCGTGCTCTTCGTAGGACTGAAGCGTCCCTCTCGTTCCCACAAGAAGAACAAAAGCCTGACGGAGACCGCCGTATGAGCCTCCTCGACCTGCGCAATCTCTCGGTGCGCTTCGGCGACCGCAATGCCATCCCGGTAGTGGATGGCCTCAACCTCTCGGTGGACAAGGGTGAAGTCCTGGCCATCGTCGGCGAATCCGGCTCCGGCAAGTCGGTGACCATGATGGCCCTGATGGGCCTGATCGACACCCCCGGCATCATCACCGCCGACACCATGCAATTCGACGGCATCGACATGCTGCGTCTGAAAGGCCGCGAGCGTCGGCGCATCGTCGGCAAGGACATCGCCATGGTCTTCCAGGACCCGATGACAGCCCTCAACCCCAGCTTCACCGTCGGCTACCAGATCGAGGAAGTGCTCAAACTGCACCTCGGCCTGCGCGGCAAGGCCCTTCGCCAGCGCGCCCTGGAGCTGCTCGAACGGGTGGAAATCCCCGGCGCCGCCCAACGCCTGGACGCCTACCCGCACCAGTTGTCCGGCGGCATGAGCCAGCGCGTCGCGATCGCCATGGCGATTGCCGGCGAGCCCAAGCTGCTGATCGCCGACGAGCCGACCACCGCGCTGGACGTGACCATCCAGGCGCAGATCATGGAGCTGCTGCTGAACCTGCAGCGCGACCAGGGCATGGCGCTGATCCTGATCACCCACGACCTCGCCGTGGTCGCCGAGACCGCCCAGCGCGTCTGCGTGATGTACGCGGGCCAGGCGGTGGAGATCGGCCAGGTGCCGGCATTGTTCGACCTGCCGACCCATCCCTATACCGAAGCGCTGCTCAAGGCGATCCCGGAACACAGTGCCGGTGAAGAGCGCCTGGCTACCCTGCCCGGCATCGTTCCCGGCAAATACGATCGCCCTCAGGGCTGCCTGCTGTCGCCACGCTGTCCCTACGTGCAGGACAACTGCCGCAGCGTACGCCCGGCGCTGGAAGCCCATGAGCGCGGCGCCGTGCGCTGCTTCTACCCGCTCAACCTGAACACCGAGGTGGCCCGATGAACGCCGTTCTGACCGCCCGCGACCTGACCCGTCACTACGAAATCTCCCAGGGCCTGTTCAAGCCCCACGCCCTGGTCCGCGCGCTCAACGGCGTGTCCTTCGACCTGCTGGCCGGCAAGACCCTGGCCGTGGTCGGCGAATCCGGCTGCGGCAAGTCCACGCTCGCCCGCGCGCTGACCCTGATCGAAGAACCCACCTCCGGCTCGCTGCAGATCGCCGGCCAGGAAGTGAAAGGCGCCAACCACGAGCAGCGCAAACAGTTGCGCCGCGACGTACAGATGGTCTTCCAGAACCCCTACGCCTCGCTCAACCCACGACAGAAGATCGGTGACCAGTTGGCCGAGCCGCTGGTGATCAACACCAATCTGTCGCGCGCCGAGCGCCGCGAGCGCGTGCAGGCGATGATGAAGCAGGTCGGCCTGCGCCCCGAGCACTACCAGCGCTACCCGCACATGTTCTCCGGCGGCCAGCGCCAGCGCATCGCCCTGGCCCGCGCGATGATGCTGCGGCCCAAGGTGCTGGTGGCGGACGAACCGACCTCGGCGCTGGATGTGTCGATCCAGGCCCAGGTGCTCAACCTGTTCATGGACCTGCAGCAGGAGTTCGGCACCGCCTACGTGTTCATCTCCCACAACCTCGCCGTGGTCCGCCACGTCGCTGACGATGTGCTGGTGATGTACCTCGGCCGCCCGGCGGAAATGGGCCCGGCGGACAAGCTCTACGAGCGCCCGCTGCATCCCTACACCCAGGCGCTGCTCTCGGCCACCCCGGCGATCCACCCCGACCCGAGCAAGCCGAAGATCAAGATCCAGGGCGAGCTCCCCAACCCTCTCAACCCGCCCAGCGGCTGCGCCTTCCACAAGCGCTGCCCCTACGCGACCGAGCGCTGCAGGACCGAGGTACCGGAGCTGCGACTGCTGGATGAGCGACAAGTCGCCTGTCATCACGCCGAGCAGTTCCTGAACTGATGCGAAACGGGCCGGTCATAGGCCGGCCCTCTTTCGGATACAGCTGCGTCCTACAGCGCAGCGGGAACAGACCTACGGCCTGATCCAGAACGTCCCGCTAGGGTGGCGTCCCGCCACTGTCCCGCACCGCAGTGGCCGTAATCCACAGGGCCACACTCCACATGCTGCTGTTCTTCCTCCTGCTGATCCTCGTCACCGCCATCGTCGCCAATGTGCAGTTGCACAAGTGGAAGCGGCAACAGCGGATGGACGTGCGCGCGGCAGTGAAATCACGGAAGAAATCGTCGACGACGAAGAAAAAGGCGCCGGGGGACGTCGATCTCGACGATATCGACTGGAGTGGGCTCGACCAGGATGAACTGGACTTCAACGCACCGCCCTCGCTAGCGCCAAAGCCGCCGCCCGCGTCGGTTCGTGCCACGGCTCCTGCCCAGCCGTCTGCCGAGGTCAAACCGACAGTCGAGCCCCGGGACGAGTTCTTTCCCCTGGAACGGGCACTGCCACCGGGACAGCTGACGGCTGCCCAACGCGACGAAGCCATGGCACAACTGCTCAAGGCCAGCCTGCATATCCCCACTCCGGAACCCGGCGAGAGGCATGTGGTGCTGGATATGGACGACGGCAGCTACGTGCCGGTCGCCACGCACCCAGCCGCGGCGGCGATCGCCCTCGGGCATCTCGCCGAGAGCCTGCAACAGCGCAAGGGCGCGCAGCTGCTGCGCGAGTTGCGCGGCAAGGAACTCGGCCTGCTGGTGGTCGCGCGCAATCCGCAGAAGCCGTCCGTGGCACGGCTGTGGAAAATCCTCCCAGAAGACCTGTAGGAACGAGCTTGCTCGCGAACAGGCCGAGCGGCGGAGTCAGTTCGCGAGCACGCCCGCTCCCACGAAGAGCCGTTTGCGCTGTTCTGCAACTTGCTCACCACCGCACCGAAACTGTCCCTACAGATCACGGATCAGCGCCAGGCGCACGCCGAAGCCCAGCAGAATGCCGCCGAAGCCCCACTGCTGCACCCGCTGCATCGCCCTGTGCCGCGCCAGCCAACGGCCCATGCGCTCGCCGCTGACGGCGTAGAAGCTGTCAAAGCCCAGCCCGACCACCACCAGCACACCGCCCAGCAGCGCGAATTGCAGTGCCAGCGGCCCGTTCTGCGGATGAATGAACTGCGGCAACAGCACCGAACAGAACAACAGCGCCTTGGGGTTGAGCAGATTGGTCAGCAGGCCACGCCGAAACGCCCGCCGGTAGCTCACTGTGGATAACCCGGCGCTCCCCTCCGCCAGCGGCACGCCAACCGGCGCTCGGAGCAACTGCAAGCCAATCCACGCCAGATAAAGGCCACCGCCGATGCGCACCGCATCGAACGTCCACGGCGCCGAACGGAACAGCAGTGCCAGCCCGGTCGCCGCCAGCGCCACATGGCAGGCACGCGCCAGGCCCAGGCCGAGCGCGGTCGCCAATGCCGCGCGGCAGCCCTCGCGGGCACCGGTGTGCAGCAGGAGAATCATGTCCGGCCCGGGCAGCAGGTAGACCATCGCCAGGGCCAGCAGGAAGACGCCGATATCCACAGGAGCCACTCCGAAGAAGACATTGTGGATAAGGATTCTATGCCTGAAGCTTGGAGCAGGTGCTTGCGTATTCCACCAGCACAAAGCTGACAATTGGCATACTCTGCCAATCTGAAGCCACTTGATCAGCCAATCATGCCAAGCCCAAAACTGGACACCTACGACCACCGCATCCTCGCCGCCCTGCAGCGCGACGGCCGCCTGACCAACGTGCAGCTTGCCGAGGAAATCGGGCTCTCCCCTTCGCCCTGCCTGAGGCGCGTGCGCATCCTCGAAGAGGCCGGGATGATCCGCGGTTACCACGCCGAACTGGGCCGCGACGAAGTCGGCCTGGGCTTGACGGTGTTTGTCGGCGTGAAGGTCGAGCGCCACAGCGATACCAGCGCTGCCGCCTTTCGCCAGGCGGTGATCGACTTGCCGGAGGTCATCTCGGTGCATCTGGTCAGCGGCGAGTCGGACTTCCTCCTGCAGGTGGTGCTGCCGGACCTGCGCGCCTACGAGCAATTCCTCACCGGCACCCTGCTCAAGCTGCCGGGCGTCAGCGACATCCGTAGCAACTTCGCCATCCAGACGGTGAAAGAGTCGGCGCCCCTGCCGTTACGGCACTTGCCTAAGTAGCGAAAAACCTCAGGAACGCGCGCAGGTCCGCCTGCGCCTGTTCCACGCTCGCCTCGACAAAGCGCACCTCGCTGTGCGCCGGGCATTGCGCCAGGCGGCCGATGTCCAGCGGGTGCAGCACGCCCAGCAGCGGGTAGCCACCCATGGTCTGCCGGTCGGCCAGCAGGATGATCGGCTGGCCGTCCGGCGGCACCTGGATGGCGCCCTCCACTATTCCCAACGACCACTGCCGGCGGGGCGCGCCCAGGGCTTCGCCGCGCAGGCGCACGCCCATGCGGTCGGATTGCGGGCTGATCTGCCAGGGCTGAGTGAAGAAAGCCCGGCGCTGTTCGGTGGTGAAGGCATCCGGGCCAGGCAAAACGCGCAGGACCGGGCATTCGCGGTAGTCCGGCCGATAGGGCCAGGGCACGTCGGCGCCACGGGAGAAATGCTCGCCCGCAGCGGTGCATTCCAGCACATCCCCCACGGCCAGGGTCTCGCCATTGCCGGCAAGACCTCCGAGCCTTTCCCGCGTCTGGGTCGAAACGCTACCCAGTACCGGTGCCGCACGGAAACCACCGGCAGCAGAGAGATAGGCGCGCTGTCCGGCACGGGCGAAACCGAGCTTGAGGCGCTGCCCGGCCCGAACATGAAAACGCGACCAAGCGGGAAGCGGTTCGCCATCGAGCCGGGCAGGCAGCTCGGCGCCGGTCAGCGCCAGCCAGGTATCGTCCTGCGCCTCCAGCTCCACGCCGCCCAGTGCGATCTCCAAGAATGCTGTGCCGTAGGGGTTGCCGAGCAGGCGATTGGCCCAGGCCGCGGCGTGTTTATCCACAGGGCCGCCGGGAGAGATGCCGAGGTGCTGCCAACCCTGGCGACCACCATCCTGCAGCAGGCACAGCGGGCCGCAGGCGATGACCGTGAGGCTCATGCGTCACCGCCCGCAGCGCGAAAAGCAGCTTCGTCGATGGGCACGAAGCGCACCCGCTCCCCCACGGCCAGCGGGCAGGGAGGCGTCGCGCAGGGATCGAACAGGCGCTGCGCGGTGCGTCCCAGCAGGTGCCAGCCACCGGGTGAGGCCTGTGGATAAACCGCTGTCTGGCGCTCGGCAATGGCGAGGCTGCCGGCGGGAACCCGTGTGCGCGGCGTGGCCCGGCGCGGCAGGACGAGGCGCTCGTCCAACTCGCCCAGGTAGGCGAAGCCGGGGGCAAAGCCGATGGCGCCGACGCGGTAGTCGCGACCAGCGTGCAGGTCGATCACCTGGGTCGGCGTGAGCCCGCAGTGAAGGGCAACCTCGGCGAGGTCTTCACCGGCGTACCACACGGCAATTTCATGCAGCCGCTCCACTTCACCGGTCGCGGCCTCGCCTGGCCACTGCGCCAGCGCGGCCTGCACCTGGCGCTGCAACTGCGGCAAGTCCACGCGCAGCAGGTCGTAGTGAAGGAGCAGGGTCGTCCAGCCCGCCACGCAATCGGTCAGCGCCGGGCCCAGTTCGGTGCGCAGGCGTTCGGACAGCCGAGCGATGCGCAGCGGCAAGGTGTCGTCGGGCTGTTCGGCCAGGGTGATCAGCAGCGCCGTGGCGCCGAAAGGCTCGAGACGGATCATGCCTGGTCCAGCAGGCCACGCAGGCGCCGCAGCACCGCCAGGGATTCGGGGTTGTCACCGTGCACGCAGAGGCTGTCGGCGCGTAGCCGCAGCGGGTTGCCGTCGATATCCGGGAAAGGTTCGCCGCGGGCGATGGCCAGGGCCTGGTCGAGAATGCGTTGCGGCTCGTGATGCACGGCATTGGCCAGGCGCCGCGGCGCCAGCTGGCCGTCGGGCAGGTAGGCGCGGTCGGCGAAGGCTTCGAACATCAGCGGCACATCTGCCACGTCGGCCAGTTGCAGCTCGCGACTGTTGTCGGCCAGGGCCAGCACCATCAGCGGCAGGCGCTTGCGATAGGCGGCACAGGCGTCGAGCACGGCGCAGAGCAGCGCGTCGTCGCGCACCAGGTCGTTGTACAGCGCACCGTGGGGCTTCACGTAGGCCACCTGGGTGCCGGCGGCGCGGCAGAAGGCATCCAGCGCGCCGATCTGGTAGAGCACCAGGGCGTGGACTTCCTCGGGCGAGCAGTTCATGTGCCGGCGACCGAAGCCGGCGAGGTCCGGGTAGGCCGGGTGGGCACCGATGCTGACGCCCTGCTCCACCGCCAGGCGCACGGTGCGCTGCATGGTCAGTGGGTCGCCCGCGTGGTAGCCACAAGCGAGGTTGGCCTGGTCGATCAGCGGCATGGCGTGGGTGTCGTCGCCCATGCGCCAGGCGCCGAAGCTTTCGCCCATGTCGCAGTTGAGCAGGATTCGCGTCGTGCTCTCGGTCATTGGTGTCGCCGTCCTTCCAAGTTTCCTGCAGGGTAAAGCAGATCATGGCCTTTGGCCTTCGGAGAATACTCAGTCACGTTCAGGAGGAGTACTATCCCCGGTCTGTAGTAGCGGATACCTCCCCGAATGATCAAAGCCGCCATCCTGGCCGCCTTCGGCCTGAGCATCGTTTACGTCCACCTGCGCGGACGGGTGCGCCACAAGTTCACGCGCCAGCTGAGCGACCATTCCAGCTTCCTGGCGCCGATCAACTGCCTGATGTACCTGTTCTCCAAGGTACCCAGCCGCCCGTACCTGGCGACCGAGCAGTTCCCGGAAATGCGCCTGCTGACCGAGAACTGGGAAGCCATCCGCAGCGAAGCGCTGCACCTGCGCGATGCCGGCAGCATCAAGCGCTCCGACCAGCTCAACGACGTCGGCTTCAATTCCTTCTTCAAGACCGGCTGGAAGCGCTTCTACCTGAAATGGTACGACGACAGCCATCCGTCGGCCGATGCGCTGTGCCCGAAGACCACCGAACTGCTGCGGCAGATTCCGTCGGTGAAGGCCGCGATGTTCGCCGAGCTGCCGCCGGGCTCGCGCCTGGTGCGCCACCGCGACCCTTACGCCGGCTCGCTGCGCTATCACCTGGGCCTGCTGACGCCGAACGACCCGGGCTGCTTCATCGAGGTGGACGGCGAGCGCTACCACTGGCGCGACGGCGAGGCGGTGGTGTTCGACGAGACCTACATCCACTACGCCGAGAACACCACGGAACATGACCGGGTGATCCTCTTCTGCGACATCGAGCGACCGCTGAAGTACGGCTGGGTAACGGCCTTCAACCGCTGGTTCAGCCGCAACGTGATGGCCGCGGCAGCCTCGCCCAACGATGCGGGCGACAAGACCGGCGGCATCAACCGCGCGTTCGCCTCGCTGTACAAGATCCGCCTGCAGGGCAAGGCCCTGAAGAAGCGCAACCGCAAGCTGTACTACCTGCAGAAGTGGGGCTTCTTCGCGGCGGTACTGGCGCTGTTCCTGTGGATCTGAGCGACTGGATTTAAGCGCTCCGCTATCAAAAAAGGCCTCCGCATTCGCGGGGGCCTTTTTGTTTGCGCCATTTGAGGAGCCCTGCGTAGGGCGGACAACCTGGAACAGGTTATCCGCTGACGGCCAATCGGCGGATAGCGCTGGCGCGTTATCCGCCCTACGAAAAGCCAGTCACGCTGAGCGTGGGAGCGGACTCCGTCCGCGATTGGCTAGACCCAACGCCCCATCAATACACGTCGCGCCGATAGCGCCCACCCTCCAGCAACCTCTCAACCTCGGTATCACCGAGCATCTCGCGCAAGGCACGGTCGACGCCTTCGGCCATGCCTTGCAGGCTGCCGCAGACGTAGATCACCGCCCCCTCTTCCAGCCACTGGGCGAGTGTTTCGGCGCTGGCGCGCAGGCGATCCTGTACGTAGACCTTCTCGGCCTGGTCGCGGGAGAAAGCGACATCCAGGCGTTGCAGTTCGCCGCGCGCCAGCATGCCCTCGAGCTCGTCGCGGCAGTAGAAGTCGTGGGCGATATTGCGCTCGCCGAACAGCAGCCAGTTGCGCGAACGGCCTTCGGCAACGCTCGCTTGCAGCAGAGCACGCAGGCCAGCGATACCGGTGCCGTTACCGATGAGGATCAGCGGGCGATCGTCCTCGGTGAGATGGAAGCTGCGGTTGCGCCGCAGGCGCAGCAGCAGGCTGCCGCCTTCGGGCAGGTATTGGGTCAGCCAGCCGGAGCAGATACCCAACGAACCGTCCGCGTGCTGCTCCTGGCGCACGATCAGCTCCATCGCGCCTTCGCTGCGCAATGAGGCGATGGAGTACTGGCGCACCGAGAGCTTGATCAGCGCATCAACCACCGCCTGGCCGTGCTGGCCGACCAGATGCTCCAGGTTCGCCGGCAACAGGCAGCCGGCCAGGGCGTCCTTGAGCGGCATGGCCAGGCCGTCGACCTGCACCTTGGCCGCGCCGTCGAGGCCAAGGCGTTCGAGCCAGCGGCTGACGAGGAATTCCGGTTGGCGGGGAACGATTTCCACCAGGTCGCCGGCGGCCCAGTCGATCTGTGAGTCGCTCGGCGCCCAGAGGCGCAGCAGCCAGGTGGATTCGCCCTGGCTGCCGGGGTTCAGGTGCTCACGGCCACTCAGCGTCCAGACTTCGAAGGCCGGCGCGGTGAAGGCCACTTGCGGTGCGGTGCCGGAGAGTTCGGCCAGGCGTACCTGCCAGTCATGCAGCGCGGCGGCATCGCCATTGTCCACTTCCACGCCGTCGAACAGCGGGCGCGCGCCCTGCCCTTGCAGCCAGCTCTGCATGCGCCGGGCGAAGCCGCAGAAGTGCTCATACTGGCGGTCGCCCAAGGCGAGTACGGCGAAGCGCAGGTCGTTGAGGCCGAGGGATTGGCCGAGCACCTGGCGTTCGAAACCACGGGCACTGTCCGGCGCCTCGCCTTCGCCGAAAGTGCTGACCACGAACAGCGCATTACGGGTCTGCTCCAGCTGCGCACGGTCCAGCTTGCCCAGAGACTCGACGCGTACCGGCAGGCCAGCAGCCTGCAACTGGCCGGCGCTCTGCCAGGCCAGTTGTTCGGCGAAGCCGCTCTGGCTGGCGTAGCCGATCAACCAGGAGTCGGCACCACCAGCCGTAGTGCCCAGCTCGCCGCGGGCGGCCAGCGCTGCGCGCTTCTTGCGGCGGCGATCAAGGTAGAGCAGCCAGCCGGTGATGAAGAACAGCGGCATGGCCAGGCTGGCGAGCATCATCAGGATGCGCCCGGTGAGGCCGAAGTAGCTGCCCACATGCAGGGCGTAGACGCTGGTGAGCAGTTGCTTGCCGGTGCTGCTGTCGTTGTAGCGGCGGTCCTTGAGCAGCTTGCCGCTGGCCGGGTCGATGGCCATCTCGTTGAAGGCGCGCTCGTGGGCAGCGTCATCGAGAAGGTAGAACACGGTGGCCGGCTGGCCCTTCACCGGCGGCAGGCGCAGGTTGTAGGCAGTCATGGCGGAGCCGCCGGTCTGCTGGATGGTGTTCCAGATGGCGGTGGCATCGACTACCGGCGGCGGGCCCTCGGGCGCCGGGCCGCGCTTGCCGCCGCCCCGCTGGCCGCCCTTGGCCTGGCCGGCGGGGGCGTCGTCGAGCAGCTTGAACAGGCCGTTGCGGTACCACTCGTAGGACCAGTACAGGCCGGTCAGCGAGGCCAGGAGGTAGAACGCCAGGCACCAGGTACCGGCCACGGCGTGCAGGTCCCAGTTGAAGGCGCGGCCTTTCTTGCGCCAGTCGAAGGTCAGCCAGGTGCGCCAGTTCAGCGCCTTGCGCGGCCAACGCAGGTACAGGCCGGAGAGGCAGAAGAAGATCAGGATCAGGGTGCAGGCGGCCGTGATCCGCTGGCCGACTTCGCCGGCGGCAAGGAAGCGATGCAGCTGCATGATGAACAGGAAGGCGCCCTCGCCCACTGGCGCGGACAGGGCTTGCGCGGTGTAGGGGTCGACATACAGGGATTCGCCACGGCGCTGGCCCGGTGGCGGGGTGAAGAAGATGCGCGCGGACTCCACGCCCTCGGTCTTGAGCCAGAAGAAGGCGACCTTCTTGCCTGGCTCGGCGCTCTCCACCCGGCGGATCAGTTCGTCCATCGGCAGCACGGCTTCGGCGCGCTTTTCCACCACCAGGCTGTCGGGGTTGATGGCCCGCAGGATCTCATCCTGGAACGACAGCATCGCCCCGGTGATACCCATCAGCGCCAGCACAAGTCCTGCGCTGATACCGAACAGCCAATGCAACTGGAAAAGGACTTTCTTCAACACCGCGGCTTCACCTTCGGACACCCATCACGCAGGGCGGGCATTTTAATGAGAATGGCTCGCAAACGCAGCCGTTTTAACAATCTTTACCCTGGCCTTATCTTCGCCGCAGGCGGCCCGCGCAAAGAAAAGCCCCGGCCGAGGAGCATCGGCCGGGGCGGGGCGCCAGGAGTACGCGGCCCTTAGAAGTGGACGTTGACCCCCAGCAGTGCGGTGCGGCCCGGGGCCACGTGCGCCATGTGGGTGCTGAAGACCTGGTCGAAGTAGCGCTTGTCGGTCAGGTTCTGCACGTTGAGCTGCAGGTCGACGTTCTTGCTGATCACGTACTTGGCCATGGCGTCGTAGCGCCAGTAGGACGGGATCATGGTGCTGTTGGCGGTGTTGCCGTACTGCTCATCGACGTAGGTTGCGCCGCCGCCCACGGTGAAGTTCTGCAGCACATCGTAGGTCGACCACAGGGTGAAGTTGTTCTGCGCGGTCTGCGGCATGCGGTTGCCCTCGTCACTGGCCACGCTGGACTTGAGGATCTCGCTGTCCAGGTAGGTGTAGCCGCCGAAGACTTTCCACTTGGGCGTCAGTGCGCCGCTGAAGCCAAGCTCCACGCCCTGCACGCGCTGCTCGCCATCGAGCACCTGGACGGTGGAGTCGTCCGGCGAGGCGACGCGGGCATTGGTCTTGTCGGTGCGGAAGATCGCCGCATTTAGCGACAGCGCTTCATCGAAGAAGGCCCACTTGGTGCCGATCTCGTAGTTGCGGTTGCGCTCAGGGTCGAGGTTGGCGTTGGCCAGACTGAGGTCGCCACCGCCTTCGCCGGCGGTTTCGCCGCTGGGGTTGCTGGAGGTGGACCAGGCCGCATAAATGCTGCCGTTGGGCGCCGGCTTGTAGACCACGCCGAGCTGGTAGTTCCAGAAGTGGGTGTTGCTCTGGCGGTCGAAATCGCCGGCGGGCGAGCCGCGGCCGCCCGTGGAGTAGCCGCTGGAGCGGGTTTCGTAGTCGTCGTAACGCAGGCCGAGGTTGAGATCCCACTGCTCACTGAGCTTCAGGGTGTCGAACACGTAGGCCGAGGCGGTCTTGGTGTCGGTGTCGGTGAAGGCGGCGCTGTCGGTGATGCTGCCAGTCCAGTGGTCGCCGGGGGTGGGCTTGTTCAGGCTGGTGCAGTCGCCGCTGGCGAGCAAGCCGGGGGTGCAGGTATTGCCGCTGCCGCCGCCGGGGGTAATGACATAGGGGCGGTTGTGCACGTCCTCGTAGCTGAACTCCATGCCGGTGACCAGGGTGTGGCCGACAAAACCGGTGTCGAAGGTGGCCTTCAGGTCAGTCTGGTTGACCCAGCCCTTGGAGGTGGAGTTACGGTTCTTCGAGGAGCGATAGACCAGCCCGTTGGCGACGTTGCCGCGGCTGTCGTCGGGGTTGGTGACGATGTAGTCAAGGGTGGTACGCACCAGGCGGAAGCTGTTGGACAGGGTCAGGTTGTCGTTCAGGTCATGCTCGATGCGGAAGGTGCCGGTGTCGGTGGTGCTCTTGCGGTAGTCGCGGTCGTTCAGGCCGTAGAAGTTGCTCTTGTCCACCGATACCGGCTTGCTCGGGTTGCGCTCGCTGCGCCCGGCCAGGGTCAGCGGAATGCCGTAGTCGGGCATGTCGTCGGTGGACAGGTGGTAGTACGACAGCGTGGCACGGGTCGGGGTATCGAAGCCGAAGGTGACGGTCGGCGCCACGCCCCAGCGGCTGACGTTGACCTCGTCGCGGCCGGCGACGTTGGCATCGTGCTTCATCAGGTTCAGGCGGAAGGCCGCGTTGTCGCCCAGCCTGTGGTTGACGTCCAGGGTGGTGCGGCGGGTCTGGTCGGTGCCCAGCACGATACTGGCATCGTTGAAGTCGGCCTGCTTGGCGGTCTTGCTGATCAGGTTCAGGCTACCGCCGGTGGACCCCGCGCCGGTGTAGGCCGAGCCCGGGCCCTTGCTCACTTCGATCTGTTCGATGTTGAAGATCTCGCGGGTTTGCGAGGCCACATCGCGCATGCCGTCCAGGAATGTATCGCTCTCGGCGTTGAAACCACGGATGAACGGACGGTCGCCCGCCGGGTTGCCGCCCTCGCCGGCACCGAAGGTGATGCCGGGAGTGGAGCGCAGGGCGTCCTGCAGGGTCAGCGCGCCAGTATCCTTGATCACCTGCTGGGGGATCACGGTGACGGTCTTGGGCGTCTCCAGCAGCGGCGCGGTGTACTTCTCGTTGGAAGACTTCTCGACGTTGTAGGTCGTCGGATCCTGCTGTTGCGCCCCGACAACGGTGTCGGCGTCCAGAGACAGCACGTCCTGGCCGGACTTCTTCGGCATAGCCTCGTCAGCGTGGGCCAGGTGAGTGCCGGACATGGCGGTAATCGCCACACCGACGGCGGAAACCAGCAGGCGCGGCTTGCTGCCGGCGAACTCGGTGGATTGACGCGACATCGCAACTCCCTCCCCAGGGGTTCATGAAGGCCGCGCAATCTATTGCAAATAAGAATTTGTATCAATTCACATTCATTACCATACGCAGATGATTTACAACTTTTACATTTTCTCCCTGTCGGAAGCAGGGGTATGGCGGTTGTACCGATCTGTTGCAAATCATTATCATTGGCAAATTATCGAACCTGATGGAACCGGCCCATGCTGCTGCACATTCCCGGCGTCTTCACCCGCGATGAGGTGACGCGCATCCGCGCCGCCCTGGAACAGGCCGAGTGGGCCGACGGCAAGGTCACCGCGGGCTACCAGTCGTCCCGCGCCAAGCACAACCTGCAACTGCCGCAGGACCACCCGCTGGCCCGCGAGATCGGCGAGGCCATGCTGCAGCGCCTGTGGAGCAACCCGTTGTTCCAGTCCGCCGCGTTGCCGAGCAAGGTCTTCCCGCCGCTGTTCAACTGCTACACCGGCGGCGGTTCGTTCGACTTCCACATCGACAACGCCGTGCGCGACACCCAGGGTGGCCGCGAGCGCGTGCGCACCGACCTGTCCTCGACGCTGTTCTTCAGCGACCCCGACGACTACGACGGCGGCGAACTGGTGATCCAGGACACCTACGGCACCCAGCAGGTGAAGCTGCCGGCCGGCGACCTGGTGCTCTACCCCGCCACCAGCCTGCACAAGGTCAACCCGGTGACCCGTGGCGCGCGCATCGCCTCGTTCTTCTGGACCCAGAGCCTGGTGCGCGAGGACAGCCAGCGCGCCCTGCTGTTCCAGATGGACCAGTCGATCCAGGCACTGACCCGCGACGTGCCGGACCACCCTGCGCTGATCGAGCTGACCGGCACCTACCACAACCTGCTGCGCCGTTGGGTGGACGTCTGATCCGCCATGAGCTTCGTCCTGCGTCGCACTGAAGAAATCAATGTCGAAGACCTCACCGGCCAGCTCGCCGACGATCCGCGGCAGACCGCCCGGCTCATCCTGGCCGGCGCCCGTGAAGGGAACCTGGAGGCCCAGGCGTTGCTCGGGCAGATTCTCCTCGACGGCCACGGCATCGAACAGGACATCGGCCTGGCGCTGACCTGGTTCGGCATCGCCGCCGAGCGCGGTCATGCCATGGCCCGCAACATGCTCGGGCGCTGCCTGGAGCACGGTTGGGGGTGCGCCAAGGACGAAACGGCTGCGGCCGGCCATTACGCCATCGCGGCGCAGCAGAAGCTCGACTGGGCCATGTACAACCTCGCCAACCTGCTTTCCACCGGCCGCGGTGTGGCGCGCGACGATGCCCGCGCGCTATCGCTCTACGAGGGCGCGGCGGCATTGGGCCATGCCAAGTCGATGAACCTGGTGGGGCGCTTCCACGAGGAAGGTCTGGTGGTGCCCCGCGACCTTGGCGCGGCTCACCAGTGGTACCGTCGGTCGGCCGAGGCCGGTGACTTCCGTGGCCAGTTCAGCCACGCCTCGGTGCTCGCCGAGCGCGGCGACCTGCCAGCCGCGCGCATCTGGCTGGAACGGGCGCTGGAAGGCGGCAACCTCAACTTCCTGCGCGTAGCCCGCCGGCAGCTCGCCGACTCCATGCCGCCAAGCCTGCGGGAGTTGACCCTGGCCTACTTCCAGCGCGCCGCCGAGTTGGGCGACGAATCGGACCTGCATCAACTCGCCGAGCAGATGGGTGTCGCCTGACACCCCTTGACGTAATTTTCACGCCAACCTTGCTACCTTCGCCGGCTAACCTGGCTGCCGGAGTGTTCGGCAGCCGCCACGTAACGACGAGGCGCAAGTGTCGAACACCACATCCCCCGCAGCGCGCAAACGCGTGGACTGGGCCGCCCTGGGCTGGCTCCTGCTGTTCTTCTGGTACTTCTCCGGCGTTACCCAGGCGCTGATCCTGTTCAGCGGCACTACTGGCTTCGCCGGCTTCCGCGATGCCTTCTTCCTCAGCAGCCTGTGGCTCGCGCCGCCGCTGCTGCTGCCGCGCTTCACCAAGGGCATCGCCGCCGTCATCGGCCTGGTGCTCTGGGGCGCCTCGCTGGTGGGCCTGAGCTACTTCGGCATCTACAAGCAGGAGTTCTCGCAGAGCGTCATCTTCGTGATGTTCGAGTCGAACACCGCCGAGGCCGGCGAATACTTCAGCCAGTACTTCAGCCTCTGGCTATGCCTGGCATTGCTGGCCTACACCGTGGTCGCCGTGGTGCTGTGGAAGCGTATCCGCCCGATCAGCATGCCGGCCTATGCCCGCGTGCCGCTGGCCGTGCTGCTGGTGGTGCTGAACCTGTTCTACCCCTTCTACAAGCAGATGGTCACCCAGGAGCGCACCTTCGCCCAGGCGCTGGAAAAGGTGCAGTCGCGCATGGAGCCGGCCGTGCCGTGGCAACTGGTGGTGGGGTACGTCCAGTACCGCCAGCAGCTGGACAACATGCAGAAGCTGCTGCAGCAGAACGCCTCCCTGCCGCCCCTGCAGAACCTCAAGGACAGCAGCGGCGAAGCCCCGCGCACGCTGGTGCTGGTGCTGGGCGAATCCACCACCCGCCAGCACATGCACCTGTACGGCTACGGCCGCGATACCACGCCGAACCTCGACGCCCTCGCCGCCAGCGGCAAGGGCCTGACCGTGTTCCAGAACGTGGTTGCGCCGCGTCCCTACACCATCGAGGTGATGCAGCAGATCCTCACCTTCGGTGATGAGCAGAACCCGGACAAGTTCCTCACTGATCCGTCGCTGATCAACCTGATGAAACAGGCGGGCTACAAGACCTTCTGGATCACCAACCAGCAGACGATGACCAAGCGCAACACCATGCTCACCACCTTCTCCCAGCAGACGGACGAGCAGGCGTACCTGAACAACCAGCGCAACCAGAACGCCAGCCAGTACGACGGCGTGGTGCTGGACCCGTTCGAGAAGGCCCTGAAGGACCCGGCGCAGAAGAAGTTCATCGTCGTCCACCTGCTGGGCACGCACATGGACTACCGCTACCGTTACCCCGAAGAGTTCGCCTACTTCAAGGACCGCCAGGGCGCACCCTCGGCGCTGTCGGATGACCAGGTGGAGACCTACAACTTCTACGACAACGCAGTGCGCTACAACGACTTCGTGGTGTCGAGCCTGATCAAGCGCTACTCGGCGGCCAACGCCAACGGCTTCATGCTCTACCTCTCCGACCATGGCGAAGAGGTCTACAGCTCGGGCAACCACGACCGCCTGGGCCGCAACGAGATGGACCCGACCCGGCCGATGTACACCATTCCGTTCATGGTCTGGACCTCGCCGAGCTGGCAGGCCGACCACCCCCGCGACCTGCAGGCAGTGGCCAATCGTTCCTACAGCAGCTCGCACCTGATCCACACCCTGTCGGACCTCGCCGGCCTGAGCTACGATCGCTACGAACCCGCCAAAAGCCTGGTGAACCAGAAGTTCGCCGCGGCGCCGCGCTGGATCGGCGACCCGTACAGGAAGGACGGCCTGCACGAGTTCGACAAGCTGCCGATGGACAAGGCCGCACAGCAGCAGGAAATCGCCACCGACGCCAAGGCGCCGGCCACCGCGCAGGCTCCGGTGAAGACGCAGCCCAAGGAGGGTTGAATCTGCGGTGATGCCATGAAGAACGCCTCGCATTGCGGGGCGTTCTTCATTCCGTCCGACGAGAGTGCACAGGCTCGCTCCTACAGGGTGGTGTGTCGCTTCGGCTTCCTCCTTGGTGCGGGATTTCGCGGACAAAGTCCGCTCCTGCGCAACAGCTTCAGCGCCGCAGAATGAAAAAGCCCCGCAACGGCGGGGCTTTTCGTGGGGCATTCAGCGTTACAGGTAGAACGCCTTCAGCGGCGGAAAGCCGTTGAATTCCACCGCGCTGTAGCTGGTGGTGTAGGCGCCGGTGGACAGCCAGTACAGGCGATCGCCCGCGGCCAGGTTCAACGGCAGGCCGTACTTGTAGTGCTCGTACATGATGTCCGCGCTGTCGCAGGTCGGGCCTGCGATCACCACTTCTTCCAGCTCGCCTTTCTTCTCCACGTGGATCGGGAACTTGATGGACTCGTCCATGGTTTCGATCAGGCCGGAGAACTTGCCCACGTCGGTGAACACCCAGCGCTCCACGGCGGTACGCGACTTGCGCGCGACCAACACGACTTCGCTGACCAGGATGCCGGCGTTGGCGATCAGCGAGCGGCCCGGCTCCAAGATGATTTCCGGCAGGTCGTCGCCGAAGTCTTCCTTGAGGAACCGGATGATCTCTTCGGCGTAGGTTTCCAGGCTGTTGGTCTTGGCGATGTAGTTGGCCGGGAAGCCGCCGCCCATGTTGATCAGCTTCAGCTCGATGCCGTCTTCTTCCTTCAGGCGCTCGAAGATGACCTTTACCTTGGCGATGGCCGCGTCCCACACGCCGATGTCGCGCTGCTGCGAACCCACATGGAAGGACACGCCGTAGGGCACCAGGCCCAGGTCGCGGGCCAGTACCAGCAGGTCCATGGCCATGTCGGACTGGCAGCCGAACTTGCGCGACAGCGGCCAGTCGGCGGAGGTGGAGCCTTCGGTGAGGATGCGTACGTAGACCTTGGAGCCCGGCGCAGCCTTGGCGATGTTGCGCAGGTCGGCCTCGGAGTCGGTGGCGAACAGGCGCACGCCCTTCTCGTAGAAGTAACGGATGTCGCGGGCTTTCTTGATGGTGTTGCCGTAGCTGATCTGCTCGGCGCGCACACCGGTCTTCATCACCTTGTCCAACTCATAGATGGAGGCGATGTCGAAGTTCGAGCCCTTGTCGCGCAGCAACTCGGTGATCTCGGTGGCGGGGTTGGCCTTCACCGCGTAGTAGATCTTGGCGAACGGGAAGCAGTCGGTCAGCTGGTCGTAGGCATCGGCGATGGTCTGCTTGTCGATGACGACGAAGGGGGTTTCCTGCTTGTCGGCAAACGCCTTCATACGCTGGAAGGTGTCGGGGGCGAAGTAATCCTCGACCTTGATGGACATGGTTGGGACTCCAAATGGCAGAACAGGTTATTCGTAGGGGTGAAGCTGAACGTCGAATCCGTTTCCCCACTTTGGTTCGCCTACTTCCCAAGGCATGTCGCCGAGCATTACCGATACCGGGGCAAGGCACCGGCTATCTCTCGTCGTCAGTACTTGAGCCGGATGGATCGTTTCCAGCATGGACGTTCGGGCGCGAACTTTAGGACCTGAAGTTCGTGAGTTCAACCCTAAATTGCCGCTTTTTTACATCCCTTTGTCGCACTACCGGTTGACTGTTTTGGATACTCAACAAAATGCACGGAATACCGCACAGAACGGGGCTTTCGACGGGTTTCAGCATCATCGGCCTACTGAGTTAACGACCGGTGACAGAGGGGGGAGTTCAGCTGTTCGGGATGGGTGGTGCGGGTGGGGATATCGTGGAGGGTGAACGGGGAAAATCGGAGCTGGGCGCTCCCTCTCCCTAACCCTCTCCCTAACCCTCTCCCTTCAGGGAGAGGGAGGGGGGAGAGGGAACCATCCGCAGCGGGGGTACGGGTAACACCCTACGATGCCTGGGCGACTTCAGCCGGCGACACGATATTGGTCTTGCGCCCCCGCGAGCGTCCGGAGCTCAGGTAGTCCGCGATGGACTCCTGCGTCACCTCGCCGAGGAACTGCCCGTCCGCATCGAGCACCGGCAACCACGAGCTGTTGAACTCGTACATGCGCGACAAGAGGATGCGCAGGTGTTCGTCATGGCTGGCGGTCACGCGGAATTCGTTGAGGAAGTCGCTGCACACACCGTCCTTGCGGCGCATGTCCTTGCGGCGCACGTAGCCCAGGCCCTTGCCGTTGGCATCGACCACCACCAGGTAGCGGCGGTCGTCCTCCTCCATTTTCTCCAGCGCTTCAGCCACCGTGGTCTGCGGGTTGGCGGTGACGATACTGCTGTCGGCGGCATCCTCAGCGCGCACCAGCAGCAGGCGCTTGAGCGTGCTGTCCTGGCCGGTGAAGGCGCTGACGAATTCGTCCGCCGGGTGCGCCAGCAGCGTGTCCGGGTGGTCGAACTGGAGCAGGCGGCCGCTCTTGAACACCGCCACCTTGTCGCCCAGTTTGATCGCTTCGTCGATGTCGTGGCTGACCATGATCACGGTCATGCCCAGCTTGCGCTGCAGCTCGAAGAACTCGTTCTGGATCGACTCGCGGTTGATCGGGTCCACCGCGCCGAAGGGCTCGTCCATCAGCAGCAGCGGCGCATCCGCCGCCAGCGCGCGGATCACCCCGATGCGCTGTTGCTGCCCGCCGGACAGCTCGCGCGGATAGCGCGACAGGTACTGCCTGGGTTCGAGCTTGACCATGGCCATCAGCTCGCGCGCCTTGTCCTTGCACTTCTGTTTGTCCCAGCCCAGCAGGCGCGGCACGACCATGATGTTTTCCTCGATGGTCATGTTGGGGAACAGGCCGATCTGCTGGATCACGTAGCCGATGCGCCGGCGCAGGGTCACCTCGTCCAGTTCGGCGGTGTCCTGGCCGTCGATCAGCACGCGCCCGGAGGTGGGCTGGATGATGCGGTTGATCATCTTCAGCGTGGTGGTCTTGCCGCAGCCGGAGGGGCCGAGGAACACGCAGATCTCGCCCTTGTCCACGGTCAGGCTGACCTTGTCGACGGCGCGGAATTCCTTGCCGTCCTTGAGGGTGAAGGTCTTGGTCAGTTGGTCGAGTTCGATCATGTTCAGTCTCCTGTCTGCGGGCGCAGGCCCTTCGGGGTGAGCGCACGCTGCAGCCACTGCAGCAGCAGGTCGGCAGCGATGGCGAGCAGGCTCACCATGACCGCGCCGACCACCAGCATGGGCATGTTGGATTGGCTGATGGAATTGAGGATGAGCACACCCAGGCCGCCGGCGCCGATCACCGCGGCGATGGTCATCACGCCAATGTTCATCACCACGGCGGTGCGCACGCCGGCGAGGATCACCGGCACGGCGATGGGAATGTCGACCATGCGCAGGCGTTGCCAGAAGGTCATGCCGATGCCCTTGCCGGCTTCGCGGATGCCGGGCTCGACGTTGGTCAGCGCCAGGTAGGTGTTGCGCAGGATCGGCAGCAGCGAATAGAGGAACACCGCGGTGATCGCCGGCAGCGGGCCGAGGCCCTGGCCGATCTTCGAGTAGAGCGGCAGCATCAGGCCGAACAGCGCGATGGAGGGGATGGTCAGCACCACGGTGGCGGCACCCTGCAGCGGCCCGGCGAGCCACTTGAAGCGCGTCATCAGCACGCCCAGCGGCACGCCGACGACGATGGCCAGGCCCACGGCGACGGATACCAGCATCAGGTGCTGCAGCGTCAGCTGGCCGACCTGCACCCAGTCCAGGCGGGAAATCACGGTCATGAAGTCCATGTCAGTTCTCCTCCTTTGTGGGCTGGTCCTGTTCAGGTTGAGCCTTGTCGCCCAGCAGATCGTGCTCGCGCAGGAACTGCTGCGCGACGCGCTGCACCGGCTCCTGCTGGATATCGACCTGGGCGTTGAGCGCCTGCATGGTCTTGTCGTCGAGTAGCCTGGCGATGGGATCGAACAGCGTCTTCAGCTCTGGATGCTTCTGCAGCAGATCGGCACGCATCACCGGCGCGGCGTTGTAGAACGGGAAGAACTGCTTGTCATCCTGCAGCACGCGCAGCTTGAAGTCCTTCAGGCGGCCATCGGTGGTGTAGACGAGGCCGACGAATACCTGGCGATTCTTCAGCGCCGTGTACACCAGGCCCGCATCCATCTGCCGCACGTCGTCGCGGGTGAAATGGAAGCCATACAGCTCGCTCATCGGCGCGAGGCCATCCGGGCGACCGGCGAACTCCGGGTCCATGGCGAACAGGTGGGTCTGCTTGTCGCCCTGCTCCTTCATCACCCGGGCGAGATCACTGAGGGTGCGCACGCCGAGCTGTTCGGCCTGCTCCTCGGGCATCGCCAGCGCATAGGTGTTGTTGAACGGCGCGGGCGTGGGCCAGACCAGCCCCTTCTTGCCGTCCAGTTCGCGGACCTTGGCCAGCGATTGCTCGGCGTCCAGCTTGTCCTTGACCTTGTTGTAGACGATCAGCGACGAGCCGGTGTATTCCCAGACCAGGTCCAGCTGACCGCTCTGCTGCGCGCTGCGCGCCAGGGTGCTGCCCAGGCCGTTGGTGACCTTCACCTCGTAGCCCTTGCTTTGCAGGTACTGCGCGGTGATAGCGGTGAGCAGGCGCTGCTCGGTGAACGGCTTGCCGCCGATGCGGATCACATCGGCCGCCTGGGCGAGACCGGTTGTAGCGGCGAGCACAAGGCCCAGCGCGCCGAGCAGACGTCGTGTCATGCGGACTCCTTTCAAACAACTCCCGTTCATTTCGCCAGCCCCCGTTCCAGGAAGCCGCGGCTGAACAGCACCACCAGGCCATCGAGCACCAGCGCCAGCAGCGCAGTGCACACGGCGCCGAGCAGCAGCTTGGACTGGTCGTCCAGGGCGATGCCGGGGAAGATCAGGCTACCCAGGCTGTTGGCGCCGATCAGGAACGCCAGCGGGGCGGAGCCGACGTTGAGCGCCAGTGCAATGCGCACACCGCCCATGATCAGCGGCACCGCATTGGGCAGTTCGACGCGCAGTAGCACCTGGCGCGGCGTCATGCCGATGCCGGTGGCCGCTTCCTTGAGCGACGCCGGCACGGCGCGCAGGCCCTCGTAGGTATTGCGCACGATGGGCAGCAGCGAGGCGAGGAACAGCGCGAGGATCGCCGGGCCGTTGCCGATCCCGACGATCGCCAGGGCGATGGCCAGCACGGCCAGTGGCGGAATGGTGTTGCCGACGTTGAAGATCTGCATCAGGCGCTCGGCCTGTCCTTGCAGGGCGGGCCGGCTGAGCAGCATGCCGGCGGGGATGCCGACCACAATGGCGGCGAACATGGACGCGAACACCAGGATCAGGTGCGCCTGCAGGTAGAACAGCAGGTCTTCGCGGTACTGCCACAGAGTGGCGGGGGTGATCCAGTGGATCAGCAAAGCCAGCACAACGACTGCGAAGCAGACGCCGAACAGGGCCTTGCCCGTGGTGGACTTCACCATGGTTGGGGGACTCCCTTCGGGTGCGCGGCGACTGGCATCGCCGCGCTCACGTGACGCTCGATCCCGTCCTGAGACTTACCTGGGACCTCGATTAAACGCGACGAGAATCAAGTACTTGCGAAAGCGCCTACGGATTGTCGTCGCGAAGGGGTGGACCCCCGTGCGCGCCGTTACGTTCAATAAAATTGCCATCCTTGTGCCATCGCGCGGCCGCGCATTCGGCTTCAGCCCCCATGGTCCGGGGGCTGTGGCGGACAAAAAAACTTTCGAAAAACTTCCGATCTGTCTGAACCATCGGCCCCCGCCGCTTGCCCAACGACGGATGCGCCCGGTGAAAACGTACGCGACTTCGCCCAGCGGTTATCATCAGGATCCTTTCGCGTGCCCCCGACCCATGGATAGGTCACTCGGGGCCGGCGTTCTTGCCTACCACGGAGATCCATCGCCATGCTTGATCTGGCCGCGGCGTTCATCGCGCTGACCACCCTGCTCACCTACGTCAACTACCGCTTCATCCGCCTGCCGCCAACCATCGGCGTCATGGCCACCGCGCTGATCTTTTCCTTCATCGCCCAGGGCATGTCGCTGCTGGGCTACCCGGTGCTGGAAGTCGAGATGCAGCAGATCATCAGCCGCATCGACTTCTCCGACGTGCTGATGACCTGGTTCCTGCCCGCCCTGCTGTTCGCCGGTGCGCTACACGTGAACCTCGCCGACCTGCGCAACTACAAGTGGCCCATCGGCCTGCTGGCCACCTTCGGCGTGCTGATCGCCACCACGGTGATCGGCTACCTGGCCTACTACACCTTCGCCCTCTTCGGCTGGCACGTGGACTTCATCTACTGCCTGCTGTTCGGCGCGCTGATCTCGCCCACCGACCCCATCGCGGTGCTGGGCATCCTTAAGTCCGCCGGCGCGCCCAAGCCGCTGGCCACCACCATCGTCGGCGAGTCGCTGTTCAACGACGGCACCGCCGTGGTGGTCTTCACCATCCTGCTGGGCATCCTGCTGGCCGGCGAAACGCCCACCGCCTCGACGATTGCCTGGCTGTTCGTGCAGGAAGCCATCGGCGGCATCCTGTTCGGCGCGGCGCTGGGCTACGGGGTGTTCCTGATGATGCGCGGCATCGACCAGTACCAGGTGGAAGTCATGCTGACCCTGGCCCTGGTGATCGGTGGCGCGGCGCTGGCGGCGCGGCTGCACGTGTCGGCGCCCATCGCCATGGTGGTGGCCGGCCTGATCATCGGCAACCAGGCGCGCCACTACGCCATGTCCGACGAAACGCGGCGCTACATCGACAAGTTCTGGGAGCTGATCGACGAGATCCTCAACGCCCTGCTGTTCGCCCTGATCGGCCTGGAGCTGCTCCTGCTGCCGTTCAACTGGCTGCACGTGGTAGCTGCCTTCGTCCTCGGCGGCGCGGTACTGATCTCGCGCCTGCTCACCGTGGCCCCGGCCATCGTCGTGCTGCGCCAGACCGAGAACGGCCGCCGCCAGGTGCCCGCCGGAACCATCCGCATCCTCGTCTGGGGCGGCCTGCGCGGCGGCGTCTCGGTGGCCCTGGCGCTGTCCCTGCCGCTGGGCGAGCAGCGCGACCTGATCCTCAGCCTGACCTACGTGGTGGTGCTGGTGTCGATCCTGCTCCAGGGCCTGTCCATCGGCCCGCTGGTGCGGCGCATCTACAAGGGCGCCGAGCCGGTCGCCGACAGCGACCACTGACAGCCCCGAGCCTTGCGTCGCCGGGTCTGCCGGCGGCGCCTCGATTCAGGCTATAATCCCGCGTTTTTCGGGCCGCTCGCCGCCCGTCTTCACCGAATCGACCAGGCATCCATCCATGAGCATCCAAGCCGCCGAAGTCGCGAAGCGCCGCACGTTCGCGATCATTTCCCACCCCGACGCCGGTAAGACCACCATTACCGAGAAGCTCCTGCTGATGGGCAAGGCGATTGCCGTCGCCGGTACCGTGAAGTCGCGCAAGTCCGACCGCCACGCCACCTCCGACTGGATGGAGATGGAGAAGCAGCGCGGCATCTCCATCACTACCTCGGTGATGCAGTTCCCCTACCGCGAGCACATGATCAACCTGCTCGACACCCCCGGCCACGAAGACTTCTCCGAAGACACCTACCGCACCCTCACCGCGGTGGACTCGGCGTTGATGGTCCTCGACGGCGGTAAGGGTGTAGAGCCACGCACCATCGCCCTGATGGAAGTCTGCCGGCTGCGCGACACGCCCATCGTCAGCTTCATCAACAAACTCGACCGCGACATCCGCGACCCCATCGAGCTGCTCGACGAGATCGAGGCCGTGCTGAAGATCAAGGCGGCGCCGATCACCTGGCCGATCGGTTGCTACCGCGACTTCAAGGGCGTGTACCACCTCGCCGAGGACAAGATCATCGTCTACGTGCCGGGCCACGGCCACGAGCGCATCGAGACCAAGGTCATCGACAAGCTGGATTCGGATGAGGCCCGCGCGCACCTGGGCGACCTCTACGACAACTTCCTCGAAGAGCTGGAACTGGTCCAGGGCGCCTGCCACGAGTTCGACAAGGACGCCTTCCTCAAGGGCGAGATGACCCCGGTGTTCTTCGGTACCGCGCTGGGCAACTTCGGTGTCGACCAGGTGCTGGACTGCATCGTCGACTGGGCCCCGCAACCGCTGGAGCGTGGCGCCCACGAGCGCACCGTGGCGCCGACCGAGGAGAAGTTCTCCGGCTTCGTGTTCAAGATCCAGGCGAACATGGACCCGAAGCACCGCGACCGCATCGCCTTCATGCGCATCTGCTCGGGCAAGTACGAGAAGGGCATGAAGATGCGCCACGTGCGCCTGGGCAAGGACGTGAAGATCGCCGACGCGCTGACCTTCTTCTCCAGCGAGCGTGAGCAGCTGGAAGAGGCCTTCGCCGGCGACATCATCGGCCTGCACAACCATGGCACCATCCAGATCGGCGACACCTTCACCGAAGGCGAGGCGCTGGGCTTCACCGGCATCCCGCACTTCGCCCCGGAACTGTTCCGCCGCGTGCGCCTGAAGGACCCGCTCAAATCCAAGCAGCTGCGCCAGGGCCTGCAGGAACTGGCCGAGGAAGGCGCCACCCAGGTGTTCTTCCCCGAGCGCAACAACGACATCATCCTCGGCGCCGTCGGTGTGCTGCAGTTCGACGTGGTCGCCAGCCGCCTGAAGGAGGAATACAAGGTCGAGTGCGCCTACGAGCAGATCAACGTCTGGTCCGCGCGCTGGATCGAGTGCCAGGACGAGAAGAAGCTCAAGGAGTTCAAGGACAAGGCCTTCGAGAACCTGTCCGTGGACGGCGGCGGCCACCTCACCTACCTGGCACCGACCCGCGTCAACCTGAGCCTGATGGAAGAGCGCTGGCCGGACATCACCTTCCGCGCCACCCGCGAACACCACTGAGTTCGCCGCTGTTCGAAAACGCCCGCCTTGTGCGGGCGTTTTTTGTTCTTCCTTGTTTGCTTTTGAGTCGAGATGCGCGGGTAAGAGCCCCTCACCCTAGCACTCTCCCGCAAGCGGGAGAGGGGACCGTTCGGTGCAGGATGAAACCACAGCGTCAGCCCGCACAATCTGCCCCCTCTCCCCCTGGGAGAGGGTTGGGGTGAGGGATGCCCCGTACAGAAGCCGATTACGGATCGAGCGCGCCGGAGCTCCAGGTACTCGAAGGCGCCGTACCGGTGAACTTACCCGCGATGGCGCCCTGGGGAATCAGCCGGTCACGGTAACGGGTGGCGAACAAGCCACTCTGCGGCGCGCGCAGGATGTGTTCGCTATCAGGGTCACCCGGACGCGAAACGATGCGCGCGAAGCGCTCACCCGCCTCGAGGTATTCGCCCAGTTCTCGCTCGAACACCAGCACGCCGGCTGCAGGCGCGAACACGGTTTCCATGAAGCCCATCGGCGTGGCGACGCCCTTCCATTCCGGTAACGGACCTGCATCGTCCACCACGCCGCGCGCGCCGAGGAAGCGATAGAGGCCGTCGGCATCCTGCTGCGCCAGCGCATCGCTGACGTCGCCCTGGCCACGCAGTTCAACAGTGGCGACCAGGCGCCCATCGAAGCGCTGTTCGGCCAGCCAGGGCGCAATCACCACTTCTTCGAACGCACCGTCGCCATCGCCTTCCCAGATGATCGCCAGATCCGCGCACAGCGCCGCGGCGAGGTCCTGCGCGGCCGGCCAGAAGCATTCGTGGACGTAGACATACTGCAGCGCCTCGTCGTCGGTGTGCAGGTCGAGGACGATGTCCGCCGGCGCGGCCAGTTCGGCCAGGCGCTTCTGCCACAGCGTGAGGTTGTCCAGGGTCCCGCTGGCCGCTGCCGAGGCGATGAAGCCACGGTTGAAATTGCGCGACGTGGCATCGTGGTTGCGGCCGAGAATCCGCCCCTGACGGAACTGCCCGATGCCGATGGGATTGGCCTGCGGCACCAGCGTCACGCTGCCATTGAGCGCGCCACGTTCGGCGGCCTCGCGCAGGCGCGGCAGCAGTTCGTGGAGCACCAGCATCCCGGCGATTTCATCGGCGTGCACGCCGGCCTGCAGGTGTACCCGCGGCCCCGGCTTGCCGCCGTCGATACGCCACGCCAGAACGCGCAGCTCCGCGCCGGAGTCACCCGGCACGCTGAAGGACACATCCTCGATCATCAAGCCCTCTCCTCTGTCCGAATCGCCCATGGAAATCTTTGCCGGCGCCTCCTAGTATCGACTCCAGTCGCCGGTTTCCGGCACGCCGCAAAAGGACCTCGCACCGTGGACATGCCCCGCCAGAAAGCCCAGCGCGCCACCTCCGAGGAACGTCGCGACCACCTGGTGCGCGCGTGCCTCAAGTGCCTGGTCGCCGATGGCCACGCAGGCATCTCGGTGCGCCGCATCGCCAAGGAAGCCGGCGTCGCCGTGGGCCTGGTGAACCACCATTTCGGCAGCATCGACGCGCTGGTTGCCCAGGCCTACGAGACCCTTGCCAGCGAGGTCACCCAGGCGCTCTACCAGCAGGTGGACGCCGTCGGCAGCGATCCCGCCGCACGCATGGAAGCCTTCCTCACCGGCTCCTTCTCACAGCAAGTGCTGGACCCCGACCTGCTCAGCCCCTGGGTGGTGTTCTGGAGCCTGATCCGCCACTCGCCGCCGGTGAACGAGGCGCACGAGCGCGGCTATCAGAGCTACCTTGCCATCCTCGAAACACTCATCAGCGAGCTCGCCCACGCCGAAAACTTCAGCGTGGCGCGCCCGCGCCTGGCCGCCATCGGCCTCTCCGCCATGCTCGACGGGCTGTGGCTGGAGTGGTGCCTGAACCCGAGCAACTTCAGCGCCGCCGACGGTCTCGAACTCAGCCGCTGCTGGGTGGAGGGCCTCCGTCGCGGCGCCTACGCCTGAGGTTTGGCAACGATCTGCTGCGCGTCGGCTGGATTAGGCGAGCGCCGCCCTCAGGTGCTCATTTACTGGCGTAAACTCCGCTCTTCGAGCGCCGCCCACCTAATCCAGCTCTAGCTCGCAAGATCGTAAGGCGAACTGTGCATTATCAAACTGCCGTCCTTGCCCTGCGCTTGCCCAACCATGATCGCTGCGCCGGCTTCTGTGTTTCGCGGCGAACCGGCGTGGTGCGCTCCAGCACAGCGAACAGCGCCTCGATGATGAAGGTCAGGCAGACATAGATCGCCGCCACCAGCAGCAGCGGCTCATACACCTGGAAGGTCTGCGCGCGCACCACGTTGGCTGCGCCGAGCAGGTCGACCACGGCGATGGTGGACGCCAGTGCGGTGGACTTGAGCAGCATCACGCTCTCCCCCGCCAGGGTCGGCAGCAGCAGGCGGATCGCCCTCGGCAGCCACACACGGTAGAGCACCAGCCTGCGGTTCATGCCGAACGCCGAAGCGGCCTCCAGCTCGCCGCGCGGCACCGCCTTGAGGCCACCGCGAACCACCTCGCCGACGTAGGCGCCGACCGAGAGGATCAGCGCGATCACGATGTACCAGAAGCCATCGCGCAGGTAGGGCCAGAGGAAGCTGCCGCGGATCAGCGGGAACTGCGCGAACAGGCTGCCCAGGCCGTAGTAGAAGATGTAGATCTGCACCAGCAACGGCGTGCCGCGAATCACGCTGGTGTACGCCAGCGCCAGGCGCGAGACCAGGAAGTTGCGCGACATCCGCGCCAACGCCACGACCAGCGCCAGAGCGAAGCCGAGGATGGCGGAAATCAGCAGGATCACCAGGGTGGTGCCCAGGCCCTTGAGCAGCAGGGCCCCATAGACGAATAGCCAGTGTTCGTTCATCGCCGCGCCTCGTTCAGACCGCCGGAATCCAGCGACGGAAACGTCGCTCCAGGTAGCCCGCGAACAGGTTTGAAAGCACGGTGAGCACGTAGTACAGCGCCGCCGCGGTGAGGTAGAAGGTCAGGTAGTGACGGGTCGAGCCGGCGGCCTGCTTGGCCGTGTAGAGCAGCTCGTTGGTGCCCACCACGCTGATCAGCGCACTGTCCTTGATCAGGTTGACCCACAGGTTGGCCATGCCGGCCAGCGCGTTGGGCGCCATCATCGGCAAGGTCACCCGGCGGAACAGGCCGAAGCCGTGCATGCCGTAGGCGCGCGCCGCTTCGATCTGGCCATAGGGAATCGACTGGATCGCGCCACGGAAGATCTCCGACGCGTAGGCGCCCTGCACCAGGCCAAGCACGACGATGGCCACCATCATGCCGTTGAGCTTCACCTGGCCGTAGCCGAGCCACTCGAAGAACTGGTTCAGGCCCATGGAGCCGACGTAGAACAGCAGCAGGATCAGCAGCAGTTCCGGTACCGCCCGGCACAGCGTGGTGTAGCCGCGCGCGAGCATCGCCAACGGGCGCGGACCACCGATCTTGGCACTGGCCGCGGCCAGGCCGATCAGCAGGCCGACCAGGAAGGCCCCGACGGAAATCTGCAGGGTGACCAGCAACCCCTTGAGCAGGGCCGGGCCCCAGCCGGTAGGACCGAAGCCGATCAGGTCGAAGATGCTTTGCATGGCCGTCTCCAGGAAGGGAGGCTCAGGTTCGTGCCCGCGCGCCGGACAAGCGCGCGGGCGCTGAAGCGGATCGCGCCAGAGTTACTGCTTGGGCGCGACGCTCATGCCGAAGTACTTGTCCGACAGCGCCTTGTAGTCGTCGCTGGCGAGCAATTTGCCGATGGCCTCGTCCATCTTCGCCTTCAGCTCGGTGTCGCCTTTGCGCATAGAGCAC
>NZ_MACM02000009.1:0-187668 GCF_001675465.2 Pseudomonas sp. AU12215
GCCCTGGCCGACGTCAGTGGTCAGTTGGTAGCCGGTGACGCTGCCGTCCACGTCGCTGGCGGCCGGAACCTGGCCATTGAGAACGGTGTTCTCCTCGGTGGAGGCGGTGCCCGGCTGGGCAACCGGCGCATCGTTGGTGCCGGTGACGGTGATGGTGATGGTCTGCGGGTCRCTCAGCGCRCCGTTGTTRTCCTTCGCCTGGTARGTGAAGGTCACGTCGCGGGTCTCGCCCTGGGCGAGGCTGTCGAAGTCCTTGCCGGGRTTGAAGCTGTAGCTGCCGTCCGGATTGAARCTCAGGCTGCCGTTGCCCTGGCCGACGYCAGTGGTCAGYTGGTAGCCGGTGACGCTGCCGTCCACGTCGCTGGCGGCCGGAACCTGGCCGTTGAGCACGGAGTTCTCTTCGGTGGTGGCAGCGCCCGGCAGGGCGACCGGCGCGTCGTTGGTGCCGGTCAGGGTCACGGTAAGCGTGGCGGTGCTGGTGGCGCCGTGCTCGTCGGTGACGGTGTAGGGCACCTGCACCACCTGGGTCTCGCCCTCGGCCAGGTGCTGGTAGGCCGGGTCCTTGCCATCGAAGGTCCAGCTGCCGTCCGGCTTCAGGGTGAAGCCCGCCGGCGGGTTGCCGTTGGTGGTGAAGGTGAGGGTGCTGCCGGTGTCGCGGTCGGTGGCCACCAGTTGGCCGCCGATCACGCTGTCCTCGGTGATGCTGGCTTGGCCATCCTGGGCGACCGGCGTGTCGTTGGCGCCCTGCACGTTGATGGTGATGACGCGGGTGTCGGTAGCGCCGGACGGGTCGGTCACGGTGACGGTGAAGCTTTCGCTCGGGTTCTGCCCCTGGGGCAGGGCGTTCACCGCATTGGCGTCGACCACATAGGTGTAGCTGCCGTCGGCGTTGACGGTCAGTTCACCGTAGGCGCCCTTGGCGCTGCCGCTCCAGGTCAGGTTGGTGTCGTCGACGTCGGTGGCGGTCAGTTGACCCTTGATCTCGGCGAAGCTGTCGTTGGCGGCGGTGTCGGTGACGGTGCTGGTATAGGTGCCAGTAGCCACCGGAGCGTCGTTCACCGGGGTGATGCCGACGTTCACCACCAGGGTGCTGGTGGCGCCACGGGCGTCGGTGACGATCACGGTGAAACTGTCGGCGCCGTTGTAGTCGCCATTCGGGTTGTACTGCCAGGTGCCGTTGGGATTGAGCACCAGCAGGCCATTGGCCGGGGCCTGGCCGACGCTGTAGCTGATGGTGTCGCCATTCGGATCGCGGGCGGCGAAGGTGCCCGTGAGCAGGGTGTCCTCGGCGGTGGTGAGGTTCAGCACACCGTTGCTGCCTTCGCTGAATTCGGGCGCGAGGTTGGGCGGCAGGTCGCCCTGGCGCTCGTCGCCGGCGGAGCCACCGTTGTCCAGGCCGGCGGTGGTGTAGCCGATGTTCGGGTCGACGTGCCCGGCGGTGGCATCGAGCATCACGAAGCTGTGACCGCCACCGACGCCGCCATTGCCACCTGCCGACGGAGCGGCACTGGGGCCCGCCGCGGTAGGTGCTAGGGCCTGGGTCGGGTCGAGGCCAGCGGCGATGGCCTTCTGCAGGTCCTCGGTGCTCGGAGCGTTGGCCGGCTGCGCGGCTGCGTGGTGCGTCTCGGCCTGCGGCAGGTCGGCGCTGCTCCACTGGCTGTCCCGGCCCAGGTCCACCAGCTTGCCCTTGCCGACGTCGAGCGTCACCGCTCCTGCGGCGCCGGTGAGCAGCTGTTCGCCCTGGTAGATGCGGTCACCTTCGACCAGGACGCGCTGGACGCCCTCGGGGGATACCGCAATCACTTGGCCGATGATGCTTTTCACGACGGCGACGACGCTGCTCATGCACTTCTCCTGGTGAGGCTTGCCTGGTTGCCGACCGGGCCGCATGGAGGTCGGCGCCAGGGGCATTCCCTTGTCTGTAAGAGCAAAAACTTGGCGTCAAAAACATGGCTTATAGCGGATGGAAATTACGTATATGCCAATGTATTGACCATTCGATTGCCATCCTAAACAATTGGCAAATCGATGTCACTTTGATATCGGGTGCTCGCGTAAAAAAAATTTAGCGTGAAATACATCACGCTTTTCGATGCTTCCTTGCAGCGCATTCGCCGGTCTTTTGACGCTATTGGCGGCAATCGAATCGCTGCGGCTATCCCATTGATAAGGATGTTTTCCTCATGCGTATGCGATTCGCTGCTGTAGTGCCCTTCGCCCTTTCATTCGTCCTGCCCGCCCACGCCGACTCGCTCAACCAGGCCATGCAGAAGGCCCTGGAGTACCACCCGGAAATCCAGGCCGGGGTGAACTCCCGACTCGCCGCGGACAAGCAGCTGCGTGCAGCGAAGGGGGGCTACCTGCCGTCCGTCGACCTGACCGCCGGTTATGGCCGTGAAGGCTCCGACAACACCACCACCCGTGGCCAAGGCGACCACTGGGAAACCCTGAACCGTGGCGAATCCAACCTCGCCCTGCGCCAGATGGTGTTCGACGGTTTCGCCACCTCCAGCGAAGTCGGCCGCCAGCAGGCCAACGTGAACTCCCGCGCCTACGCGTTGCTGGGAACCTCCGAGCGCACCGCGCTGGATGTCGCCCAGGTCTACACCGATGTGCTGCGTCGTCAGGAAATGGTTCGTCTGGCCGAGGAAAACCTGAAGAACCACCAGCGCGTCTACGACCAGATCAGCCTGCGCAGTGCCCGCGGCGTTGGTCGCCTCGCCGACCAGGACCAGGCCGAGGCCCGCCTGGCCCAGGCGCAGAACAACCTGATGACCGAGAAGACCAACCTGGCCGACGCCCGCACCAACTACTACAGCGTGGTGGGCAGCGATCCGGTGGACCTGAGCGACCCGACCGGTCTTGCCGGCCAGCTGCCGGAAGATCTGCAGGCAGCCCGTCGCCAGCTGGTGGAGAACAGCCCGATCCTGCGCTCCGCAGAATCCGACGTGGCCGCCGCCGAGAAACAGTACGACGCAGCGAAATCGACCTTCTATCCGAGATTCGATGCAGAACTTTCCCGTGGTGCCGATAACAACCTCGACGGAGAAGAAGGCCACAACAACGAATGGCAGGCCATGCTGCGCATGCGCTACAACCTGTTCGCCGGTGGCAGCAACAAGGCCGAGCTGGAAGCCAAGTCCTATGAGGCGAACCAGGCCCTGGATATCCGCAATAACGCCCTGCGCCAGTTGAACGAGGAACTCGGATTGTCCTGGAACGCCCTGAACAACGCCCGCGACCAGCTGCCGATCGCCCGCCAGTACGTGGACTACAGCACCCGCGTGCGCGAGGCGTACCAGAAACAGTTCACCATCGGCGAGCGCACCCTGCTCGATCTGCTGGACAGCGAGAACGAACTGTTCAACGCTTCGCGCCGTCTGGTCGACCTGAAGTACACCGAGCTGTTCACCCAGTACCGCATCAAGGCGACCCTGGGCGAACTGCTCAAGAGCCAGGGCGTGGTAGCACCGATGGCTGCAGTGGCTTCCGAAGACATCAAGCCGCGAGTCCAGCTGCCCGGCCTTAACTAACCTGCCCGAGAGAGCATCCGCGTGGATCAAGAAGTCAGCGCAGTACCCCTAAGCCACGATCCGCGCGGTCTGCTCGACGATCCGCTGCTGGACAGCCTGCTGACGCTCTGTCAGCTGCACCAGAAGCCGGCCAGCCGCGCCATGCTCACCAGCGGCCTGCCGCTGCCCGAGCAGCGCCTGTCCGCCGAGCTGCTGCCCCGTGCGGCGGCTCGCGCCGGCCTGCAAGGGCGCCTGTTGCAGCGCAAGCTCGGGCAGATTCCGGCCCTTGCCATGCCGGCGATGCTGCTGCTGCGCGAAGGGCGCTGCGCGGTGCTGCTGGGCTGGGAAAGCAATGGCGATGCGCGCCTGCTGCTGTCGGAAAGCGACGGCGGTGAAGTGCGCGTTTCCCGCGAGCTGCTGAGCGAGGACTACGCCGGCCAGGCCTTCTTTGCCCAGCCGCAGCACAAGTTCGACCTGCAGCATGGCGAGCTGATCCCGCGCGCCAAGAGCTGGTTCCGCGACACCCTGAAGCGCTCGCGCTGGCTCTACGTCGACGCCGTCGCTGCGAGCCTGCTGATCAACCTGATCGCCCTGGCCGCGCCGCTGTTCGTCATGAACGTGTACGACCGCGTGGTGCCCAACCAGGCCGCCGCCACCCTCTGGGTGCTGGCCATCGGCATCAGCGGCGCCTACCTGTTCGACCTGCTGCTCAAGACCATGCGCGGCCTGTGCCTGGACCTGGCCGGCAAGAAGACCGACCTGATCATCTCGGCGACGCTGTTCGAACGCATCGTCGGCATGAGCATGAAGTACCGCCCGGCGCGGGTCGGCTCGTTCGCCCAGAACATCCACGAATTCCAGACGCTGCGCGATTTCCTCAACTCGCTCACGCTGACCACCCTGATCGACATGCCCTTCACCCTGCTGATCCTGCTGGTGATCGGCATCATCGGCGGGCCGCTGGTGTTCGTCCCGCTGGTTGCCTTCCCGCTGGCCGCGGGCCTGGGCTGGCTGCTGCAGAAGCCGCTGGTGGAGACCATGAACCGCACCATGGCGCTGGCCGCCGAACGCCAGTCGAGCCTGATCGAGACCCTCGCCAGCCTCGACGCGGTGAAGGTCAACAATGCCGAGAGCGAGCGCCAGTACCTCTGGGAGCAGACCATCGGCACCCTCAGCCGCCTGGAACTGCGGGTCAAGCTGCTGTCGACCCTGGCGATGAACATCACCGTGCTGATCCAGGCGCTGGCCGGGGTCGTCATGATCATCGGCGGTGTCTACCTGATCATCGCCGGCGACCTGTCCATGGGCGGTCTGATCGCCTGCTACATGCTCAATGGCCGCGCGCTCGGCCCGCTGACCCAGCTCTCCGGGCTGATCCAGCGCTACCAGCAGGCGCGCCTGTCCATGGCCACCACCAACCAGATGATGGAGCTGCCGCAGGAGCGCAACGCCGACGAACGTCCGCTGACCCGCTCGCAACTGCGCGGCGGTATCGAGATGCGCGGCCTCGACTTCGCCTACCCGAACCAGCAGGTCGCGGCGCTGCACGGCATCAACCTGCAGATCCGCGCCGGCGAGAAGGTCGGCATCATCGGCCGCAGCGGCTCGGGCAAGAGCTCCCTGGCCAAGCTGATCGTCGGCCTGCACCAGCCCGAGAACGGCAACCTGCTGGTGGACGGCGCCGACGTGCGCCAACTGGACATCAGCGAGCTGCGCCACAACATCGGCTACGTGCCGCAGGACATCAGCCTGTTCAGTGGCACCCTGCGCGACAACCTGGTCAGCGGCGCGCGCTACATCGATGACGAACGCGTGCTGGAAGTGGCCGAGCTGACCGGCGTGAACGAGTTCGTCCGCCTGCACCCGCAGGGCTATGAACTGCAGGTCGGCGAGCGTGGCCACAACCTCTCCGGCGGCCAGCGGCAGAACGTCGCCCTGGCCCGCGCATTGCTGCTCGACCCGCCGATCCTGCTGCTGGACGAACCCACCAGCGCCATGGACAACGCCGGCGAGGAGCGCCTGAAACAGCGCCTGCAATCGATCATGGGCGAGAAGACACTGCTGCTGGTCACCCACCGCGCCTCCATGCTCAGCCTGGTGGACCGCCTGGTGATCGTCGACAAGGGACGCATCATTGCCGACGGTCCGAAGGACGTGGTCATGGATGCACTGAAGAAGGGGCAGATCAGTGTCGCTTAATCCTCTGGGCAGTATCCGCCACTCTGTCCGTGGCTATTTCAAGGGCGGCGACAACCTCTCCGGCCAGCCGCTTCCGGAAGTCAGCAAGGCGCTGATCGAGGATGCGCCGCGCGTGGTGCGCCTGACCATCTGGATCCTCATCGGCTTCGTCGCCTTCCTGCTGCTCTGGGCACACTTCGCGCAGATCGACGAGGTCACCCGCGGCGAGGGCAAGGCGATCCCTTCGTCCAAGGTGCAGAAGATCCAGAACCTGGAAGGCGGCATCGTCTCGCAGATATTCGTCCACGAAGGGCAGGTGGTGCAGGCCGGCGAGCAACTGATGCGCCTGGACCCGACGCGCTTCCAGTCCAACGTCGGCGAGACCGAGGCCGACCGCCTGGCGATGTTCCTGCGGGTGGAGCGGCTGTCTGCCGAGGTGGAAGAGCGCGCGCTGAACATCCCCGACGATGTGCGCGCCAAGGTGCCCGGCCAGGCCAGCAGTGAAGAGGCGCTGTTCCACAGCCGCCAGCAGCAGCTCAAGGACGAAACCGACGGCCTGCAGCAACAGCTGGTGCAGAAGCAGCAGGAACTGCGCGAGTTCGTCTCCAAGCAGGCGCAGTACCGCAACAGCCTGAACCTGCTGCGCCAGGAGATTTCCATGTCCGAGCCGCTGGTGGCGCAGGGCGCGATGTCCCAGGTAGAGCTGCTGCGCCTGAAACGCGGTGAAGTGGAAAACCGTGGCCAGCTCGATGCCACCACCCTGGCGATCCCGCGGGCCGAGGCAGCGGTGAAGGAAGTGGAGCGCAAGGTTGCCGAAACCCGTTCGCGCTTCCGCAGCGATGCGCTGAAGGAACTCAACGAAGCCCGCACCGAACTGAGCAAGGCCACCGCCACCGGCAAGGCGCTGGAGGATCGCGTCAGCCGCACCCTGGTCACTTCGCCGGTGCGCGGCATCGTCAAGCAGCTGCTGGTGAACACCATCGGCGGTGTGATCCAGCCGGGCAGCGACCTGATCGAGATCGTCCCGCTGGACGACACCCTGCTGGTGGAAGCGCGCATCCGTCCGCAGGACATCGCCTTCCTGCGCCCCGGCCAGCACGCCATGGTCAAGTTCACCGCCTACGACTACACCATCTACGGTGGCCTGCCGGCGGACCTGGAGCAGATTGGCGCCGACACCGTCACCGACGAGGATGGCAACAGCTTCTACCTGATCAAGCTGCGCACCCGCAAAAGCCACCTGGGCAGCGACGACAAACCGTTGCTGATCATCCCCGGCATGATCGCCACCGTGGACATCATGACTGGCAAGAAGAGCATCCTCAGCTACCTGCTCAAGCCGATTCTGCGGGCCAAGGCGGAGGCGCTGCGGGAACGGTAAGTCGAGAGTGCCTGCACAAAAAAGGGCCACCCCATCGGGTGGCCCTTTTTCTTTCTGCCGGTCAGATCAGTACGCCACGGTAAACCGCTGCTGATGATGATTGGCCTGCTCGGCCTCATCGATCATCGCCACCGCCAGGTCCGGCAGGGAAATGCGGCTCTCGCCGTTGCCATCGAACAACACCTGGTCGCCGCCGATGCGGAAGCTGCCGGTGCGGGTTTCGCCGTCGAGCAGCATCGCCGGGCTGAGGAAAGCCCAGTCGAGTTCCTTCTCGGCACGCAACTGGTCCAGCGCGTCGGCGGCGCCCAGTGCACCCTGTTTCCATTGCTCGGGGAATCCCGGGCTGTCCACCAGACGTTGGCCGGGGGCGATCTCCAGGCTGCCGGCACCGCCGAGTACCAGCAGGCGCTTCACACCGGACGCCTTCACGCCGTCAAGAATGGCGCGGCTGCCCTTGGCGTGGGCGCCACGGATATCCGGGTTGCCCCAGCCGGCATTGAATGCGCTGACCACGACGTCCTGCCCGGCCACGGCGCGGGCGACCTGGGCCGGGTCGTAGATGTCGGCCTGGACCACCTTGAGGTTTTCGCGCGCCGGCAGCTTCGCCGGGTCGCGCACCAGCGCGGTCACGCTATGGCCGCGGCGCAGGGCTTCTTCGAGGAAGTAGTGGCCAACGTGGCCGGTCGCGCCGATCAGGGCAATGTTCATGGATTCACCTTTGTGGGAGAAATCGCCGCGCGCTGGCGGCAGGTGATTCATCTTCGACCCGCCGCGGTTGTGGATAAAGCCACCCTCACGCCATGCACTCGTAAGTGTGGCTTCACAATAAGGTCAGTTATCGAAGAGTTTCTGCACCACCGAGAAGTCCTGCTCGCCATGGCCCTGTTTCACCAGCAGGCGATACAGCGCCAGTGCCAGGCTGCCCATGGGCGTGCTGTTGCCGCTGACCTGCGCCGTTTCCAGCGCCAGACCCAGGTCCTTGGTCATCAGCGACGTCATGAAGCCGCCGGTGTAGCCGCGTGAGGCGGGGGCATTCTCCATGACACCGGGCCAGGGGTTGTACACCTCCAACGCCCAGTTGCCGCCGGAGCTGCGGCGCATGATCTCCGACAGCACGGCAGGGTCCAGCCCATTGGCGGCACCGAGGGCGAGGGATTCGGCGGTGCCGATCATCAGCACGGCGAGCAACTGGTTGTTGCACACCTTGGCGACCTGCCCGGCTCCGTCGCCGCCGGCGTGGAAGATGTTCCGGCCCATGGCGGAGAACACCGGGCGGGCGCGTTCGAGCACCTCGGCGTCGCCACCGACCATGAAGGTCAGGGTGCCGGCGATGGCGCCGCCGGTGCCGCCGGAGACCGGTGCATCGAGCATGGGAATACCGCGCTCGGCCGCAGCCTGGTGGACCTTGCGTGCCGAGGCGGGGGCGATGGTGGAACACTCCAGCACCAGGGTGCCGGGGGCAATGTGCGCCAGCAGGCCCTCGTTGCCCAGGTACAGCCCCTCGACGTGCCCGCTGGCCGGCAGCATGGTGACCACCACGTCGGCGCCGTCCACCGCGTCATGGGCGCTGCGGGCGGCGCTGGCACCCTGGACGACCAGGCCGTCGATGGCGCTCTGCACCAGGTCGAACACGCGCAGCAGGTAGCCTGCCTTGATCAGGTTGGCGGCCATGGGGGCGCCCATGTGGCCGAGGCCGATGAAGGCGATGGTTTGCATGCTGGTTTCCTCCTGTTGGACCGCAGGGCACTCCAGCGCTTTTGCTCTTTGTAGGAGCGAGCTTGCTCGCGAACGGATTCGCTGCTGGGCTGGTTCGCGAGCAAGCTCGCTCCTACAGAGGACGGCAGCGGCGGCTAAAGATCCGCCAGCGGATGCTCGCCCTCCCAGGTGGCGTCGAAGTGCGCATTCACCACAGCATCAGGTATGGCAGCGATATCCGGCCAGTGCCAGTGCGGGGTGTTGTCCTTGTCGATCAGCCGGGCCCGCACGCCTTCCGGGAACTCCGGGTGGCGGCAGCAGTTCAGGCTCATCGCGTACTCCATGCGGAACACCTCGGCAGTCGACAGATGGCGTGCGCGGCGGATCTGTTCCCAGACCAGATGAGCGGTCAGCGGGCAGCCCGAGGCGAGGGTCTTCGCTCCCCGCGCGATCAGCGTGTCCTCGTCATCGGCCAGTGCGGTGAGGGCGTGCCAGGCCTCGGCGATGTTGGCGCTGTCCAGCACCGCATCCAGGCGCTCGCGGCGTGGCAGCAACTGGGCATCCGGCAATTCACCGCGGGCTTCGTTTTCCAGCGCTTGCAACAGGCTGTGCAGTTGCACGTCGGCCTGTTCGCGCCAGTTCAGTTGCACCAGGCCTTCGATCAGGTCTTCCTGCTGGGTATCGAGCAGGAAGCGGTCGGCGAGGTCCAGGTCCAGTGCGTCGCGGGCGTTCATCTGCGTGGCGGTCAGGCCGAGGAACAGGCCGAGGCGGCCGGGCAGGCGGGCGAGGAACCAGCTCGCGCCGACATCCGGGTACAGGCCGATATTCACTTCCGGCATGGCCAGGCGGCTGCTGGGCGTGACGATGCGCACGCCGGCGCCCTGCATCAGGCCCATGCCGCCGCCCATCACGTAGCCGTGGGCCCAGCAGATCAGCGGTTTGCCGTAGGTGTGGATGAGGTAGTCCAGGCGGTATTCGTCGGCGAAGAAGCGGCGGGCGAGGGCGGGAACCTCGCCGGGCTGCTCGCGGCAGGCGTCCACCAGCTTGCGCACATCGCCGCCGGCGCAGAAGGCCTTGCCGCCGTTGCCGCGCAACACCACGCAGGCGATCTGCGGGTCGTCCTTCCACGCGCGCAGTTGATGGTTCATCGCCTCGATCATCGGCAGGCTCAGGGCGTTCAGGCTCTTCTCCGCGTCCAGCGTCACCACGCCAATGCGGAAGCCGTGCAGGCCGGGGCGTTCTTCGAACATCACATTCATGGTCGGGGCCTTATTGGTTGCGCCAGTGCGGATCGCGTTTCTCCAGGAAGGCGTTCACGCCTTCGCGGGTGTCATCGGCGTCGAACAGGTCGACGAAGCGCTCGCGCTCCTCCGGCAGCCAGGTGGTCGGGCCGCGTTCGCGGGCGCCCTGGATCAGCGGCTTGATGGTGCGCACCGCCACCGGACTCTGGCGCGCGACCTTGGCCGCCAGCAGCAGGGCCGTGCCGCGTGCCTCGCCGGTGTCGACGACCTGCTCGACCAGGCCGATGCGCAGCGCCGTCTCGGCATCCACGCGCTCGCCGCAGAGGATCATGCGCTTGGCCCAGCCTTCGCCCACCAGCCACGGCAGCGCCTGGGTGCCGCCGGCGCAGGGCAGCAGGCCCACGGCAGCTTCGGGCAGGGCCATCTGTGCCTGGCGCTCGGCGATGCGGATGTCGCAGGCCAGCGCGCACTCCAGGCCGCCGCCCATGGCGTAGCCGTTGATTGCGGCGATGGAGACGCCACGGAAGTCGCGCAGCGCCTCGAAGGCTTCGCCGAAGCGGCGGGCCATCTCGCGGGCGCGGGCCTTGTCGCCGTCGGCGAACATGTTCAGGTCGGCGCCGGCGGAGAAAAATTTCGGCCCCTGCCCAGTCACCACCAGGGCGTAGATGTCGTCGTCGCGGTTCAGGTGCTCGATCACCTGGCGCAGGCCGATCAGCGAGTCGCGGTCCCAGGTGTTGGCCGGCGGGTGGTTGATGGTGATCAGTGCGGTGTGGCCGTGCTTTTCCACCGTCAGCTTGTGGGTCAGGTCGAAGACTCCGGGCTTGTAGGGCTCGAGGGCGTTGCTCATGGGCATCTCCTTGGCGGTCTTGGGCATGGACTCTAGGTGCGCGCGGCAGGGCGCGTCCATGTCCGATCTGTTCGATTGCGCCCGCGCAGGCGGGCGGTTTTTCCAGTGATTGGTGGGGTGCGGATCAGAGCAGACGATCCAGCATCCCACCCTGCTCCAGCAGCCGGCGGGCAACGATCACCCGCATGATCTCGTTGGTGCCTTCCAGGATCTGGTGCACGCGGCTGTCGCGCACCCAGCGCTCCAGCGGGTAGTCGTTGAGGTAGCCGTAGCCGCCGTGTAGTTGCAGCGCCTCGTTGCACAACACAAAGCAGCGGTCGGTGGCGAAGCGCTTGGCCATGGCGCAATACAGCGTCGCCTCGCCGTCCTTGTGGTCCAGCTTGTGCGCGGCCAGGCGCACCATCTGCCGGCTGGCGGTGAGGTCGGTGAGCATGTCGGCGAGCTTGAACTGCAATGCCTGGAACTCGGCCAGCGCCTTGCCGAACTGCTTGCGTTCCTCGACGTAGCGCAGCGACTGCTCCAGCGCCGCCTGGGCCGCGCCGAGGGAACAACTGGCGATGTTCAGGCGGCCGCCGTCCAGGCCCTTCATGGCATAGACGAAGCCCTGGCCTTCCGGCCCGATGCGGTTGCCGGCGGGAATGCGCACGCCTTCGAAGGTGATGGTGCGGGTCGGCTGGGCCTTCCAGCCCATCTTGTCCTCGTTGCGGCCGTAGCGGATGCCTTCGGCGTTGGCCGGCACCAGGAAGCAGGAAATGCCCTTCGCGCCTTCCTCGCCAGTGCGCGCCATGACGATCAGCACGTCGGTGCTGCCGGCGCCGGAGATGAAGGTCTTGGCGCCGTCGAGCACGTAGTCGTCGCCATCCCGCCTGGCGCGGGTGCGCAGGCGCGCGGCGTCGGAGCCGGCGTCGGGTTCGGTAAGGCAATAGGAGGCCAGCAACTCGCCGCCGATCAGCCCCGGCAGCCATTGCTCCTTGAGCGCGGCGTCGCCGAAGCTGGCGAGCATCCAGCTGGCCATGTTGTGGATGGTCATGTAGGCGGTGGTGGCGACGCAGCCGGCGGCCAGTTGCTCGAAGATCAGCGAGGCGGACAGCCGCGACAAGCCCAGGCCGCCGTCCTCTTCGGCGATGTACAGGCCCAGGTAGCCCTGTTCGGCAGCGCGACGGATGACCTCCACCGGGAAGTGGTGCTGGCGGTCCCAGTCGGCGGCGTGGGGCGCCAGTTCGCGGCTGGCGAAGGCGCGGGCGCTGTCCACCAGCAGGCGTTGTTCTTCGGACAGATCGAAATGCATGCAGCTACCTCTGTTTATTCTTGTCGGCTACAGCGGCGTGCGTGGCGGCACGCGTTCTTTTCGCTTGGAGACTTCCGGTTATAGCGGTTGCGCCCGCGGCTGTGGATTGACGATCTTGGGCAATGGATGGACGATCTTGGCATTGCCGATTCCGGAGGCCAGCCGTGTCCCGCCCGCTCATTTCCACCTGGCCGCTGCCACAGCAGGGCGTGCGCTTCATCACTCCGCCACGCCTGCGCCGCGCGCTGGACCGCCATCCGCTGGGGCAGGCCTGCTATCCACTGGCCCTGGGCTACTACCCGGCAGCCGTGGGGCACCGCATGGAGCGGGACAGCCCGGACGATCACCTGCTGATCTACTGCAGCGCCGGGCAAGGCTGGCTGGAAACAGCAGATGGACGATTCGAGGTCTCCAGCGGTGACCTGCTGGTGCTGCCCAAGGGCCGTGCCCATGCCTATGGCGCCGATCCGCAGCGGCCCTGGTCGATCTTCTGGGTGCACCTGGAAGGCCGGCTGGCGGAGGATTTCCTCCGCCCGCTGGGCAAGTCGCCGCGCCTGCGCGTGGGTGTGCAGCCACGCCTTCTGGGCGAGTTCGACGCACTGTTGGCCCTGCGCCGCCAGGGCCTGAGCCTGCCGCACTTCATCCATGCCGCCCATCTGCTGCAGAGCCTGCTGACTTCCCTGGCCCTGCGCCCGGCGCGGGCGCGGCTGAAGTCCGGCCGGGTGCTGGACGTGGAGGCAGTGCAGGCGATGATGCGCGAGCATCTGCACGACGCGCTGAACCTCGACGAGCTGGCCGCGCAGTTCCGCCTGTCGCGCTTCCACTTCGCCAAGACCTACCGCGCGCTGACCGGCCAGGCGCCGATCCAGGATTTCATCCGGCTGAAGATGACCCACGCCTGTCGCCTGCTCGACCAGGGCAACCTGGAAGTGCGCCAGGTCGCCGAGCAGCTGGGCTACGCCGATCCGTACTACTTCTCGCGGCTGTTCAAGAGCGTGGTAGGCATGGCGCCCAGTCACTACCGGGCGCTGCATACCGGTTGAGCCTGACGCGCGGCGTCTACCGGGATGGCGTGTGACACCGTGCAGATCGAGTCGAGGCTCGCTAGTCTGCGGCGACGACAATAAAGGAATGCCCCATGCTGCCCGTGATCGCCGAACTGCTGCTGACTCTGGCCTGCTGCATCGCCGCCTGGCTCGCCCTGCGCGAGCAACAGGGTTGGCGGGCGTTGGGCTTCGTGTCGATGGGCGCTGCGGCGTTTCTCGGGGCGCTGGAGTACGGTGGCGCCACGGTGCTGGCCGAACCCCATCATCTGGCGAGCGTGCTCTCCGGTGCGGTCGGCTTGCCGCTGATCGCGCTGGGGCGGCTCTCCGGTTCGCCCTTGCAGCGCGCGCTGGTGTTGCTGGCGTGCATGGCGCTGGTGATGCTGCCGTCCCAGGCCACGCTGCTGACCAACCTCGTTGCACTTCTGGTCATCGCCTGGCCGGGGCGCTCGCGGCGACATCTGCTGGCCCTGCTCGGCGCGCTGCTGTTCATCGGCAGCGGCCTGCTGATCGGTACCCGCGGTGAACTGGCCGGTGTGCCACGCCGTGAGCTGTTTCATCTGGGGCTGACGCTTGCCGTGGTGGTGTGGACGCTCGCCGGCCTGGGCAGCGGTGTGCCGCGTTTGCCGGGTGGGTGGGCGGTGCGGCGCAAGGCGCCTTGACTTGACCGGGGCGCTTGCTTAGCGTGCCGGTTCGTTTCACCAGGCAGACGCACCATGACCAACGAAGATCGGATCAAGCTGGAACCCAGCTGGAAAGAAGCCCTCCACGAGGAATTCGAGAAGCCCTACATGAAGCAGTTGGGCGAATTCCTCCGCGCGGAGAAGGCCGCCGGCAAGGTGATCTTCCCGCCCGGCCCGCTGATCTTCAACGCGCTGAACACCACGCCGCTTGCGCGCATCAAGGTGGTGATCATCGGCCAGGACCCGTACCACGGCCCCGGCCAGGCCCATGGCCTGTGCTTCTCGGTGCAGCCGGGAGTGCCGACGCCGCCGTCGCTGCAGAACATCTATAAAGAACTGCAACGCGATCTGAACATTCCGATTCCCAATCATGGTTGTCTGCAGCACTGGGCCGAGCAGGGCGTGCTGCTGCTCAATACTTCGCTGACCGTGGAGCAGGCTCGCGCCGGCTCCCACGCCCAGTCGGGCTGGGGCCCGTTCACCGATAAGGTGATAGAAGTGGTCAGCCAGCGCTGTGAAAACCTGGTATTCCTGCTCTGGGGCTCCCATGCCCAGAGCAAGCAGAAGCTGATCGACGCGCAGAAGCATCTGGTGCTCAAGTCCGCGCACCCGTCCCCGCTGTCGGCCTACCGTGGTTTCCTTGGCAACGGCCACTTCAGCCGCACCAACAAGTTCCTCGAACAGCACGGCCTTCCGCCCATCGACTGGTCGCTGCCGCCGGTTTGATCGCTTACCCAAAAAGAGGCCCGCACGACGGCGGGCCTTGAAAATCGCCGCGCGTCTCGACGCGGCGAGCGTGGTTGCTTTTACGCGGCGTCAGCCAGCGCCTCGCGGGAGCGGCGGGCGCGTTTGCGCCAGGCGCGGAGCAGCGGCAGGCCGAGCATCAGCGCGACCAGTGCCCAGGTGCCGATGGCGATGGGGCTGGACCAGAGAATGCCCAGTTCACCGTTGGAGATGGACAGCGCGCGGCGCAGGTTCTGCTCCATCAGCCCGCCGAGGATGAAGCCCAGCAGCAGGGGTGAGAGTGGGAAGTCCAGCTTGCGCAGGATGTAGCCGAGGATGCCGATGGCGACCATCAGGAACAGGTCGAAGGTGGTGGCGTGCACGGCGTACACGCCGATGGCGGTGATGATCGCGATGCCCGGCACCAGCGCCCAGTTCGGCACCGAGAGGATGCGGGTGAACACCCGGACCATCGGCACGTTGAGGATGATCAGCATGACGTTGGCGATGAACAGCGAGGCGATCAGGCCCCAGACGATGTTCGGCTGTTCCTGGAACAGCAGCGGGCCGGGGGTGATGTTGTACAGGCTGAGCGCGCCGATCATCACCGCCGTGGTGCCCGAGCCGGGGACGCCGAGGGTCAGCATCGGCACCAGGGCGCCGCAGGCGGAGGCGCCGATGGCGGTTTCCGGGGCGGCCAGGCCGCGCAGGTCGCCCTTGCCGAACTTGCCCGACTCGCCCGCCATCTTCTTCTCGGTCATGTAGGCCACGGCGCTGGCGAGGGTTGCGCCGGCGCCGGGCAGCACGCCCATGATGAAGCCGAGCAGGCCGCAGCGCAGGTTGACCACCGCCACCGAGACCGCTTCCTTCGCGTTGAACAGCATGCGTCCGCTGGCCTCGACCATCTTGTGGCCGTGGTGGGTCTTCTCCAGCAGCAGGAGGATTTCGCTGACCGAGAACAGACCCAGTACCAGCACCACGAACTGGATGCCGTCGGAGACGTGGATATTGTCGAAGGTGAAGCGGTACACGCCGCTGTTGGCGTCGATCCCGACGCTGGACAGGAACAGCCCGAGCAGCGCTGCTAGCAGCGTCTTCAGCGGCCGGTCGCCGGCCAGCCCGCCCAGGGCGACGATGGCGAAGACCATCAGCACGAAGTATTCCGCCGGGCCGAAGGCGATCGCCCATTTCGCCAGCAGCGGGGCGAACAGCACCATGCCGCAGGTGGCGATGAAGGCGCCAATGAACGAGCTCCAGGCCGACAGCGACAGGGCCACGCCGGCCAGGCCGTTGCGTGCCATGGGGTAGCCGTCGAGGGTGGTCATCACGGTGGAGGCTTCGCCGGGGATGTTCAGCAGGATCGAGGAAATCCGTCCGCCGTATTCGCAACCCAGGTACACGGCGGCCAGCAGGATCAGCGCCGACTCCGGCGGCAGGCCGAGGGCGAAGGCCACCGGGATCAGCAGGGCCACGCCGTTGATCGGGCCCAGGCCCGGCAGCAGGCCGACGACGGTGCCGATCAGGGTGCCGATCAGCGCGGTGATCAGGTTGTAGGGGGTCAGGGCAACACCGAAGCCCTGGCCGAGGTAGCTCAACGTATCCATGATTCAGTCCTCAGAGCAGGGGATCGAGGATGCCCAGCGGTAGCGGGACGTCCAGGGTGCGGTCGAACAGCACGTAGAGGCCGATGGCGAGCAGCGTGGCAGTGACCACGCTGGCCACCGGGCGGCCGCCGTAGATCAGCGCGATGAAGGTGCCGACCAGGGCACTGGCGGGGATGAAGCCCAGCGGCTCGAACAGCCCGGCGTAGACCGCGAGCAGCGCGACGCAGAGCACCACCTTGGCCAGCAGCGCGCCTTCCAGCGCGGGCTCGTCGTCCTCGCGCTTGATCGGTGTGGGCCGCACGATCAGCCAGGCGAGGCCGGCAGCCATCAAGCCCAGGCAGAGCAGCGGATAGGCGCGCGGGCCGACCGGTTCGTAGGAGAAGGGCGCCTGCAGTTGCCAGGCGATCAGGGCGAAGGCGACGCAGGCGAACAGCCAGGCGCCGGCGAACAGCCGCTGGAAGAGGCTGGTACGGGACATGGGGAGTCTCCTGGCGCCGCCTTCGTTGAAGGCGGCGCCGCACGGGGCGTTACTGGATGAGGCCGAACTCGCGGGCCAGCTGCTTGTACTGGGCGACCTGCTGCTTCACGTAGGCGTCCAGCTCCGGGCCGGTCATGGCGAAGGGGAACAGCTCGCGCTGGTCGCGCAGCTTGGCGAAGTCCTCGGAAGCCAGCAGCTTGTCGAAGGAGGCCTTCCAGAACTGGTAGTCCTCATCGCTCACCTTCGGCCCGACGTAGAAACCGCGCACCACCGGCCAGACGATGTCGAAGCCCTGCTCCTTGGCGGTGGGGATGTCGGCCATGCCTTCATCCTTCAGGCGCTCCTCGGCGAACACCGCGAGGATGCGCATCTTGCCGGCGCGGATGTGCGGCATGGAGTCGGAGATATCCGTGCTGCCCACCTGGATATGCCCGCCCAGCAGCGCCGTGGCGATCTCGCCGCCGCCCTCCAGGGCGACGTAACGCAGCTGCTTCGGATCGATGCCGGCGGCCTTGGCGATCAGCGCGGTCTGCATCCAGTCCTGGCTGCCGACGGTGCCGCCGGAGCCGATCACTACCTTGCCCGGGTCGGCCTTGAGCGCAGCGACCAGGTCGCCGAGGTTCTTGTACGGCGAGTCGCTGGGCACGGCGATGGCGCCGTAGCTGGTGCCCACGGCGGCCAGCCATTTCACGGCGTTTTCGTCGAAGCGGCCGAACTTGCCCTGGGCCAGGTTCAGCAACGAGCCGCTGGAGAAGGCGGTGATGGTGTTGCCGTCGGCCGGACGCTGGGCGACCACCGCGTTGTAGGCCACGGCGCCGACACCGCCGGGCATGTAGGTGACACGCATCGGCTTGGTCAGCAGCTTCTCGTCCACCAGGGCGCTCTGCGCCAGCTTGCAGGTGAGGTCGAAGCCGCCGCCGGGAGAGGCCGGGGCGATGCATTCCGGGCGCTTGGGCTCGGCCATCAGTTGGCTGGCCGCGAGCAGGGTGGCGCCGGCCAGGGTCAGGTTGCGCAGGACGGTGGACATGGTGCGATGCCTCTCTTGTTGTTGTCGGTTTACCAGATCGCCAGGGAGTAGCTGAGGTAGATACGCGTCTCGTCGGCGTCCCGCGCGAAGCTCGAACGGTAGGTGGCGTTGCGCACGCGCACTGCCACGTCCTTGAGCGGGCCGCTCTGGATCACGTACTTGATGTCGGTGTTGCGCTCCCATTCCTTGCCGTGACCGTCCATGCCGTTGATTTTGGCATTGTCGCCGCTGATGTAGCGATTCATCAGGGTCAGGCCGGGGATGCCGAGGCCGGCGAAGTCGTAGTCGTGGCGCACTTGCCAGGAGCGCTCGTCGGTCTCGGCGAAGTCGCCGACCTGGACGAAGTTGACGAGATAGGGGTTGCTGCCATCGACGTAGGGGAAGGCGCTATCGCCGCTCATCTGCTGCCAGCCGAGGCTGAACTTGTTGGCACCCAGGGCGTAGCCGAGCATGCCGTTGAAGGCGCGGTTGTCGATTTCGCCGCCGCGCGCCTCGCCCTGGTCGTCGCTGATGGCCAGGCGCACATCCGCGCTGAACTTGCCTGGGCCCAGCGGATAGGCGGCGAGCAGGCCGACGAAGTGCTGGCGGTAGACCTCGTCCAGCTGCGCGTAGTGGTAGCGGCCGGTGAGGTGGTCGGTGAACTTGTAGTCGCCGCCGGCCAGGTCGTAGTGCTTGCCTTCGGCGCTGCCGCCGGAGAAGCGGCGGTTCTTGTTGTTCAGCGCAAGGTCGGTGTAGTCGGTGGAGTCGCGGTCCTTCACTTTCTCCAGACGCCCGCCGGTGAAGTTCAGGCCCGGCAGGTCGGTGGAGTTGAGCAGGCCGCCCTCGAAGGTCTGCGGGAACAGGCGGCTGTCGTTGGGCTGCAGGGTGGGCAGGTCGGGAATCAGGCTGCCGATCTTCAGCTCGGTCTCGGAGGCCTTGAACTTGGCGGTCAGACCCAGCTTGCTGTATTCGTCGGCGGCGCGGCCGTCGTCATGGGTGGGCAGCAGGCCGGTGCCGGTGCGGTCCGGCGAGGAGTCGAGCTTCAGGCCGAGCATGCCCATGGCGTCGAGGCCGACGCCGATGGTGCCGGGGGTGTAGCCGGACTGGAAGTCGAGGATGAAACCCTGCGCCCATTCTTCGCGCTTGGACTGGCCGGCGCCGTCGCGAAAATCGCGGTTGAAATAGATGTTCTGGGTGCTGAGCGTGGCGCTGCTGTCTTCGACAAAGCCGGCGGCATCGCACAGCGGCGCGACCCCGGCGAAAGCCAGCAGGGCGGGTGTCAGACAGCGGGAGTTGGGCTTGGCAAAAGCCGGTGCAGCCAAAGGCTGGGCGGTGGGCATCTGTGGTCTCCGTTCTTGTTGTTGTCGCGAAAGGGCACCACGCCGCCTTCCGCTCTGTTGACGGTCTTTGCCGTCGTCGAGTCCGCTGCTCCCGCCGTTGCGCCTGGGCAGTCGGCGCTGAAAAGAACGGGGTTGGGAGGCGGCTCGTCGGCGATGCTAACGGGCTAAGCTTTCGCCAGGCTTTCAGTCTCCTTTCACAGTGATTTCAGCGAATTTCCCCCATTCACAGCGGCTCGCGGATGGGTAAACTGCCGGCCCGAACCTGTAGTCCGAAGGGGTAGTCCCACGTGCGAATCCTCTTGGTTGAAGACCATCCGCAGCTTGGCGAGAGCGTCGCCCAGGCGCTCAAGGGCGCGGGTTGGACGGTGGACCTGCTGCAGGACGGCGTGGCCGCCGACCTGGCCCTGGCCAGCGAGGACTACGCCCTGGCCATCCTCGATGTCGGCCTGCCGCGGCTGGACGGTTTCCAGGTGCTGGCGCGCCTGCGCGAGCGCGGCAAGACGCTACCCGTGCTGATGCTTACCGCCCGTGGCGAGGTGCGTGACCGTGTGCACGGCCTGAACCTGGGCGCCGACGATTACCTGGCCAAACCCTTCGAACTCACCGAGCTGGAAGCGCGGGTGAAGGCCCTGCTGCGCCGCAGTGTGCTCGGCGGTGAACAGCAGCAGCGCTGCGGCGAACTGGTCTACGACCTTGGCGCGCGGCGCTTCACTCTCGCCGAGCAGGCGATGAACCTCACTTCCCGCGAGCAGGCCGTGCTGGAGGCGCTGATCGCGCGACCGGGGCGGGTGATGAGCAAGGAACAACTGGCGGCGCAGGTGTTCGGCCTGGACCAGGATGCCAGCGCCGATGCCATCGAGATCTACGTGCATCGCCTGCGCAAGAAGCTCGAGGGCAGCTCGGTGCGTATCGTCACCTTCCGTGGCCTGGGCTACCTGCTGGAAGCCCAGGATGGCTGAACGGCGCTGGCGCTTTCCCGGCACGGGCAGCCTGCGCGGGCGGCTGCTCTGGCGCCTTGGCGGCCTGCTGCTGGTGCTGCTGCTGATCGGCAGCGCGGCCACTTACTGGCGCGCCCGGCATGCGGCCGACATCGCCTATGACCGCACCCTGCTGGCGTCGGCGCGGGACATTGCCGATGGCCTCTACGCCAGCGACGGCACCCTGCGCGCCAACGTGCCCTACGTGGCGCTGGACAGCTTCGAGTACGACAGCGCCGGGCGGATCTTCTACCAGGTGATCGACCCCCAGGGGAAAATGATCTCCGGCTACGAGAACCTGCCGGCACCGCTGCCGACCACCCCGCGCACCGACGATTACCCGGCGCTGGCCAAGTTCTATGACGCCACCTACGAAGGGCAGGGCGTGCGGGTGGTCAGCCTGTTGCAGCCGGTGAGCCAGCCGACGGTCAACGGCATGGCGGAAATCCGCGTCGCCGAAACCATGGGCGCGCGGGAGCGGCTGGCGCGCAACCTGCTCACCGACACCTTGCTCAACCTGGCGCTGTCGGCCATCGCCGCGCTGATGATGGTCTGGTACGCGGTGAGCGCCGGCCTTCGCCCCCTGGATCGCCTGCGCGAAGCGGTGGAGGAACGCCAGCCGGACGACCTGCGCCCGCTGCCGGAAGTCCGTGTGCAGAAGGAACTGCGCCCATTGGTGGCGGCGCTCAACCACTTCACCGTGCGTCTGCGCGGGCTGTTCGACCGGCAGTCGCAGTTCATCGCCGAGGCGTCCCACGAACTGCGTACGCCACTGGCCGCGCTCAAGGCGCGGTTGGAGCTGGGCCTGCGCGAGGAGAACCCGCAGCAATGGCGCACGACGCTGGTCGAGGCCGTGCAGAACACCGACCGGGTGACCGGGCTGGCCAATCAGCTGCTGTCGCTGGCTCGCGTCGAAAGTGGTGCCCGCGCCATTGCCGAAGGAGCAGGGGAACGCATCGAACTGGGCCAACTGGCCCGCGAACTCGGCCTGGCGCTGGCGCCCCTGGCTTATTCGCGCGGCGTGGCGCTGGCGCTGGAAGCGGATGAACCGGCCTGGGTGAAGGGCGACCCGACGCTGCTCAACGAACTGCTCAGCAACCTGGTGGATAACGCCATCGCCCACGCTCCGGCAGATGGCAACGTGATCATCCGCGTGCGTTCGCCGGCAGAACTGGAGGTCGAGGACGATGGTCCCGGCATCCCGCCGGAAGAGCACGACAAGGTCTTCCGCCGCTTCTACCGCCGCCGCCAGCAGGGCACCGGCCTGGGCCTGGCCATCGTCGGCGAGATCTGCAGCGCGCATCGTGCCCGCATCGAGTTGGGCCAGGGCGAGCTGGGCGGGCTGCTGGTGCGGGTGACCTTCCCGGCGGAAAACGCCTGAGCCAGAAACACGAAACCCGCCGGCAAGGGCGGGTTTCAGCGCTGGGCAGGAGCAGCCCTGCCAAGCTCAATGCCGTTATTGCAACATGCTCATGGCCGCTTCCATGGCGGCGGAGAGGTCTTCGTCCTCCTTCACGTCTGCCTTCGGGTCCAGGCCCAGCTTGGCGAACGCCGGGATGATTGCCCAGTCCAGCTCGGTGTAGGGATGCTGGCTGCCGAGGTAGCTTTGCAGGGTGGCGACCTGGACGATGTCGACGTAATCGACCTTGGCCGAGTCGCGGCTGAAGTCCAGGTGCTGGCCCGGCACGGCGGCGATCGGCGCCGGGAAGTCCCAGGCCTTGAGGATGCGGTCGCCGATGATCGGGTGGATGCGCTCGATCACGTGGTTGAGGCTGATGGAGTCGGCCAGCAGCTCGCTGTGCTCCTCGGCGTAGGTGAGGATCGGCAGCACGCCGATCTGGTGCACCAGGCCGGCGAGGGTTGCCTGGTCCGGCGCGAGGCGAGTGTAGTGGCGGCACAGGGCGTGGCAGATGCCAGCGATCTCGGTGCTCTTGGTCCATACCTCGCGCATCTTGCGGTCTACCACGTCGGAGGTGGCCTGGAACATCTGCTCCATGGCCAGGCCGGTGGCCAGGTTGCAGGTGTAGTTGATCCCCAGTCGGCTGATCGCCATCTGCAGATCGTTGATTTCCTTGTTGGTGCGCAGCAGCGGGCTGTTCACCACCTTGATGATGCGGGCGGTCAGGGCGGCGTCGTTGCCGATCACCTTGGCCAGATCCTGGATGCTGATGTCCGGGTCTTCGGCCGCTTCGCGCACGCGCAGGGCGACTTCGGGCAGCGTCGGCAGCACCAGCTCATCGTTGTCGATGGCCCGTAGCAGTTCCTGTTGTACTTTTTCGGCAAGCTTGCTCATGAAGTGTCCTTCAGGGAAAGCCGGGCTCCCCGCCCGGCACGGAATTCAGCGCTGGATCTCGCGGTCGCTGTCCAGAACGTAAGGCATATCCAGCAGGTGCAGCGGTTGGTCTTCACCCAGACGCACATTGCCGTCGGCAGCGGCGTCGTCCTGCAGCACGGCGAGCAGCTCTACGCCATCGGCCGCGCGGGCGGCCAGTACCACCTCGCCGACGCTGGTGGAGTGCACCGGCGAGAACAGCTCGCGGCCCGGCTCCGGCAGTTCGCCGCTGTTGAGTTTCAGACGGTGCAGGCGGCGCTTGAGGCGGCCCAGGTACTGCATGCGCGCAACGATTTCCTGGCCGGTGTAGCAGCCCTTCTTGAAGCTCACGCCGCCCACGGCCTGCAGGTTGATCATCTGCGGGATGAACAGTTCGCGGGTGGCGCCGAACACCTGGCCGACGCCGGCACGCACCTGGCCGAGCAGCCAGTCGTTGAGTTCGGCGTGGGGCAGGTGTGCCTGCAGCAGCTCGGCAATGGCAGCGGCACGCTCGGCCGGCACCCAGAGTTCGACGCGGCCCTGGCCGAGGCCGATGGCGATCAGGCCGTCGGCCCGCGCTACCTGGTCGGCTTCACCGGAGAGCGGCAGCTTCAGTTCGGCCAGAACGGCGTCCGCAGCGCTCAGGCCGAAGCGCGCCCACTGGCTGCTGTCATCGGAGAGGGTGGCCTTGGAGAACACGGCGTACTTCTTCAGGTCCGCCAGTTGGCTGTCCAGCAGGTCCCTGGCCATGGCCAGCAGGAAGCCTTCGCCCTCGGCGAGGATGCGGAAACTGGAGGTCATCCGGCCCTTGGGCGTACAACGGGCGCCGAGGCTGGAGTACTCGGCGTTGAGGTAATTGAGGTTGCAGGTCAGCTGGCCCTGGAGGAATTTGGCGGCGTCCGCGCCACGGACGGCGAGAATCCCTTCGTGATTGAGTTCGGTGTAGAAAGCAGAGTCGGTCATCACGATTCGCTGGAAGAAAGTTAGGGGCCTCATGATAGAGCTCAGGCCCCGCCTTGTCAGCGGGTGCCGGGGGAGTCGAGCATGCGTATAATGCCGCTCGGCTCGCGCCGTCCGTCGACTTCGCGAGCGACAACACGTATTCGCCCGCTGTTAATCGAGGTGCCCGCAGATGACCGACGAAACCGAACTCAAACGCCTTTTCTGGCACAGCCGCCGCGGCATGCTGGAACTGGACGTCCTGCTGGTGCCCTTTGTCCAGGAAGTCTACCCGGGCCTGCCCGCCGATGATCAGGCGCGCTTCCGCAAGCTGCTGGAGTGTGAGGACCAGGACATGTTCGGCTGGTTCATGCAGCGCGGCGAAGCGGAAGATGCCGACCTGCGCATCATCGTTCGCATGATCCTGGACCGTGTCCAGCCGAAGTGACCCCTTCGAGTGCCGCTGGCAACCGTCCATCGGTTTGCTGGCGGCCTATCTCGCCGCGCAGTTCGGTGCCGTCCTGGCGCTGCTGCTCGCGGACATTCCCCTTCACTGGAAAACGCTCGGCCTGAGTCTCGGCCTGCTGCATGCCTGCTGGGTGGTGCCGCGGCAGATTCTATTGCGCGCGCCGGATTCGGTGCGTGCGCTGCGCCACAACGCCGAGGGCTGGCAGCTGTGGAGCGAGCGGGACGGCTTTCAGCCGGTGCAGCTGATGCCGGACAGCCTGGCGCTGCCCAGGTTGATCGTCCTGCGTTTCCGCCGCCCTGGCGATTGGCTGGCGCGCAGCGTCTGCGTCCCCGCCGATGCCCTGGCGCCGGAGTTGCACCGGCGTCTGCGGGTGCGGCTGAGGTTCAGCCGCAATAGGTGGACGGCGCAAGGATAGTGTCGCGGGCCTCGGGCAGCAGGTCCGGATAGTCCAGTGTGTAGTGCAGACCGCGGCTCTCGCGGCGCTGCATGGCGGAGAGGATGATCAGCTCGGCCACCTGGGCCAGGTTGCGCAGTTCGATCAGGTCGCGGCTGACCTTGTAGTTGGAGTAGAACTCGTCGATCTCGTCCAGCAGCAGGCGCACGCGGTGCTGGGCGCGGGCCAGGCGCTTGTTGGTGCGCACGATGCCCACGTAGTCCCACATGAAGCGCCGCAGTTCGTCCCAGTTGTGCGCGATGATCACGTCTTCGTCCGAGTCGGTCACCTGGCTGGCGTCCCAGCAGGGCAGCGCGACAGGGGCCTGCTCCTTGGGCAGCTTGGCGAGGATGTCGGCGGCGGCGGAACGGGCGTAGACGAAGCACTCCAGCAGCGAGTTGCTGGCCATGCGGTTGGCGCCGTGCAGGCCGGTAAAGGTGGTTTCGCCGATGGCGTAGAGGTTCGGCACATCGGTATGGCCATGCTCGTCCACCAGTACGCCGCCGCAGGTGTAGTGCGCCGCCGGTACGACCGGGATGGGCTCGCGGGTGATGTCGATGCCGAAGTCCAGGCAGCGTTCGTAGACGGTGGGGAAGTGCTCGCGAATGAACTCGGCCGGCTTGTGGCTGATGTCCAGATAGACGTAGTCGATACCCAGGCGCTTCATCTCATGGTCGATGGCGCGGGCCACCACGTCGCGCGGGGCGAGTTCGCCCAGGGCATGGAAGCGCGGCATGAAGCGTTCGCCGTTGGGCAGGCGGAGCAGGGCGCCTTCGCCACGCAACGCCTCGGTGATCAGGAAACTCTTGGCCTGCGGGTGGTACAGGCAGGTCGGGTGGAACTGGTTGAACTCCAGGTTGCCGACCCGGCAGCCGGCGCGCCAGGCCATGGCGATGCCGTCGCCGGAATTGCCGTCCGGGTTGCTGGTATAGAGATAGACCTTGCTGGCGCCGCCGGAGGCAAGGACGGTGAAGCGCGCGCTGAAGGTGTCGACTTCGCCGGTGGCGCGATCCAGCACGTAGGCCCCCAGGCAGCGCTGGCCGTTCATCCCCAGTTTTCGCTCGGTGATCAGGTCGACGGCGACCCGCTGCGACAGCAGTTCGATATTCGGCCGCTGGCGCGCCTGCTCCAGCAGCGTATTGAAGATCGCCGCACCGGTGGCGTCGGCGGCATGGATAATGCGACGGTGGCTGTGGCCGCCCTCTCGCGTCAGGTGAAATTCGAAGCCGCCATCCTCGCGCCCCGGCTCATGGTCGCGGGTGAAGGGTACGCCCTGCTCGATCAGCCACTGGATGGCTTCGCGGCTATGCTCGACGGTGAACTTTACCGCGTCTTCGCGGCACAGGCCGGCGCCAGCGACCAGGGTGTCCTCGACATGGGACTCCACAGTATCGGTGTCATCCAGCACGGCAGCGACGCCGCCCTGGGCCCAGAAGGTGGAACCCTGAGAAAGCTCGCCCTTGCTCAGTACGGCGATCTTCAGGTGCGAGGGCAGCGTCAAAGCCAGCGTCAGGCCGGCGGCCCCGCTGCCGATCACTAGGACATCGTGCTGGAAATGCTGACTCATACCCGGCTCCACAAAATGGCGCCCTAGTATATAGAAGGGGGCCACGGCACAATACTGGCGAACCGATGACACCGAATGCGCGTGCGGTGGGCGGCAGTCGCAGGGTCGGAGGCATTCCTCACCGCTGAAGCCAGCCTGGCGGACGTCAGAGGCGGCGTCGGGGTCATTGCAGGATCACAGCAATTCACCGGAACTTTTTCAGGCGTTCCGGTTCGAACGCGGAATACCCAATCAGCTTTGCGCGCAGATTGACATTGCGCGGAAGGGGAGCGGGTGTTCCGCCCGGTACAGTTGAATTTGACGGGCTCCGGACGCATGTCGGGGTCCGGTTGCCGCCAATGTGAAAAAACTGTGCGGCGTATGCTTGGAGGGGAGAACTTTTGCAAAAGACCCGAGTCTATCTTGGCAGGACGATTCACCAGGGTGCTCGAAGCTCCTCCAGGTTTTCAGAGGAGCATTCATGCTAACCCAGGAAACGGATCAGCAACTGGTTGAACGGGTACAGCGCGGAGATAAACGGGCATTCGACCTGCTGGTGCTGAAGTACCAGCACAAGATTCTGGGGCTGATCGTGCGATTCGTGCACGACGCCCAGGAAGCCCAGGACGTCGCGCAGGAAGCATTCATCAAGGCGTATCGCGCCTTGGGTAACTTCCGCGGTGACAGTGCCTTTTATACCTGGCTGTACCGTATCGCCATCAACACCGCGAAGAACCATCTGGTTGCGCGCGGTCGGCGGCCGCCGGACAGCGATGTCACGGCAGAGGACGCGGAGTTCTTCGATGGCGATCACGCCCTGAAGGACATCGAGTCGCCGGAAAGAGCCATGCTGCGGGATGAGATCGAGGAAACGGTCCATCGCACCATCCAGCAGTTGCCCGATGATCTGCGCACGGCGTTGACCCTGCGCGAGTTCGAAGGCCTGAGTTACGAAGATATCGCCACCGTGATGCAGTGTCCGGTGGGAACCGTCCGCTCACGGATCTTCCGTGCGCGGGAAGCGATCGACAAAGCTTTGCAGCCTTTGTTGCATGATGAAGTCTGATACAGCGGCAGAAGCCAAGAGAGGTACCGCTATGAGTCGTGAAGCCCTGCAGGAATCGCTGTCCGCTGTTATGGATAACGAAGCGGATGAGCTGGAGCTGCGGCGTGTGCTTGCAGCCTGCGGCGAGGACGCCGAATTGCGGGCCACCTGGTCCCGTTACCAACTGGCCCGTGCGGTGATGCACCGCGAGCCGGCCATGCCCAAGCTGGACATTGCGGCTGCCGTATCCGCCGCATTGGCCGACGAGGCCGTGCCGGCCCCGCGCAGTCGTAATCCCTGGCGCAATGTCGGCCGCCTGGCAGTCGCCGCCTCGGTGACCCTGGCTGTGCTGGCCGGTGTGCGCATGTACCACCAGGATGACAGTGTTGCCAACGGCCTTGCCCAGCAAGGCGCCACTCCGCAGATTGCCCTGCCGCAAGTGCAAGGCCCGGCGGTACTGGCAGGCTACACTCAGGACGAGGCGCCGCAGGTGATCACCAATGCCCAGGGCGGGCAGACCACCTGGCACGAGCAGCGTCTTCCGGGTTACCTGCGTCAGCATGCGCAGCAGTCCGCCGTCAGCGGCACCGACAGCGCCCTGCCCTACGCACGCGCCGCGAGCCTGGAAAGCCGCTGATTTGCGACCTTAAGGAGCGACATGCGCGCTACGACAGCACTGTTGTTCTTCCTCGGCGGTCTGCTGGCATTGCCAGTCCAGGCCGCTGATGCGTTGGACTGGATCAAGCGCCTTTCCGAGGCTGATCAGCAACAGAACTTCCAGGGTACATTCATCTACGAACGCAGTGGAGCCTTCACCACCCACGATGTCTGGCATCGGGTGGAGAGTGATGGCTCGGTTCGCGAGCATCTTGTCCAGGTCGATGGGCCGCGCCAGGAAGTGGTGCGTGTCGATGGTGCCACCCAGTGTGTAGGTGGCGGCATGTCCGGACAGGTGTCGACCGGCGAGCTGTGGCCGGCCCGCAAGCTCAATCCGACGGATCTGTCCGCTTACTATGATGTTCGCGTCGCCGGCGAGTCGCGTATCGCCGACCGCCCGGCGGTGGTGCTGGCGGTCATTCCGCGAGATCAGCATCGCTACGGGTTCGAGTTGCACCTGGACAAGGAAACAGGGCTGCCGCTCAAGTCCCTGCTGCTCAACGACAAGGGCCAGATCATCGAGCGCCTGCAGTTCACCCGTATCGACATGGAGGCGCCGGACGACGGAGCGCTCCAGCCGAGCGCGGCCTGCAAGCCGGTGAAGGAAACCAAGGTCGCTGAAGTGAAGACCACCTGGCATTCGGAATGGGTGCCGCCGGGCTTTACCCTGAATAGCACGCTGCAGGAGCGCAGCCCGGTCTCCAATGACCAGGTCCTGTGTCTCGCCTATGGCGATGGGCTGGCGCGCTTCTCGGTGTTTCTTGAACCGCTGCACGGCGCCAAGGTCGACGATGCCCGCACCCAGCTGGGCCCGACCACGGTGGTGTCGAGGCGGTACGCCGGTGACGATGGCGGCACCATGGTGACCGTGGTCGGTGAAATCCCCAGTGGCACGGCCGAGCGCGTGGCGTTGTCCATGCGGCCAACTGGAGCCCAGCCACAGTGATCCAAGAGCGGGGGAGGGTGATTGCGGTCGATTCTGGATCCGTCCAGGTCGAAACGCTGCGCCACTCCACCTGCTCGGGGTGCTCGGTCAGTGCTGGTTGCGGCCAGGGACTCTTGCGTCAGTTGGGTGTTGTGCGTCGGCGCGGCGCAATGCGGGTCATGTCTTCATTGGCGCTGGCGCCCGGCGACGAAGTCGTGCTGGGTATGGATGAAGGCCTGCTGCTCAAGAGTGCCCTGCTTTTCTATCTGTCTCCTCTGATCGGGCTGTTCACGCTGGCGCTCCTGGCGGCGGGCCTCGATCTGGGGGAGCCTCTCATCATCGTGGCCGGGCTGGCGGGTTTCCTGCTGGCCTGGCTGCTGGTGCGTCACTACACGCGACGCCATACGGATGATCCGGCGATGCAACCGGTTGTGCTGCGTGCGCTGGTCGGTGGGCCGCCCGGCCCAATTTAGTGATCTTCCCAATCAACATCACGGGAGCTGTAGTCAATGCAAACCCTGAAACGCAGCATGGCTGCGCTGGTCGCCTTGCTGGCCCTTAGCCTGTCGGTTACCGCGCGAGCTGAACTACCGGATTTTACGCCGCTGGTCGAGAAAGCCTCGCCGGCGGTGGTCAACATCAGTACCACCCAGAAGCTTCCTGATCGCTCCAGCGCACAGATGGGCATTCCGGACCTCGACGGCCTGCCGCCGGGCCTGCGCGAATTCTTCGAGCGCAGCATTCCTCGTGGCCAGGGCGGTCAGGGGCAGGCTCCCCGTGGCCAGCAGCGCGAGGCTCAGTCCCTGGGTTCGGGCTTCATCATTTCCGATGATGGCTACATCCTGACCAACAACCATGTGGTCGCCGACGCCGACGAGATTCTCGTGCGCCTGTCCGATCGCAGCGAGCACAAGGCCAAGCTGGTCGGTGCCGATCCGCGCAGCGACGTGGCCGTGCTGAAGATCGACGCCAAGGGCCTGCCGACGCTCAAGCTGGGCGATTCCGACAAGCTGAAGGTCGGCGAGTGGGTGCTGGCCATCGGCTCGCCGTTCGGCTTCGATCACTCGGTGACGGCCGGCATCGTCAGTGCCAAGGGCCGCAGCCTGCCGAACGAGAACTATGTGCCGTTCATCCAGACCGACGTGGCGATCAACCCGGGTAACTCCGGTGGCCCGCTGCTGAACCTGCAGGGTGAAGTGGTAGGCATCAACTCGCAGATTTTCACTCGCTCCGGTGGCTTCATGGGGCTTTCGTTCGCGATCCCTATCGATGTGGCGCTGAACGTCGCCGATCAGCTCAAGGCTGGCGGCAAGGTCAATCGCGGCTGGCTGGGTGTGGTGATCCAGGAAGTGAACAAGGATCTGGCCGAGTCCTTCGGCCTCGACAAGCCGGCCGGCGCGCTGGTCGCGCAGCTGGTGGAAGATGGTCCGGCAGCCAAGGGCGGCCTGCAGGTGGGTGACGTGATCCTGAGCCTGAATGGCCAGACCATCAATGAGTCCGCCGACCTGCCGCACCTGGTGGGCAACATGAAGCCGGGCGACAAGGCGTCCCTGGAGGTCATTCGTGACAACAAGCGCCAGACCCTGAGTCTGACCATTGGCAGCTTGCCCGAGGATGACGACGCAATCGCCGCCGTCGAAGGCAAAGGTGCCGAGCGCAGCAGCAACCGCATGGGCGTGACCGTGGCGGAACTGACCTCTGAGCAGCGCAAGTCCCTGGATATCAAGGGCGGCGTGGTCATCAAGGAAGTGCAGGGCGGTCCGGCGGCCATGATCGGCCTGCGTCCGGGAGATGTCATCACACACCTGAACAACCGCGCAGTGGATTCCTCGAAAACCTTCAGCGAAATCGCCAAGGCGTTGCCGAAGGATCGTTCGATTTCCATGCGCGTGCTGCGCCAGGGGCGTGCGAGCTTCATCACGTTCAAGCTGACCGAGTAAGGCCGGCGCACCAGAAAAGGGCGGTTTCGACCGCCCTTTTTCATGCCTGACCGTCCGGCTCGGCGTGACGCCCCTGGCTGTATTCAGGTAAACTTCCCGGCTATTTTTCGGCGGACCGCCGCCTTCAGCCTTCCGAGTGTGTTCAGCCGTGAGTGACCTTAGTCATATCCGCAATTTCTCCATCATCGCCCACATCGACCATGGCAAGTCGACGCTGGCAGACCGCTTCATACAGATGTGCGGCGGCCTGTCCGACCGCGAGATGGAGGCCCAGGTGCTGGACTCCATGGACCTGGAGCGTGAGCGCGGCATCACCATCAAAGCGCACAGCGTCACCCTTCACTACAAGGCGAAGGATGGCAAGACCTACCAGCTGAACTTCATCGATACCCCCGGCCACGTCGACTTCACTTACGAAGTCAGCCGCTCGCTGGCCGCCTGCGAAGGCGCGCTGCTGGTGGTGGACGCAGGCCAGGGCGTGGAAGCGCAGTCGGTCGCCAACTGCTACACCGCCATCGAGCAGGGGCTGGAAGTCATGCCCGTGCTGAACAAGATGGACCTGCCGCAGGCTGACCCGGACCGCGTGAAGGACGAGATCGAAAGCATCATCGGCATCGACGCCACCGACGCCGTGGCCTGTTCGGCCAAGAGCGGCATGGGCGTGGAAGATGTGCTGGAGCGCCTGGTCACTGCCATTCCTGCGCCCGAAGGCGAGATTGATGCGCCGCTACAGGCACTGATCATCGACTCCTGGTTCGACAATTACCTGGGCGTGGTCTCGCTGGTGCGCGTGAAGCACGGCCGCGTCAAGAAGGGCGACAAGATCCTGGTGAAGTCCACCGGCAAGGTCCACCAGGTGGACAGCGTCGGCGTGTTCACCCCCAAGCACACCGAGACCCCGGACCTCAAGGCTGGTGAAGTAGGCTTCATCATCGCCGGCATCAAGGACATCCTCGGTGCCCCGGTGGGCGACACCCTGACTCTGAACAACACACCCGATGTGGACGTGCTGCCAGGCTTCAAGCGCATCAAGCCGCAGGTCTACGCCGGCCTGTTCCCGGTCAGCTCCGATGACTTCGAGGACTTCCGCGAAGCGTTGCAGAAGCTGACCCTGAACGATGCCGCCCTGCAGTACGAGCCGGAAAGCTCCGAGGCCCTGGGCTTCGGCTTCCGCATCGGCTTCCTCGGCATGCTGCACATGGAGATCATCCAGGAGCGCCTGGAGCGCGAATACGACCTGGACCTGATCACCACCGCGCCGACCGTGATCTTCGAGATCGTGCAGAAGAATGGCGACATCCTCTATGTCGACAACCCATCCAAGCTGCCCGATCTTTCCTCCATCGACGAGATGCGTGAGCCGATTTGCCGCGCGACGATTCTTGTGCCTCAGGAGCACCTGGGCAACGTCATTACCCTGTGCATCGAGAAGCGCGGTGTCCAGCGTGACATGCACTTCCTCAGCGGCCAGGTCCAGGTGATCTATGACCTGCCGATGAACGAAGTGGTGCTGGACTTCTTCGACCGCCTGAAGTCCACCAGCCGTGGCTATGCTTCGCTGGACTACAGCTTCGATCGCTTCGAGCCGGCCAACCTGGTTCGTCTCGATGTACTGATCAACGGCGAGAAGGTCGACGCCCTTGCCCTGATCGTCCACCGCGACAATGCCCCGTACAAGGGCCGTCAGCTGGTGGAGAAGATGAAGGAATTGATTCCGCGGCAGATGTTCGACGTCGCGATCCAGGCGGCCATCGGCGGGCAGATCATCGCCCGCTCGACGGTCAAGGCGCTCAGGAAGAACGTGCTGGCCAAATGCTACGGTGGTGACGTGAGTCGTAAGCGCAAGCTGCTGGAAAAGCAGAAGGCCGGTAAGAAAAGGATGAAGCAGGTCGGTAGCGTGGAGATTCCGCAGGAAGCCTTCCTCGCTGTGCTCAAAGTGGACAGTTGAACCCTATGACCCTGAATTTCCCGCTGTTGCTGGTGATTGCCGTCGCAGTGTGCGGCGTTCTTGCCCTGGTGGACCTGGTGCTGTTCGCACCGCGTCGCCGGGCGGCCATTTCCGCCTATGAAGGCTCCGTCAGCGAAGCCGATCCGGCGGTGCTGGAGAAGCTGAACAAGGAACCGGTGCTGGTCGAATACGGCAAGTCGTTCTTCCCGGTGCTGTTCATCGTGCTGGTGCTGCGTTCGTTCCTGGTGGAACCGTTCCAGATTCCGTCGGGTTCGATGAAGCCGACCCTGGAAGTGGGCGATTTCATCCTGGTGAACAAGTTCGCCTATGGCATCCGCCTTCCGGTACTGGATACCAAGGTGATCCCGGTGGGTGACCCGCAGCGCGGCGATGTCATGGTCTTCCGCTACCCCAGCGATCCGAACATCAACTACATCAAGCGTGTCATTGGCGTGCCGGGCGACACCATTCGCTACACCAGCGACAAGCGCCTGTACATCAACGACCAACTGGTGGCCGAGTCCCTGGTGGGCGAGGAGCCGGGCACGCTGGGCAGTGTGACCCTGTACCGAGAGAAGCTGGGCGCCGTGGAGCACATGATCCGCAAGGAAATGACCCGCTTCCGCATCGAGCCCGGCAAGCAGTGGAAGGTGCCGGCCGAGCACTACTTCATGATGGGCGACAACCGCGACAACTCCAACGACAGCCGCTACTGGAACGATCCGAAGATTCCGAAGGACCTGTTGGGCATGGTTCCGGATCGCAATATCGTCGGCAAGGCGTTCGCAGTCTGGATGAGCTGGCCGGATCCGAAGATGCGCAATCTGCCGAATTTCTCGCGAGTCGGCGTGATTCACTAAACTTGTGAGACGCTTCGGGCCGGCAAGGTTGGAGCGATGCTAAAAAAGGCGGGGCTGCACGCGGGGAGCGAGGCAGCCCCGCTTCACTTGGACCCGCTGCGGTTGGCGGGCAAATAAGAAAGATACCGACATGAGGTCGATATGACGTACGCACGTTCGCAGAAGGGGATGTCGTTGCTGAGTTGGCTGGTAGTGCTTGCCTTCGTGGCATTCATTGCCAGCGCCGCGTTCAAGGTCATTCCGCATTACCTGGACTACTACGCCGTAGAAAAAGCGATCAAAGCCGTTGAGACCGACAAGAGCGCTGAAGTCAGTGATGTGCATTCCTTCTACGCTTATATGGAAAGGGCGCTGATGCTTAACGGCATCCGCGACCTAAAGCTGGATGAAGCGCTGGATATCAAGCAAGAGAACAATGAGTTCCTTGCCCACCTGAAGTATGAAAAACGCGAGCCACTGGTGCAGAACATTGACCTGGTGGTCAAATTTGACAAAGAATTCCGTGTACGAGTGCCGTGAGCAACAACAGCCTGGATCGACTTGAGCGCAAGCTTGGCTACACCTTCCGCGACCAGGACCTGATGGTCCTGGCGCTGACCCATCGCAGTTTCGCCGGGCGCAATAACGAGCGCCTGGAGTTCCTCGGTGACGCCATCCTCAACTTCGTCATTGGCGAAGCCCTGTTCACCCATTTCCCCCAGGCCCGTGAAGGCCAGCTGTCGCGCTTGCGTGCGCGCCTGGTGAAAGGCGAGACGCTGGCCCTGCTGGCCCGCGGTTTCGAAATCGGGGATTACCTGCGACTGGGCTCGGGCGAGCTGAAGAGCGGCGGGTATCGCCGTGAGTCGATTCTGGCTGACGCCATGGAGGCGCTGATCGGCGCCATCTATCTGGACACCGGCATGGATTCCGCCCGCGAGCGGATCATGGCCTGGCTCGGCCCGCAGTTGCGTGAGCTGACCCCGGTGGATACCAACAAGGACCCCAAGACCCGCCTGCAGGAGTTCCTGCAGTCCCGCGGGTGCGAACTGCCGCGCTACGACGTGGTGGATATCCAGGGCGAGCCGCACTGCCGCACCTTCTTCGTCGAGTGCGAGGTGGCCCTGCTGAATGACAAGACCCACGGGCACGGCGGCAGCCGCCGTATCGCCGAGCAGGTGGCCGCCGCCGCCGCGCTGGCAGCCCTGGGCGTGGAGAATGGCCATGAGTGAGCACGAGCAAGACCAGCACGACCCATCCGAGCACGATGAAGCAGGAGTCGTTCGTTGCGGCTATGTGGCCATCGTCGGCCGCCCCAACGTCGGCAAGTCGACCCTGCTCAACCATATCCTCGGGCAGAAGCTGGCGATCACCTCGCGCAAGCCGCAGACCACCCGCCACACCCTGTTGGGTATCAAGACCGAGGGTGACGTGCAGGCGGTGTATGTCGACACCCCCGGCCTGCACAAGGACAACGACAAGGCCCTCAACCGCTACATGAACCGTTCGGCCAGCGCCGCGCTGAAGGACGTCGACGTGGTGATCTTCGTCGTCGATCGCAATCGCTGGACCGACGAAGACCAGATGGTCTACGACAAGGTCAAATACGTGAGTTGCCCGGTCCTGCTGGCGGTGAACAAGGTCGACCGCATGGAAGACAAGGGCGAGTTGCTGCCGCACCTGAAGTGGCTGGCCGAACAGCTGCCCAATGCCGAAGTCGTGCCGATCTCCGCCCAGCACGGGCAGAATCTCGATGTGCTGGAATCCCTGGTGGCCGAGCGCCTGCCGGAGAGCGAGCACTTCTTCCCGGAAGACCAGATCACCGACCGCAGCAGCCGTTTCCTCGCTGCCGAGCTGGTGCGCGAGAAGATCATGCGCCAGCTGGGCGCCGAGCTGCCGTACCAGGTCACTGTGGAGATCGAGGAATTCAAGCAGGACGGTCCTATCCTGCATATCCATGCGCTGATCCTGGTCGAGCGTGACGGCCAGAAGAAGATCATCATCGGCGAGAAGGGCGAGCGCATCAAAAGCATCGGCCAGAACGCGCGCAAGGACATGGAAGTGCTGTTCGATTCCAAGGTCATGCTCAATCTCTGGGTGAAGGTGAAAGGCGGCTGGTCCGACGACGAGCGCGCACTGCGTTCGCTGGGCTACGGCGACCTCTGACCCTCGGCGCCCCGCGACCTTTTGCGGGGCGCACCCTCCGGGCGCCTGAGGGCGTTCACCTCCCGACTTCCACTCCAGGCGTAGCGCCATGAGCCTCGCTTCCACTGCCCAAGCCGCCTTCGTCCTGCACAGCCGTCCCTACAAGGAAACCAGCGCGCTGGTGGATTTCTTCACCCCGCTGGGGCGTCTGCGTGCTGTGCTGCGCGGCGCGCGGGGCAAGGCTGGGGCGCTGGCGCGGCCGTTCGTGCCGCTGGAGGTCGAGTTCCGCGGACGCAGTGAGCTGAAGAACGTGGTGCGCCTGGAACCCAACGGCATCCCCAACCTGCTCAGTGGCGAGGCGCTGTTCAGCGGCCTGTACCTGAACGAGCTGATGATCCGCCTGCTGCCGGCGGAGGATCCGCATCCCGCATTGTTCGATCACTACCTCGCGACCCTGCCGCTGCTGGCCGCCGGCAATCCGCTGGAGCCGTTGCTGCGCTCCTTCGAATGGCGGTTGTTGGACGACCTGGGCTATGGTTTTTCCTTGGACACCGATATCGTCGGCCAGAGCGTTGCGCCGGACGGTCTCTATCGCCTGTTGCCCGACTCGGGCCTCGAGCCGGTCGGCAGCCTGCAGCCGGGCCTGTTCCACGGCGCCGACCTGCTGGCCATGGCCGAAGCCGACTGGAGCGCGCCGGGCGCCCTGGCGGCGGCCAAGCGCCTGATGCGCCAGGCGCTGGCACCCCATCTTGGCGGCCGACCGCTGGTCAGCCGCGAGCTCTTCATGAATCGCAAGGACAACTCCCGTGACTGAAGCCAACCGTATCCTGCTCGGCGTGAACATCGACCACGTCGCCACCCTGCGCCAGGCCCGCGGCACCCGTTATCCCGACCCGGTGAAAGCCGCGCTGGACGCCGAGGAAGCCGGCGCCGACGGCATCACCGTGCACCTGCGCGAAGATCGCCGGCACATCCAGGATCGCGATGTGCGCGTGCTCGCCGAAGTGCTGCAGACGCGCATGAACTTCGAGATGGGTGTGACCGAGGAGATGATGAAGTTCGCCGAGATCATCCGTCCGGCCCATGTATGCCTGGTCCCGGAAACCCGCCAGGAACTGACCACCGAGGGCGGCCTGGACGTCGCCGGCCAGGAAGCGCGCATCCGCGAAGCGGTGCAGCGCCTCGCGGCCGCTGGTTGCGAAGTGTCGCTGTTCATCGACCCGGACCCGCTTCAGATCGAGGCCTCGGCACGCATCGGTGCGCCGGCCGTCGAACTGCACACCGGTCGTTACGCCGACGCGCACAACCCGGCCGAAGCAGCCCATGAACTGGCGCGCATTCGCGATGGCGTGGAATTCGGCCTGTCCCATGGGCTGATCGTCAACGCCGGCCACGGCCTGCATTACCACAACGCCGAGCCGGTGGCGGCGATTGCCGGGATCAACGAACTGAACATCGGCCACGCCATCGTCGCTCATGCGCTGTTCGTGGGCTTCAAGCAGGCAGTTGCCGAGATGAAGGCGCTGATCGTGGCGGCGGCCAATCGCTGATTGGGGTGGTTCGCGAGCAAGGGCTAGTCGCCTCCTTCGGTCCTACAAGGAGCACTGCTCTTCGTAGGATCGAGCTTGCTCGCGAACCTGTCGAGATTTATGGCTTGCGTGCCACCAGCGTGGCGCGCAGCGGCGCCGGCAGGCCTTCGATGGTGCGGCCGTGATCTTCCGGATCGAGGAAATCCGGTAGCGACTGGTAGCGCATCCACTCGGTCGCCCGCTGTTCTTCCACCGAGGTGCGGCTGATGTCCACGCTGCGCACGTCAGTGAAGCCCGCGCGACGCAGCCACAGCTCCAACGCCGGCACCGACGGCAGGAACCACACGTTGCGCATCTGCGCGTAGCGGTCCTCGGGCACCAGCACGGTGTTCACGTCGCCTTCCACCACCAGGGTCTCCAGCACCAGTTCGCCCCCCTTGCGCAGGCAATCCTTGAGCGCGAGCAGGTGGTCGATGGGCGAGCGGCGATGGTAGAGCACGCCCATGGAGAACACGGTATCGAAGCCTTCCAGCTTTTCGGGCAGGTCTTCCAGGGCGAAGGGCAGGTGCCACGTCGGTAGGTCTGGCAGGTAACGCTTCATGGCGAGGAACTGGCAGAAGAACAGCCAGTTCGGATCGACGCCCACCACGCTGCGCGCGCCCGCGCCGAGCATGCGCCACTGGTAGTAACCGTTGCCGCAGCCGACATCCAGTACGCGCTTGCCGGTCAGGTCGAGGTGCGGCGAGACACGCTCCCATTTCCAGTCCGAGCGCCATTCGGTATCGATGTGCACGCCGAACAGGTGGAACGGTCCCTTGCGCCATGGGATCAGCCCTTGCAGGGCGAGCTTGAGCTGGTTGCGGGTGGCCTCGTCGCAGGCGCCTTCCAGATTGAAGCGCTCGCGCAGTTCGATGGCGGCGGGCTGCAGCTCGGGCAGACGATCCACCGCCGCCAGCCAGCGTTCCAGGTCGCCATGGCCGTCGTCGACCTTGGCGGCCAGTTGCGCGGGCAGCGTGGCCGCCCAGGATTCCAGCGGTGTGCCGGCCAGTTCAAGGCCGAGGCGGTCGAGGTCGAAGCGTTCGATCATGGCAGGGCAATCAGGGATGCGAAGTTGAGGCATTGGAACCAGGGCACGACCTTGGAGAAACCGGCGGCCAGCAGGCGCTCACGGTGGGTTTCCAGGGTGTCGGGGCGCATGACGTTCTCGATGGCGGTGCGCTTCTGGGCGATTTCCAGTTCGCTGTAGCCATTGGCGCGCTTGAAGTCGATGTGCAGGTCGGTGAGCAGCTCGTGCTCCTGCTCGTCGGCGAAGCGCAGCTTCTCCGAGAGGATCAGCGCGCCGCCGGGCAGCAGTGCGCCATGCAGGCGGGTGAGCAGCTCCAGGCGTTGTTCGGGGGCGATGAACTGCAGGGTGAAGTTCAGCGCGATCAGCGAGCAGGGCTCGAGGTCCAGTTTGAGGATGTCCGCCTCGATCAGTTCGACCGGCAGCAGTTCCTGGTGCATGGCGTCCTGGGCGCGCAGGTATTCGCCGCAGCGTTCGATCATCGGCGCGGAATTGTCGACGCCGATGACGCGGCAGCCGTCGGTCTTCACGTGGCGGCGCAACGCCTGGGTCACGGCACCCAGCGAGCAGCCGAGATCGTAGAGCACGCTGTTCGGGGTGGCGAAGCGCGCGCCGAGCACGCCGATGTTCTCGACGATGGTGGGGTAGCCCGGCACCGATCGTTTGATCATGTCCGGGAAGACGCGCACCACGTCTTCGTTGAAGGTGAAGTCGGGAACCTGGGCTTGCGGCTGGGCGAAGATGCGATCGGATTCGCTCACGCTGGATGGGCCTCGTTACGCTGGACTGGCGACGGGGCGCGGCGCGCCCGGTTTGCCGGGGCGCGCATTGTAGCCGAGGCGCGAAGTGCGCCCAAGCGTCAGCCGATAAGGGTCACTTGAGCTGGTCGGAGAAGTATTCGCCGGCACCCTGCAGCGGGCCGAGCGGGTTCTTCTTGTCTTCCATGCGGCGGATGTTCGGCTCGCCATTGCTGGTCTTGTGCACCACCACGTCGTCGATCAGCACGAACACCGGGCGGAACGACCAGCCCTGCACCTGGCGGCGCTTGCGGAAGTTGAAGATGTCGGCCCAGAAACTGCCGACGCGCTGGCTGTCGGTCTTGTTGAAGTCGAAGGCGTAGCCGATGCAGCGGTCCTTGGCCTGCAGGCAGGTGACGAGGCCGTCAGGCAGGTAGTCGATGGGGATGTTGGGTTGCACGAAGAGCAGGCGCACGTCGATGAACGAGAGCATCTTGGCGTTGCCCTGGGACAGCGGATCGAAGCCCAGCGCATAGAGCTGCGACTTGGTGGTCTTGCCAGGATCGACCTGGTTGTAGCGGCTCTGTGCATCCTGATAATCCAGGAATGGTGACTGCACTTCCGCGCGTTCGCTGGGCAGCAGGCTGCCACAGGCCGAGAGAGTCAGGCAGGCTCCCAGCAACAACATCGAGCGAACTACTGCACGCATGGAGCTCCCCTTTTTCCCAGTCTCTTATAATTGATCTATAGCCGATGACAGAGGGCTCTGCCGGACTTTTCTCATGCCTTCGTGGGACTAGTCAACGGCGATGCCATAACCCTGCATCAGGGGTTTCCACTGGTCAGTGCGACGCAGTTCACGCAGGCCTTCGTCGAGGTCGGCCAGGCGATCCTGCACGCCATCCAGGCGCGGATTCAAGGCGACGTACATGGGACGTTTATCGGCGAGTTCACCGGCGGCTTGAATGCTCTGCGACAGGCCGTGGCGATGCAGGTAATGCTCGACGATCTGGCTGTCTTCGAGCAGCACCGTGATGCGTCCCAGCAGCAGCTTCTGGATATTGCGTTCGAGGACTTTCTCGCCGCTGAGCACCTGAACCTGCTCATGGTTGGAAAGGTGTTCGTCGCGCCAGGCATCCAGCTCCCGGCCGTAGGAGTAGCCCTGGGCCAGACCGATGGACTGGTTGCCCAGCGAGGTCGGACCTTGCCAGGTCCAGGGGTTGTCGTTGCGCACGTAGAAGCGCATGGTCACCCAGCCGATGGGCTCCTCGCCGATCAGCAGCTCTTCTGACTCTTCGCTGTAGGCGCCGATCACGCCATCCACCAGCCCCTCGCGGGCCATCTGCAGGGCGCGCGGCCAGGGCAGGGGTTCGAACAACGGCGGCTGCGGCAGGACCTGGCCGAGGGCTTCGAGCAGGTAGCCGGGCTTGTCCGGGTCGCCAGGGCAGAGGTAGGGACACCAGTCGTCACCGGCCAGGCGCAGGGGTTCGGCGCTGGCCAGCGCCGAGCAGAGGAGTAGCAGCGGTGAAGCGATTCGCAGCATGTCAGGCCCGGGAAGCGGTTTGTCCTTCCGAGTATGGCAGAGCGATATGACGGGATGTGACCGACGCGGCGATGCCGAGCTGGCCGAGCCAGTAGGTGAGCATGATGGCGTAGGAGGAGCCGTCGAAGGCGGCGACGAAGCGGTTGATGCCGATCATCGAGTCGGAGCTGACGAACAGCAGCGCGCCCAGGGCGGCGAACACCCGGCTGGCACTGGCAATCGACGGCACGCCGAGGCGAGCGATGGCGCGCCAGAGCATGGCACTGATGGTCAGGCTGTACAGCGCGATCGGCAACAGCAGTGGGCCGAGTCCGCGGCTGTAGAGCAGGGCGAACAGGGCGCCGCCCACGCCACCTGCGATCAGCAGGCCTAGCGGGGCTAGGCGGCGGGTGTCGCCCAGGTAGGCGGCCAGGTAGGCGAGATGCGCAAGCAGGAAGGCGGCCAGGCCAGGCACGAAGGCGTTGATCGGCCATTCCAGCAGGATGTCGCCGAGCATCGACAGCACCAGGCCGACGGTAACCCAGCGGCGATAGCCGTCTGCAGGTGTACCGAGAATCCAGAAGAGCATGGCGAGGACCGGCAGCGGTTTGCACAGCATGCGCAGGGCGGGCAGGTCGAAGGTCACGGCGAACAGGTAGGCGGCACCGCCGATCAGTGCCAAGAGTGCCCAGCGCATGGGCTTCCCTCCCGAGGAAATGAGCGCCCACTGTGCCGCAGCGCGGTGCCTGGCCGACAGGCCGAAGGCGTCAGCGCGAGCGGCTTTTGGCGCCGGGTGTCGGCAGCATTACTTTACCGCGATAGGGCAGACGAAGGTCTGTGCGGGGGCGACTTCGGCTTCCCACGGGCGGCGGTATGCCAGTTCCAGCTTGTCCTCGCCGGCGGCGGTCACGCGAAAGCGCCAGGTGGATTCGCCGGCGCTGCCGACCAGGCCGGCGTCTTCGGGGTTGCTGTAGACCTCGGGGCCGAGGGCGCGCAGCAGGCCGTTGGCGGCATTGCGCAGTTCCCAGCGGAAGCCGGTGGTGGGGTTGCTCGGCAGGATCAGCACGAGTTCCTGGCCGGTGTGCAGTTTCAGTGGCTTGCAGTCACTGGCGTCTTCCAGGGTGACCACGGGTTTGGTCTGTCCGGCGCAGCCGGCGAGCAGGACCAGGGAGAGGGGCAGCAATGTGCGGTACGACGGCATGACGGCTCCTGGGAGGGGACAGGTTGGGCCGCAGGATAACGCAATCGGTGTTTCAAGCGGACTGTGTTCGCCTTGTGGGGATGTGTTTCAGCGTCGCCTCGGTGTGCGCTGCAAGATTTTGTTTCGCCCCCTCGGGCGAGTCCCTTTTGGCAAACGCCCCAAAAGGAACCAAAAGGTCTTGCCCCTCCATCCTGTGAGGGGGTTATAGGTTTGGCACTGGGCCGGGTGAAGCCGGAAGAGGCCGGATGAAACCGGAAGAAGGCGGGGAAGCCAGGGCAGGCAAGGGCTGCAGCAGACTGTCCTTTCAGAATCGGTGCCAAAGCCCCGCAAAGCGATTGCGGGGACAGCCGTCAAATTTCGCGGAGCAATTGGCACTGTACCTGGAGATACGCGAACGTCAGATCAACCAGCCGCCAGCCCATACAACGCGGCCAACAATCTGTAAGCCGTCAGTCAGCCCCTTGGGCACGACCATCAGGTTATAGGCCTTGTTCTCGCTGATGATGTGGACCGACCCATCGAACTGCCTTTGCAGGCGCTTAGCATAGAGGTGGTCATCTAGCAGGATGACGTAGACGCCCTCTCCCTCAAGGCTATCCCGACTCAGATCAATCATGACGGTATCGTCATCCTCGATCAGCCCAACCATCGAATCACCATCATTTCTTAGGCAAGCCAGGTTATCTGGCTTTAGCCCTTTCTTCCGCAGCGAGTAGCGCGTAAACGCCAGGTTTGTGAGCACCTTGGCACGCTCATTCCACGCACCGTGCCCCGCGCTACAGCGAGCGTCGTAAAGCGGAATAAATGCGTACGTCTCATCGTCTAGCGGAGCGGCCGATGCCGCATCTGGCGAGGACCTGCCCAGTAATAACCAGTCCAGGCTTGCCCCTGCGGCCCCGGCGAGCGCCACAGCTGCAGAGATGCTGGGTGCATTAGCACCTTTGATGTACTTGTACAGCTGCGTCTCATGGATGCCTGAAAGGTTTGCTAGTTCCCTCTTGCCCCCGACCCTGGCGGCTAACTCCTCAATCCTGGTTCCGATTGCCAGCGGACTAAACGGAACGCGGGGCTCTGCCGGTTCCGTTTGTTCCGATTCGGCGTAATCGTCTGATTTCATTAAGGTTTTTCTCTTTAGCTATGCGGACAAAGCAAATAAGCTAATCGGAACTAGCTTTTTCGCTTGATGGCGCCTATCTCTTTCGCTATGTTTATCCGCAACAGGTCGTTAGACGGCCTAAAGCAACCACCCGCCAAGATGGTCATGAGATGGACGCCAACAACATGCCACGCGACCCAGCCCAGCGCTGGGAGTGGATCAAGTACCAACTGCGAATTCGGGGTTCCTCGGCAGCCGAGCTGGCTCGGCAACTGACTGTTACTGACCGCGCAATCCGGGCAGTAAAAACAACCCCCTATCCCCGCATTGAGCGCGCAATCGCTGCTGCTCTCGGTGTCGAGCCACAGCAGCTTTGGCCAGAGCGTTGGAACAGCGACGGCACCCCAAAACGGCAGCGCCCTAATCGCGCGGAAAGCACGATGCAATATCAGTGTACCGAGCGTGCCCAGTCTAGCCGTTACGTTCCTGTTCCGCACCGTAAAACCGGAACGGAGGCTTGAACATGCGTCACGGAAAAGACGACCGCACCATAAACATCGACTTCGATGTTCCCCAGCCCCAGCTGGTCAGCGCCTGCGACTTCCGCGTCCAGGTAAGCGAAATCATCAGCGAAATGCTGAGCGGCGCGAAGAGCACCGGGCTTGAGCGCATTGACGTTGCCGCGCAGATGTCGCACCTCGCTGGCGAAGACATCAGCAAGGCGATGCTGGACGCCTGGTCAAGCCCCGCCCGCATCGACCACAACTTGCCTTTTTACCGGGCCGCGCTCTTGGAGCAGGTTTGTGGCAGCCATCAACTGTCTGACCTGATCGTCACGGTCAGGGGTGGCCGCGTCAGTTGGGGGCGTGATGCTCTGCTGGCCGAACTCGGTCGCGTGGAGAGCATCCGCGAAGAGGCAACACGCCAGGCACGTGCCCTGCGCCGCCAGATTGGAGGTGCAGCATGAGACCGTCGCACTTGAAGCCAGGTACTTGGCTGGTGATTCGCGAGGCCTTTGGCACAGGTGAGTATCGCGCCCGCTTCGAGGGGCGCACTCCTGCTCAAGGCAAAGGGCGTCCTGCGATCAACCATCTGTTCAATCCTGAATGGATCGGCTTGTCTGGCGCGGATGATCGCGGCATGGCGACCATCAGCGATTACGAACTTGCTCGGCGTGGGTGCCTGCTGGGAGGTCGTCCATGACCCGTATCCCTCAGGCACTACTAGATGATCTGCGCAACGCGACTGAGTTCTATAGGTGCGTAGAGGCCGAGAGTTCTGGAGTAGAAGTCGGCGCATGGACCGACGCTCGCGAGTGGCTGCGCACTGCAGCCCTGAACCTTGGGGCCGCTCTGATCGCTGAGCTTGAAGCAAGCGAGGCTCCCCATGCGTAAGTGGTTCACTGCCAGCGAGCTGGCTGGCCTGCCAGGGCTGCCGGGCACGGAACGCGGCGTCCTCAAGTTGGCCAAGCGTGAGGGATGGGAAGGCCAGCGTCGTCTCGGGACGAAGGCCGTGGAGTACGGCTTCGCTGCGCTACCGAAAGAGGCTCAGGCCGCTCTGCTGGTCCGCTTGGTGGCGGATCAGCAGAGCACGTCCTCTCAGCAGATGTCCTCCGCGCAGACCATCCTAGTGCCTAAGCGTGACGCTATTTCTGCGTCACGCTTGACCGATGATCAGCGTGACGTCATGAGCGCGCGCCTTGCTTTCGTGCGCGAAATCGAGCGTATGAGCAAGATAGTCAGCCAGCAGCGAGCCATTGAAACGCTGGTCGGCCTGGCACGCGATGGGCAACTGAGCCCCTACCTGGCCAGCAAGGCTGCGCAAGCAAATGACCGCAAGACAGCAGACCGCACCCTATCTGAGCGGACCCTCAAACGGTGGCTGAGCGACTACCGCAACGGCGGTGAGTCGGCGCTTGCTCCAGCTCGGCGCAAGCCGGACATGGGTGTGCCTACCTGGGCGCCCGCCTTCCTGCGCTGCTACCAGCGGCCGACAAAACCCAGCGTCGAAGCGGCCTATGCCGAATATGCCGAGAAATGCGAAGGCGACCGCCCAAGCATTCACCAGGTCCGCCGCTTCCTAGACAAGCTGTCGCCGGAGGCCCGCGAGACTGGTCGGCGGAGCCCGCAAGAACTCAAGGCCCTGCAGGCCTTCAAACGCCGCGACACAAAGAACCTGCTGCCGGGTGACGTCTACACCGCCGACGGCCACAAGTTCGACGCCGAGGTCATCAACCCACGCACCGGCAAGCCGTACCGCCCTGAAACGACCACTGTCCTGGACGTGGCGACCCGGCGCGCTATGGGCATCTCAATCGGCGAAGCCGAGTCCACCGTGGGTGTGCTCGACGCGCTGCGAGATGCCATTCAGCGCGGCGGTATGTTCGCCATCTTCTATGTGGACAACGGCTCGGGCTTCGCCAACGACACGGTGCGCGAGGTGGTCGACCGCCTGGGCGGAACCATGACCCATGCGCTGCCCTACAACAGCCAGGCGCGCGGCTTGGTCGAGCGTGCGCACCAGTCCATCTGGGTGGCAGCAGCGAAGAAGCTGACCAGCTACATCGGCGCCGATATGGACAAGCATGCGGGGACTGCTGTGCATCGCATCAGCCGCAAGCAACTGCGCGAGTCGGGCAGCACCCGCCTGATTCCGACCTTCGCTGAGTTCATGGCCGGCGTTGAGTACGAGCTGGAGCAGTACAACAACCGCCCGCACCGTGGGCTGGCCAAAATTCGTGATCCGCAGACCGGCAAGCCACGCCACATGAGCCCGAACGAGGCATGGCAAGCCGCCATTGAGGGTGGCTGGGAACCAATGATGGCGCCCGCCGAGCTGGTACAGGACCTGCTGCGTCCCCAGGTGGTGCGCCCGACTCGTCGCGGCGAAGTGACCTGGGCCAACCAGCGTTACTTCCTCCAGGACCTAGTGGCTCTGCACCAGGAAGAGGTCCGAGTCGCCTACGACGTACGTGATGCTTCCCGCGTTTGGGTGCGCACCCTGGAAGGTGCGCTGATCGGCGAGGCCCTGCTCGATGGCAATGCCAGCGATTACATGCCCAAGACCATGCTGGAGCAGGCATACGAGCGCCGCGAGCAAGGCCAGATGAAGCGCTCCATCGACAAGCTGGAGACGCTCACTGGCCGTCGTGTCGAGCTGATCGCCCCTACCGATACCCCGAGCCGCGAGCTTGCCCCTGAGCAGCTTGCCGACGCTCGCCAGACCGCCCTGGAGCTGATCGCCGCTGAGCCGGCATTCGTACTGCCTGACGACGACATGGGGCGTTATCGCCTCTGGAACCGCCTGGCCGCTCGCCGCGATGCCGGTGAAGTCCTGCCAGCAGCAGAAGCCGCGTGGCTGGTGAGCTATGCCAACAACCCGAACCTGGATTCCATCCGCCGCACCTTCGAATTCGTCGCGGCCACCGCATAACCAAGCGGCCGCCGGATAGCGGCCAAGGAGTGAGCAAATGAGTAACGTAAAAATCGCCCCGCTGACCAATGTGGGCCTGCTGTCCAGCGCTATTGACCGAGCCTTGCAACGCCCATTGGGCCTGCCGGGCCTAGTGGTCATGTTCGGCGCATCCGGTCTGGGTAAGTCGGTATCCGCCGCAGTCGCCGCCAATCGCCACCGGGCCTATTACGTCGAGTGCCGTGACGCCTGGACCAAAAAGGCTTTCCTGCTAGCGATCCTGCGCGAGATGGGCCTGGTGCCGAGCCGCACGCTGAGCGAGATGGTCGATCAGGTGGCCGAGCAGCTGACTCTTTCTGGGCGCCCGCTGCTGGTCGACGATGCCCAGTACCTGCTGGACAAGGCCGTCGCCAACGTCATCACCGACCTTCACAACGCCAGCCAGGGAACCATCGTGCTGATCGGCGAAAAGGGTGTGCCAGCCAGCCTGGCAAAGCTGGAACGCTTGCACAACCGCGTCCTGGAATGGGTTCCCGCCCAGCCCGCCACACTGGACGACCTGCGCACCCTGGCCGAGACAGCTTATCCGGGCCTGGAGATTGAGGACGAACTGCTTGATGACCTGCGCCGCAATGTACGCGGCAGCCTGCGTCGGGCGGCTGTAAATCTCTATCGCATCAACTCCGAGGCACAGGCCCACGGCGTCAAGAGCTTTGGGATGGAACTGTGGGGAAATCGCGGCTGGTTTACCGGCGAAGCCCCTGCGGCGCAGAGGGCTTGAAGATGGCCCGTAAACCCATTCACCTCACCATGACTGGCGGCAAGCTGCCACGGCAGCACATGTGGGAAGCCATCCGCTCGCTGTCCCGCGACCCGAAGGGCTTGACCACATACAACGTGGCGCGTCTGTCCAGCCAGGATGACGAGGCCGTGGGCAGCTATCTGCGTGCTCTGCAGAAAGCTGGCATTGTCGAGCGCCTGGAGTCCCTGGGTAAGCGCAATGCACGCTGGAAGCTGACCCGTGACGAGGGCGCCGAAGCGCCCCGCGTGAACAAGGGTGGCCAGCGCGTCCCATCGTCGGCCGTCGAGAACGTCTGGCGCACGCTGCGCATCCTGGGCGCACTGAGCGCAGCGGAGGCGGCCGAGCACGCTAGCGTCAACGGCGTGACCATGACCGAACTGGCCGCCCGCACCTACCTGCAGGGGCTGACCCTCGCCGGCTACGTCACCCGCACCGATGGAACCCCAGGCAAGCCTGCCCGCTACCACCTGGTGCGCCAGCGCTACAGCGGCCCGCAGCACCCGGTCTATCAGCGCAGCACCTTCGAACAGGTCTACGACCCGAACCTGGACCAAGTGGTCTGGACCAAGGACATACCGGACAGCCCCGAGCTGGCTGGCCTGCGGCTGGAAAAGGCTTGCTTGGAGAAAGCGCTTGCAGACCTGCTCGCAGCGGCCAAGCCCATAGAGCGCCTGGCCGGCCGCATGGTCGCCCAGTTCCACCCCGACGATAGCGAGCGCACGGAAGGCATCGAGGCGTTGCGCCTGTTCAACGACCTGGCGCGTGAGGTGAGTGCATGAATGCCCGCGTCGATCTGTCCGCTTGGGGCGAGCAGCCCCCGCAGTGGGTCTGCCTGCTGGCCGCCGAGGTCGAGCAGACCAACCGCACCCGTGCCGGTGAGCGCATCGGCATGAGCCGCTCTGCCGTCAGCCTGGTGCTCTCCAACCGCTACCCGTCGCCGAGCACCTCGGCCGTGGAGCGTCGTGTGGTCGCCGCCCTGGGCGGGCTGGACTGTCCCGCCCAGGGCGAGCCCATCAGCCTGATCGAGTGCCAAAGCTACCGCGCAAAGAAGGCCCCGACGCACAACCCGCAGGCGATGCAGCAGTGGAAGGCCTGCCAGCACTGCACCAACAACCCCAACTGCGCCCAAGCCCTGGAGGCGAGCCATGCAAGCCAGCACTAACACTCAGCTGAAAGTCCTGACCCCGCGCCTGGCTGATCGGCTGCGGACCTTCAACAGCGCGGCGCGTGATCTGCAGCGCATGGGTATCCGCCTGCACCGCATCGAGCCAGAGGCATACCGCCTGGTCATCAGTCCTGAGGACGGCCGCCGCCTGGTCGGCCTGAAGCTGGTCTGCGGCTACCAGCGCCAGGGCTCGGCGGGCAGCACCCGTTACAGCGCGCAGTTCCAGGGCGTGGAAGTCACCTGGTCAGAGCCGATCAGCTACCGCGACTTCGCCAGCCCGTCCCCCATTGACCTCACTTTCCACTGATCTGCAGGAGCAACCACATGAACCAAATCGCAATTCCTGAGGGCTTCCGCTTCGACGCGCAGCGCCGCCTGGTGCATGAAGACATGATCAAGCCCATCGACAAGACCCGTGACGCCCTGGTCGTCGACCTGGTGCAGCAGGGCCTGGCAGTCCAGGACACCCTGCAGCGCTTCAAGGCTGCAGCCTTTGGCGACATCGAGGCATTCATTGACCTGTCCGCCGAGCAGTACCAGGTCAAGCTGGGTGGGAAGAAAGGCAATGTCACGCTGATGTCGTTTGATGGTCGGTACAAGATCGTCCGCGCCATTCAGGAGAGCATCGCCTTTGACGAGCGCCTGCAGGCGGCGCGCGCGCTGATCGACGAATGCCTGCAGGAGTGGACCGAGGGCGCCCGCCCGGAGGTCGTCACGCTAGTCAACGACGCATTCCGCACGGACACCAAGGGCGAAATCCGAACCGCCCGTGTACTCGCCCTGCGCCGCCTGGCCATTGAGGACGAGCGCTGGCAGCGGGCGATGCAGGCCATCGGCGAGGCGTGCCAGGTTATCGGCTCCAAGTCCTACATCCGCCTCTATGAGCGGATCGGCGACAGCGACCAGTTCCGCCCCATCAGCCTTGACTTGGCGGGGGTGTGATCATGGCCAAGATCATCGCTTATTGCTGGGCCAGTGGCCTGATCCAGTTCGGCCTGGAGGTCCCCGAGGGAGCCATAGGTATTGCCCGTGGTGAGGATGCGGCGGTGCGCGAGAACATCGAAGTCACCGCGCGCCTTGCTTACGACAACGAATCGCTGCTGGTTCCGGGAGTCCCGGAAGCACCAAACCAGCGCGATGGGCTGCTGGCTGTCGCGCGCTATATCCAGTGGCTTGGAGAGCGCAACGGTCCCGAGTTTCGGGCGATGGGGGTGTGACATGGGGCAAGCACCTCTGCTCGATGACATGAACCCGGACAAGAGCATCCGGGACATCATCCAGGACGCCGAGCTGCTCGACGTGGATTGCTTCGACGTCATGCACCTGCAGCTGGACAACGACAAAGAGCTGGTGATGGTCGCCATCACTGGCGAGTACCTGGACCCCGTGGCAAAGGTCCTGGAAGCCCTCCGGGAAATGCGGGAGGCCAAGGCATGAGCAACTCCGTCGAGTTCAACATGCGCCGCGCTGGCGACGGCTACACCGCCACCAGCAAGGGCAAGTCAGCCAGCTGCAGCTGGAGCCGCGAGCAATGCGCCAAACGCCTGGGCCACAAGCTTTTCCCTGATGCCGCCCTGCGCGTCGAGTGCATCGAAGACGTGCGCGAAGGCAGCCGCGACAGCCGCTGGCGGATCACTGCGGAGGGGCACTGACATGCACGAGCGTGCAGCACAGCTGATCTACCGGACGCTCTGCCGCGTCGAGGCACGCCTGGCGCGGCAGGCCCTGGGCATGGACCAGGTGCCGCCAATGCCAGCGCTCCAGGTCGAGGAAGTCGCTGCAGTCGAGCCGGCCGAGCTGGAGGAAGTACTCCAGCCGGAGGCCGCGCCTGTCGATGCCTTCGACGACGAGCCAGCACCGTCGCCCAGTCCGCTCTTGCCGCCGATGGCCGCACGGATCGAGGCGATGGCCAAGCGCGGATGGACGCCGCAGATGGCGGCCCATGACTTGCGCCTTCATCCCAAGCGGGTGCGCCAGATCGCCCGCGACTATCACATCACCTTTCACTGCCTGCGCTAGGGGGATTCATGAGCAAGTTCACCATCACCATCACCGAGGAAAACGACGGCCTGAGCATCCTGCTGGATGGCACGGGCAGAAAGGACGGCCCGGCCGCCATCACCGCATTGGCTCTTCTGCACGTCGCCAAAGACATCGTGCCGAAAGCCACCAAGAGCGCGGCAGAGAAAGGGACTTGCCAGTGCGACAAGTGCAAGGCCGCCCGTGCGGAGGCTCAGGAGCAGGCGCCATCTACCAAGGGAAAACCAACCATCCACTAAGCGAAATCGCCCCGGCCTGGCCGGAGCGGTCTGCCCAGCGTGGTGGCTGGGTACTGACGAACAGCCGAGGAACACATGGATCACAGCAAGGCTTTAGACAAGATCAAGAAACTGCTGCGCCTGGCCGGGAGCAGCAATCCGCATGAAGCGGCAGCCGCGATGCGCCAGGCGCGGGCGATGATGGAAAAGTTCGGCCTCGGGGAGGCTGATGTGGCGCTCTCTGATGTCTGCGAGCACAGCGCAGCCAGTGGCTCCAAGATGACCCCGGCACAGTGGGAGGCATCCCTCGCCCACACGGTGGCGCAGGCCTACTCCTGCCAGATGCTGTTCATCTCGTTTGCAGGCCAGTGGCGGTTCATTGGCGAGATGGCCGAGGTGGCTGGGTACACGATGACCATCCTTCTGCGCCAGGTTCGCAAAGCTCGTCGCGATTACATCGCCAGCGAGCTGAAGCGCTGCAAGCCGGCGAACAAGACCAAGCGCGCCGATATGTTCTGCGAAGGCTGGGTGTGGGCGGTCCGCAATCAGGTCAACCAGTTCGCTGGAAATGCCAAGCCGTCCGAAGCAACCGGGGCCTACATGCTCAAGCACTACCCGAGAACAGTGGAGAGTCAGCCCATCGACCGGAATAGCAAGAGCGGCAACCTGAGTCAGCGCGATATGCGCGATGCGGGCAGAGGCATCGACGCGGCCGACGACGTGCAGCTCAACCACGGTGTCGGCGGCTCCGCACCGCTGGCCCTGACCTGAGGTGAACATGGCCAAGCCACGCACTGACAAGGTTCGCAGGCAGGACGCTATCCGCCAGCGTCGGCTGCGCGCCAATCGTAAGGCCCGCAAGGCCGCCCTGGGCGCCGAGAAGATCAAGCTTGAGGCCTACGCCGGCACTCGGGCCGACATCGAGGCGGTACGCCTGGTCGGCGGCTTTGACGATGAAGCCGAAGCCATCACCTTGGGGCTGCGCCTGCTAGGCAACATGGCTCGCCGTACCCCCAAAAAGCTCCACCACGACATCCAGCCGAGGAACCTGGTATGAGCAGCAAAGGCCGCCAACTGATCCAGATCGCCCGCCGTCAGCTGGGCATGGAAGACGACACCTACCGCGCGCTCCTGGAGCGCGTGGCCGGTGTGTCGTCGTCCACCAAGCTGACCCCGCGCCAGATCGGCCGTGTGCTGGCCGAGCTGGAGCGCCTGGGCTGGCAGTCCACCGGCAAGCCGGCAGACCGCCCGGCCCCGCAGGTAGCTGATGATCGTCAGCGCCTGGTCAACAAGATCGAGGCATTCCTCGCGGAGGCCAATCGCCCCTGGAGCTATGCCGAGGCGATGGGCAAGCGCATCTGCAAGGTCGACCAGATCGAGTGGATGGACTGCAAACAGCTGGGCAAGCTGGTCGCGGCCCTGGCCTATGACGCCAAGCGCAACGGGCGTCCGGTATGAACCTGGAGCAGGTACGCGACCAGCTTCCTGGGCAGGTCCTGGAGATTGCCCAGGTCGTCGGGATGAATGCGGCCCTGCGCCTGGTGAGTGAGCTGGGCGGTACGACCTGGGAGTTTTCACGCGGTAAGGGGCGGAACGGCCAGATCAAGGTCGCCGCCCTGGTGGACATCATCGGCGACGAGGCGGCCCAGCGTCTCACCGCCCGCTTTGGCGGCGAAACCATCTACATCCCTCGCTGTGACGCGGCCCTGCGCCGGCTCCGTGACTTGGAGATTCACCGCCAGTTTGAGCAGGCAGTCCGGGAAGGCGTAGGCGCTCGGGTAGTCGTTGCAGAACTGGCGCGAACTTATCAGCTCAGCGACCGTCGTATCTGGATCATCCTTGACCAGGTGCTGCCGCCAGCGCTCGACAGCACGCCTGACCTCTTCGACTAAGCCCCGCACTCGCGGGGCTTTGTCTTTCTGCTGAACCCCTTCCTCTAAATCCGGCGTCGCCAAGTCAGCACCATGGCGGCATGGACACTCTCCCGAAACATCACGCCCCCTGCAGCCCGCGCGAGTACGCCGCGCAGGTCCTGGCCGAGTCGAGCCTGGAGCGGCGCCGCAGCCTGATGGAGCGCTGCCCATCCCACTGGCGCGACCTGGTGGAAGAGCACGTTCGAACCGGCTGGGCGCATATCCAGGCCTACCGCCAGTTCATCAGCGGCCGCCGCCGCTCGATGACCGAAGGTCCGCAGCCTGCACCGCGCCGGGATGACACCAGCTACCGCATCAGTGACTTCAAGAAGTCGGCGCCCGAGGTGGGCAACCGCGAGCTGGCCAAGCTCAAGGCCCTGGTGGGAGGTGGCAATGGGGATTAAGACCCGCGTGCTGGTAGGAGCGCTGAGCGTTGCCACGCCCCTGGTGGGCTACTTCGAAGGACGCAACCTGCTGGCGTACATCGATCCGGTAGGCATCCCGACCATCTGCGACGGCTGGACCCGAGGCGTAAAGCTGGGCGACCAGGCCACGCCGGAAGAGTGCGATGCCTTGACCCGCAAGGGCCTGGAGGAAGCCGCCAAGGTGTTCGGAGCGTGGGTGCCCCAGGACGTCATCGACCGGCTGCCAGCCAAGACCATCGCCGCCTTCCTGTCCTTCATCTACAACGTCGGCCCCGGTGGGCCGGGCGTTAAGGACGGATTCGTCTGGCTCAAGGGCGGCACCCACTCAACCATGCTGCGCGACCTGCAGGCGGGCCGGATCGCCCAAGCCTGTGCGCAGCTTTCCAACTGGACCCGCGCTGGCGGTTCGCAACTTCGCGGCCTGGTCCGTCGACGTGCGGCCGAGCGCGAACTGTGCGAGGCCGACCTGTGAGCGTCTTCTTCAACCACGTGCCGGCCAGAGAGCTGGGTACCACCTTCACCCATTACGGCCTGTTCTGCGGCTGCGTACCGGTCTACCTGGGCGCCCTGGACACTGATTGCCCGGCCGTGGCCGCCCGCAATGGTGTGCCTGAGTTCGCCCTGGACCTGGCTGAAATGGTGTTCGGTGCCTGCTGCCTGATCTGCTCGCTGCTCAACCCCGAGTTCGAACCGTCCTATCCCTTCCGCGTGACGGGGAGGATCAAGCCTTGAACCTCAACCTCTCGCGCCTGATCGCGCCAGTCACCGTCCTGGTGCTCTTTGGAGTGGCGTTCTACTGCCTGGGGCTTCGCCTGCAGGCGATGCAGGACACCGCACGGGCTCAGGGGTACGCCACGGCGCAGGCCGAGGGCAAGGCCGTCCTGGAGCTGCAACAGCGCAAGTACGCCGAGACGGAAGCCCGCAGAGCCCAGCAGGCAGCGGCAGATGCCAAAGCCAGCGCGAAGCGTGAGGCCGAACAAGCCGCCCGAGCTGACCGCCTCGCTGCCGACCTGGCCGAGCAGAAACGGCAGTACCGCAACACCACCGACCGACTCTCTGGAGAGATTGCCCGTGTCAACGACCTATACCGGGATGCGCTCGATGCCCCGCCTAAGCCTGTGCCTGCTTGCGTGCTTACTCGCGGCTGGGTGCGAATCTACGACGAAGCAACCGGAGCCCGAGTGCCAGCCGCGGTTGATCCCGCAGGAGCTGCTGCGCCGGCCATCGCAGGCGATCCCGCTGAGCAGCTCCCCTCAGGCGTCGATCAGCGCGCCGTCCTGGCCCACCACGTCCGCTATGCCGAGCAGTGCCAAGGCACGGCCGCTCAGCTGGACGCTCTGATCAACGTCCTGGAGGGCCATTGATGGCAACTGAAATGATCGGCTGGGCAATCACGCTGCTGTCCACCTTCGCCGGGATTGTGGTCGGCCTGGTCCGACTGCTGCTGTGGCAGTTCGAGAAGCGCCTCTCCGAGAAGTTCGCCGCCCAGGACGAGGCACGCCGCGAGGCTGGCGAGCACTGGGAAAAGAACTTCGCCAAGGTCCTGGAGCGCCAGGACAAGGACGCGCTGGCGGTGCAGCAGCTGGAGCGCGCCTTCCTCAACTTCAAGGCCGAGCTGCCCATGGAGTACGTCCGCCGTGAGGATTGGGTACGTGGGCAGTCCGTGATCGAGGCCAAGCTGGACGGCTTGGCGCTCAAGTTCGAAAACATCCTGCTCATAGGAGCGCGCAATGATTGACCCCGCCAAGGCTCGCCGGGAATCCCTCCGCTGGTTCATCCTGCTGACCCTCAACACCTCGCGCCCCGTGGACCCGCACGAAACCGTCGTGCTCTCCACCATCCAGGGCATCTACCCGGACGCCACGCCGCTGGAGCTTCGCCGCGAGCTGGATTACCTGGCCGACCGCAGCCTGGTCACTCTGGACAAGAAACCCTCCGGGTTTTGGGTCTGTGGCCTGACCCACTACGGCGTCGACATCGCCGAGTACGCCATCGAATGCCACCCCGGTATCGCTCGCCCCGAGAAGTACTGGGGCAACGGGAGCGCCTGACATGCCGCCCCGTTCGAAGGTGAAACAGCTGCCGCCCGAGATGAAGGCCTGGCTCGACCAGTACCTGGTCGACACCAACTTCTCTGGCTACGAGGCGCTCTCTGCTGAGCTGGAGGCGCGCGGCTACAGCATCGGCAAGTCTGCACTGCACGCCTACGGGCAGAGCTTCGAAGACCGCCTGGCGGCTCTCCGAGAGTCCAGCGAGCAGGCAAAAGCCGTGGTCACAGCGGCCCCTGACAATGAGGGCGCCGTCAACGAGGCGCTAATGCGCCTGGTCCAGGATCACCTGTTCAAGCTGCTGATGGCCTCCGAGGGCAAGCTGGACCTGCCCAAGGTGGCGAAGGCCGTGGCCGAGCTGGGCCGCGCGTCTGTCGTACAGCTCAAGTGGAAGGCCGAGTTCCGCGACCGTGCCGAGGCAGCTGCAGCCAAGGTCGACAAGATCACGACCAAAGGCGGCTTGAGCGCCCAAGCGCGCGACGAGATTCGCCGGGAAATCCTGGGGATGGCATCGTGAAGCTTGCACCCGCGCAGACGCCAGAGCCGGAGCGCTCACCGCTCGCTGACATCATTTCCCAGGGAACGGTGGTGGACGTGCCGGCTGTACTGCTGGGCTACCAGCAGCGATGGGCCGGAATTCGTGCCCCGCTCAAGGTCGGCGAGAAGTCGCGCCGTATCGGTCTGACCTGGGCGGAAGCGGCTGACAACGTGCTGGTGGCCGCCAGCTCGACCAGGGCGGGAGGTATGAACGTCTATTACCTGGGCTACAACCAGGACATGACGGTCGAGTACATCCAGGCCTGCGCCATGTGGGCTCGGGCCTTCAACTACGCGGCCGGCGAGATCGAGCAAGGCATCTGGGAAGACGAAGACCCCGACAAGCACATCAAGACCTTCACCATCTCTTTCCCCAGTGGCTACCGCATCGTTGCCCTGACCAGTCGGCCATCCAACCTACGGGGCCGCCAGGGCGTTGTGGTGATCGATGAGGCCGCCTTCCACCCTGACCTGGCCGAGCTGCTCAAGGCAGCGCTGGCCCTGCTGATCTGGGGCGGCGAAGTCCACGTCATCAGCACCCACAACGGCACGGACAACCCTTTCAACGAGCTGATCGACGAGATTCGCTCGGGCAAGCGAAAGGGCGAGCTGTTCCGCTGCACCTTCCGGGAAGCGGTCGAGGATGGCCTGTACAAGCGAGTGTGCCTGCGCAAGGGCATCCCCTACGACGCGGCCAATGAAGCCGAGTGGGTCGCGGACGTTTACGGCTTCTATGGCGACGCGGCCAATGAAGAACTGGATTGCATCCCCAGCCAGGGCGGCGGCACTTACCTTTCCCTGTCGCTCTTGGAGAAGCGCAGCCGAGCCGGTGTGCCGGTGTTGCGCCTGGCCTATCCCGTGGGCTACGTCACGACGGATGAACATCTGCGCCTGGCGGACAGCTGGGCGTGGTGTGAGCGTGAACTTGCGCCGCTTTTGGCACAGTTGCCCCGCACCGTCTGGAGCTTCTACGGCATGGACTTCGCCCGCAGTGGCGACCTCTCGGTGATTGTGCCGCTGGTGATGGAGCAGGACAGCCGCAAGCGGCCGCCGTTCCTGGTCGAACTGCGGGGCGTGCCGTTCAAGCAACAGGAGCAGATTCTGTTCTACATCGTCGACCGGCTGCCGAGCTTCATGTCAGGTGCCCATGACGCCCGAGGTAACGGCCAGCAGCTGGCCGAGTCAGCGGCGATCCGCTACGGCCACAGTCGTATCAGCCAAGTCATGCTGACCGAGGGCTGGTATCGGGACAACATGCCCGGCCTTAAGGCCGACCTGGAAGACGGCAGTCTGTACGACCTGCCCAGCGACCGCGACTACATCGGCGATATGCGCGCCTTCAAGATGGTTCGGGGGGTGGCCCGTATCCCCGACCTTCGCACCACGGAAACCGATGGCGGCAAGCGCCACGGTGACGCCGGTATTGCCACCGCCCTGGCGCGCTTCGCCAGCCGCATGGAGATCGAGCAGTACGGCTACGACGCCGTGCGCTCCTCCAACTCCGACAAATTCGACGACGATCACCAGGCCTCAGGCTGGGGCGTCAGAGGTGTTCTGTAATGGCCAATTCCCCCATTCTCGATAGCGCTGGGCGCCCGATTCAGAAGGTCGACATCCTGGACGAGGTGGTACATGCCAGCGTTACCGGCGTGCGCCAGGCCTGGTCGACGGACAACATCTCAACCAGCATCGACCCTGGCCGGCTGCGGGCAATCTTGCAGGCGGCCGCCCAGGGCGATGCGCGGGACTACCTGACGCTGGCCGAGGAAATGGAAGAGAAGGACCCGCACTATGCGGCGGTCCTAGGCACGCGCAAGCGCGCAGTATCTGGCCTGTCCATTGCCGTTGAGGCCGCCAGCAGTGAGCCGCGAGCCGAGGAAATCGCCGACGCGGTGCGCCAGCTGGTGGACGCGCCACAGTTTGGCGACATGCTCGATGACCTCCTGGACGCCATCGGCAAGGGATACTCTGTGGTTGAGCCTCTGTGGGAATACCGCAGAGAGAAGCTCTGGCCCAAAGCCTACAAGCATCGTGATCCGCGCTGGTTCCAGTTCGACCGAGAAACTGGGGAGCGCCTGCAGCTGCTGCAGCTCGATGGCTCCCTGGCCGATCTGCCGCCTGATCGCCTTCTGGTCCATACGCCTCGGCTCAAGTCAGGCCTTCCCATCCGGGGCGGTGTAGCTCGCCTGGTCGCTGTGGCCTTCATGTGCAAGGCATTCGGCCAGAAGGACTGGATGCGCTTTGCCGAGCTGTACGGAATTCCGTTGCGAATCGGCCGCTATGGCCCTGGTGCGAAGCCTGACGACATCGCCGTGTTGCGCCGGGCCGTGGCCCAGCTGGCCGCCGATGCGGCAGCGGTGATGCCGGACGGCATGAAGATCGAGTTTCAGGAGATCGCCAACGCGGCGGGTGGTGCCGACCTGTTCGAGAAGCTGGCCGAGTGGCTGGACAAGCAGATCAGCAAGGCGGTCCTAGGCCAGACCATGACCACGGATGATGGCTCCAGCCAGAGTCAGGCGAACGTCCACAACGAAGTACGCAAGGACATCCTCAAGGCCGACGCCAAGCAACTGGCCGCCACGGTCAACCGCGACCTGGTGCGCGTGTTCGTCGACCTGAACTACGGCCCGCAAGAGGAATACCCACGAGTTGTACTCCAGGTAACGGAGCCCGAGGACCTCAAGGTACTAGCCGACGCGCTCGGCCCCTTCATCGACCGTGGCCTGCGTGTTGATTCCGCTGCGATCCTGGACAAGTTCGGCCTGGCCGCACCGGAGAAAGGGGCCGAAGTACTGCGCCCCATCAATGACCAACTGATGCCGCAAGCTCTCAACCATGAGCAGACCTGCAGCTGTCGCGGCTGCAGCAGGCAACGCCTGGCCTTGAATGCCGAGCAGCTGCAGCGCGACGAGCTGGACCAACTGGCCGACGACGACCTGAGTGACTGGGAGCCGCTGATGCGCCCAGTGCTCGACCCCATCCAGGCGCTGGCCAACAAGGCGAAGGACTTCGACGAGTTCAAGGCTGGCCTGGCTGGCCTGCTCGATGAGATGGACCCCGCCCAGCTGATTGACGCGCTGGCCTCCGCGAGCTTCAAGGCACGCGCCCTGGGCGATGCGAGGGACGCGCTTTGACGACAGATCAACCTCAGGTTCCAGTGCCAAAGGAAGCGCTAGATTGGCTGCGCGCCAAGGGCATCAAGCCTGGCTTTGACCATCGCGACGTGTTCCAGGAAGAGCACGCCACCATCTTCACGGTGGCCAAGGCCATGAAGCTGGACATCCTGGAAGCGATCCGCTCAGCCGTAGACGAGATGGTCGACGGTGGCCAGGACTTCAACACCTTCCGCCGCGAGCTGCAGCCGCTCCTGGTCAAGCAGGGATGGTGGGGTAAGGCCGACATGCTCGATCCGTTGACCGGCCAGACCCGCGAGGTCCAGCTGGGCAGCCCTCGCAGGCTCCGGTTCATCTACGACACCAACTTGCGCACCGCCAACGCGGCGGGCCAGTGGGACCGCATCCAGCGCACGAAGAAGACTCAGCCCTTCCTTCTGTACCAGCTCGGCCCGAGCCGGCACCACCGGGCGGAGCACCTGGGCTGGGCCGGCATCCTGCTACCTGCAGACGATCCTTTCTGGCAGACGCACTTCCCACCCAACGGCTGGGGCTGCAAGTGCTGGGTCCGTCAGGTCAGTCGCCGCGAGGCTGAGCGCTTGATGGCAACCGGCAATTACCTGACCGAGGCACCCACCGGCAAGCTCCTGGAATACATCAACAAGCGTACCGGCCAGGTGCTCCAGGTGCCGGAAGGCATCGAGCCTGGCTGGGCTTACAACCCAGGCGCAGTGCCCCGGCTGAAGCAAGCCGAGCAACTCCTGGAAGAGAAGGAAAAGACGTCCACCGTCTTGGCGAAACCGAAACGGCCTCAGAAATCGCGCAGGCGCGACGATCAGGAATGAGGTGCGGCGGATGTACTCGGGGAAAGAGGTTTGCGCGTCCTGCGCAAATCTAACGGCGGTCTAACGGTAAAGAGAGGGTTACGCGATGAGCAGAGTTAAGACTGGCGGGTGGATTGTTTCGCTGCAGGCGGGGGTTTTGAGAGGGCTGCGACTCGCTGGCCTGGTGCCCGTCTCTGAGCATAAGCAGGTGGTCGCCGAGGCGGAAGCGTTCCGCATCAGCTCCGACATCAAGCACGCGAACCTAGAACTCAGCCAGACCCAGCTGGCGGAACTTCAGCGAAGGGTCTGAAGTCTGCGTATCGGTCTGGTGCTGGCCAACCTGCAGGAGATCATCTGCCAGGATCGAGCCGAAGGCTGATCTCCCGGCCGGCATCACTCGATGCCGGCCGGAAGTCATAGGACGGGGGTCAAACGCGCGCACCACAGAAGATTGACAGGGGGGAGTGCTGGGGCCGGAGGGCCTTGATGCGGACCCCCAAAAACTGGGGGCCGCCATTCTGACTTCCCCCTGCACCTGGTGCAACCAAGCCCCGCTATCCGCCCTGCAGTTCTGCTGAACCCCTTCCTCTAAAACTAGCCCCCACCTGTCGCCGACTATGGCGACATGAAAAAGACGCCCCCACTCAAGACCACCCTCGCCACCGCGCTCTGTTTCGAGCTGGGTACTGACGTGCCCGAGTGGGTCGAGGTCCTTCCTCCTGGTCCAACCATTGGCGGCCGCGATGGCCGCCGATGGTCCTACGACGCCAACCAGGTCATCACCGAAACGGTCGCCCATACCCAGGGCATCGACCTGCCGTTTGATTACGAGCACGCCACTGAGCTGAAAGCCCCCAAGGGTGAAAAGGCCGAGGCCTCCGGCTGGGCGCGTGAGTACCGCGTCAACGAACGCGGCGCAGTGGAAGCCCGCGTGGAGTGGACGCAGAAGGCGCGCAACGCCATCGAGTCGCGGGAGTACCGCTACATCTCCCCGGTGTTCGCCTTCGACGACCGTACCGGGCGCATCGCCCGCTTCAGCAGTTTCGCCCTGGTCAACAAACCGAACCTGCTTACCAAGGCCCTCAACTCCGAGCAGGCCACTTTCCTTTCACAACAACCGGAGGAATCCGATATGGCGCTTGCAGCCATCCTGGCGGCCCTTGGCTTGCCCGAAACCGCCACGGAAGAGGAAGCCGTGGCAGCCATCAACAAGCTGCTGGAAGACAAGAAAGTCGCCCTGCAGACCGCAGCTAACAGCGAGAAGGCCCCCTCCTTGGCCCTCTACGTCCCGCGCCAGGACTACGACTCCCTGGAGACTCGCGCCCTCAATGCTGAGCAGCAGCTGGCGCAGCACCAGAAAGAGCAGCTCACCACTGCCATCAATGCCGAGATCGAGGGCGCTCTCAAGGTCGGAAAGATCACTCCGGCGACCAAGGACTACCACCTGGCGGCCTGCCAGGAAGAAGGCGGCCTGGAGCGCTTCCGCGAGTTCGTGAAGAACGCGCCTTCCGTAACCGCCCCGGTAACGCCCCCCGGCGAAAGCCAGGTGGAGAAGGTCGCGCTCAACGCAGAAGAGCAGGCCGCTGCGCGCTGCGTCGGATGGACCGATGCCCAGTACATCGAAAACACCAAGGGGATTAAGTAACTATGGCCACAACCATTAATCCGGCAGTGCTGGCCGCGCTGTTCAAGGCTTATCACGGCGCCTTCCAAACGGCGCTTTCCGAGAACCAGCAGAAGACCCAGTGGCAGCAGATCGCCACGCTGGTGCCCAGCGTCACTGGTTCGAACCTCTACGCCTGGCTCGGTCAGTTCCCCATGCTGCGCGAGTGGATCGGCCCGCGTGCCATCAAGGCGATGGCGGCGCACGGCTATGAAATCCAGAACAAGCTGTTCGAAGGCACCGTCAGCATTCCGCGTGTCGCTGTCGAGGACGACCAGGCCGGTGTCTATCTGCCGTTGTTCCAGGAGATGGGGCGTGCTGCCGCTTTCCACCCCGACTCTCTGGTGTTCGGCGCGCTCAAGGCCGGCATGACCTCGGCCTGCTACGACGGCCAGAACTTCTTCGACACCGAACACCCGGTGTATGCGGAAGCTGACGGCACTGGTGCGACCACCTTGGTCAGCAACCTGGATGTGCCGGCCGCCAATCCGGGGCCGACCTGGTATCTCCTGGATACCAGCCGGGCGATCAAGCCGATCATGAACCAGGAGCGCCTCAAGCCTGAGCTGACCAGCAAGACCAACCCCAACAACAGTGACCACGTTTTCGAGCATGACGAGTACCTGCACGGTATCCGCGCACGCGGCAACGCCGGTTTCGGCTTCTGGCAGATGGCCTATGCAAGCCAGCAACCGCTGACCGGCGAGTTCTACGGTGCCGCCCGCGCCGCCATGCAGGAACTCAAGACCGACGGCGGGCGCCTGCTGAAGATCAAGCCGACGCTCCTGGTGGTTCCGCCGCGCCTGGAAGCGCAGGCCCGTCGACTCCTGGTCAAGGACGAGAACGGTGGCAACGAATGGGCCGGCACTGCCGAGCTGTTCGTATGCGACGAGCTGGCCTAAGGGGGCGCCGCCATGATCGTGCGCATCAAGTCCTCTCGGGACGGCTACCGGCGTTGTGGCGTAGCCCATCCCAAACAGGCCACCGACCACCCGGCCGACCGATTCACCGAGGCCGAGCTGGAGCGACTCCAGGCCGACCCGGTGCTGACCGTTACTTTGGTGGATGGCGATCTGGAAAACGACCGAGAGCCGTCTGGTGGCCTTGGGGCAGCCCCGGCTGGTGCCTCGTCTGAGCCGGCTCCGGTGGCTGCAGCTGAACCTGCACCAGCTCCTGCAGTTGCACCGCAGAAGCCGGCGAAAGCGCAGGTGAAAGCTCCACAGAAGGCAGCCGCCAAAAAAGGGAGCGCCAAGGTGAATGCGCGCGGTAAGGGCGGTGCCAAGGCGCCCGCCAAGGAAGGCACTGAGGCTGCCCAGGACGGGCAGCCGGCCGACGATGCCAACTCTTCCGCGAAACCTGCGGAAGGTGAAGGCAGCGAAGGCGGTCAGGAGTAACGGTCATGCCCTACGCCACCCGCGAAGAGCTGATCAAACGCTGGGGCATGGATGCCCTCCTGGTCGTCGCTGATGACGACCAGGACGGCGTGCTCGATGACGATGTGGTCGATGAGGCGCTGGCCGGTGCCAGCGCTGAAATCGACGCCTATGTGGGCGTGCTGCACCGGCTACCGCTGGCGGAGCAGCCGGCCACCCTTATTCAGCCGTGCTGCGACATCGCCATGTATCGGATGTCGTCGGACGGTGCCAGCAGCACTGAAGAGAAGCGCAAGCGCTACGAGGACGCGGTGGGCTACCTGCGCCGGGTCGCCGAGGGCAAGGCCTCGCTGGGCCTGGCCACGCCGCCTGACCAGGAAAGCAGCGGCTTTGCCTACTTCGAGGCCGAGCCCAAGCGATTCGGGAAGCTGCTGTGAGCGGCGCGGCGATCAGCGTCAACCTCCTGGAGGACAAGCGCCTCGCTCGGCGGATTGATCGCTTGGCTGCACTGGACTTGCTGCCGCTCCTGGAGGGCATCGGCGCCGAGGTCGTCAGCCAGACCCAGCGCCGGATCGCCGTGGACAAGGCCAGCCCAACGGGCCAGGCCTGGCCGGAGTGGTCCGCTGAGTACGCCGAAACGCGGCACAGCGGGCAAAGCCTGCTGCAGGGTGAGAACCACCTGCTCAACAGCATGACGTTTCAGACCATGGGCGACAGCGTTCTGGTGGGAAGCCCCCTGGTCTATGCCGCCACCCACCAGTACGGCGATGAGGATCGCGGCATTCCGCAAAGGGAATACCTCGGCCTGGAAGGCGTGGACCTGGACGACGTGATCGGCCTGATCGAGGACTACCTGGAGGAATTGGCAGATGAGTGATTTGACCGCCGAACAGGTGCTGGAAGGCGTCAAGGCCTGGGCAGAACGCGCCTTCGTGGCCAGCGACCTGAAGGTCGAGACGCAACTGCACGGAGGGCGTTTCGTGCCGGCTGAGCTGGAGCGTTACGCCACGCGGACGATGGCCTGCCGCATTGCCCTGGAGGGGCTCAAGTTCAACCTGAATGGCCAAGGGAAGCTGGTGGCCACCGCCCTGGTAGTGGTCGTCGGCCTGGCTGGCGACCTGGGCAAGGCCGGGAGCCGGGCCGGCAACGTGCTGCGTCTGCTGGCTCCCCTGCAGGCGGCTCTCCCTGGAACCAAGCACGACCTGGAACTGATGGACAGCATCGACGCCAAGGATGTGCGTGCCGCGAACCTCTACAACGCCGCGCTGGAAGGCCGCAACTGCGCCGCCTGGGTCCTGGCCTGGCCTGTGAAGTTTCAACACCCCCGAGTCCGATAGGAGGACACATGAAAGTAGAAAAGGCCCCCGCCTCGGCAGGGGAAACCAAACCGGCCGGCGTGAAGGTGAAGATCACCCACGACAATGGGCACCGCCATGCCGGCATCAAGCACCCCAAAGACGCGGTTATCACCGTATCCGAGGCCGATAAAAAGCTGATCGTCGAGCACTTCAAGGTCGGCGAAGAAGTGACGGGGGAATAACCCATGGCAGGAGTCAAGGTATTCAAGGGCATCGGCATCGTCTCTGCCCAGCGTCTGGGCATCGAGAACGCACCGATGCGCGACCTGGGCGACGTCGAGCAATTCAAGATCGCGCACCGCACCAGCTCGATCACCTGGAAACAACATCGCCGCGTGGGTGGCGGCAACCTGGCCAAGCTCGATACCCCTGAGGGTGTGGACCTGACCGTGCAGATGCAGGAATGGACCGAAGAGAACCAGGCCATGGTGCTGCAGGGCAAGGTCGTCGAGCTGGAGCCGGAGACTGTCACTGGCGAGGCGGTTGTCCTGATTCCGGGCAGCCTGGTGGTGACTGACTTCCCCGGTCCCAAAAGTCTGGTTATCACCAAGACCCAGGGCAGCACTCCAGTCCCCAACACCGAGGTCGAGGTGTCGGCCGCTGGCTTCCGCGTCAAGGAAGGCAGCACCGCGATCACCGAGCCGACCCCGGCAACCATCGCCTACACCAGCACCAAGGCGACCCGCATCGAGCCCATCGTGGAAGCTGGCGCCGAGTACAAGCTGGTCCTGGACGGCCTCAACGAAGCCGACAGCGGCCGCCCGGTGGTCGTCACCATCTGGCGCTGGAAGGCACCGCCTGCGGAAGAGCTGGCACTGATCGACGCGGAGAACCCCGGCAAGCTGCTCTCCAAAGGCGAAGTGCTGGCCGACACCTCCCGCCCGGTCGGCGAGTCGCCCTTCTACCGCATCGACTGGCTGTAACCATTCCACCTTCCCGGCCCCGCAAGGGGCCGGCTCCTGGAGTTCCCGACGATGAGCATGGCTCTGACTAAGACCATTCCCCTGGGCGAGATCAGCGTGGAAGTGCGCGAGCTGACGGTGGGCGAGATTCGCCACCTGCTCAAGATGATGGCCGAGGGCGACAGCAGCGACGTGATTAGCAGCACGCTCCTGCCAGAGATCAGCCTGACTGAGCTGGCCCTGATGACTGACCTCGATGTCGATCAGTTGGACGACCTGGCGCCCAGCCAACTGCGCAAAGTGTTCGAAGCGACCCGCGAGGTGAACACGGATTTTTTCGTCCTGCGCGAGCGAATCGTGGAGGTGGGGAAACAAGTCCTCGGGAAGCTCTCCGAAGGCTCGAAAGAAACGCTAGTGCCCTGATTCGCCAGGGCCATACGGGGGTATGGGATTACCCCTGGGGTACGTGGCAGTCAGCGGTCGACGAGGCGATTGAAGCGGCAGAGCGGATGAAGGCGGGCAGCTAGTCCTCCTTCTTCGCCTTCTCCTTGGGGACTAGTGGGGATACCAGCATCCCCATGATCACTAGCGACATAAGCACTATGAACCCAATCGCCACTATCCAAGTCGCGGCCTTGGGAGAAAAGCAGGCTACGACTGCAATCGGAATTACTAGGTGGTAAACCTTCATGACTGATGTCCGTCTCTCAGTAAGTGTCGATGCCAGTCAGGGCCGCAATGAACTGCAGCAGTTCAAGGCCGGCTACTCAGCCCTGGTGGAGCAGCTGCAGCGCCCACTGAATCAGATCGCGTCCGTGCGCGATTTACAGGCGAGCCTAGTCGAGAACAGCAAGCAGCTCAACGACGTTCGGGATCGCGTGCGTGATCTTGCTAACGAACTGATCGCCTCCGAGAAGCCCACCAAGGCCCAGCAGATGGCCTATCGAGCGGCGACGACGGAGGCCAAGACGCTTGAACAAGCGATCAGCGGTCAAAAGTCGCAGCTCGCCCAGCTGTCCGCCTCGCTCAAGTCTGCAGGCGTTGACACCAACTATCTGAGCAACGAGCAGAAACGCCTCTCGGAAGATTTGGCACAGGCCAGCGCGGCGGCCGATCAGCAGGCGAGGATTGCGGGGGCTCGCCAGGCCCTAGGCGTTCGTCCCCATCGGGAAGTCCGTGCCGAGATTGAGAAGCTCCGGCAGCAGTACACGCTCCTGCAGCGCGATGGACAGCTGTCGACCGTTGAATTGGCTCAGGCGCAGATCAACCTTCGCGAAAAGACAGCTCAACTGACTCAAGAAACGACGGGCTGGGCAGGATCGCTGCGCCAGGTGCAGATCGAAGCCGGCCTAGCTGTGGCTGGCTTAGGCGCACTGGTCTATGGCGGAGCGCAGCTCCTGGAGTTCTATGCCAAGTTTGCCCAGGCGATGGCGGCGGTTGACTCCATCACCAACCTGACACGCCCCGAGCTCAAGGAAATGTCCAAGGACGTGCGGGATCTGGCTGTCGCCTATGGTCGCGATGCCACCGAGTCGGCCGAGGCTCTCAACGACATCCTGTCGTCTGGCGTCTCCGAGGACAACGGCATCAAAGTCCTGGAGCTGTCCATCAAGGCGGCCATTGCGGGGATGACTGAGACTGGCACCGCTGCGGCGGGTGGTCTGGCCATCGTCAACGCCTACGGTGAGGGCATCGAGAACCTTGGGCTCCGCTACGACCAAATGTTTCTGGCGGTCAAGGATGGCGTGACCACCTTCCCCGAGCTGGCCCAGTTCATTGGTGACGTACTGCCCACGGCCAAAGCCGCTGGCGTTGGCTTCGATGAGGTTGCGGCGGCTATCGCTCGGATGACCATTGCGGGCATCAAGACGCCGCAGGCCACCACCGCATTGAAGGGGGCCATCAACGCCCTGGCCGCGCCGACGCCAGATGCGCAGAAGAAGATGGCCGAGATGGGCATCTCCTGGAAGGGGCTTACCGCCACCCTGGAAGACATTGCCTCCAGGAAGCTCGGCCTTGACGCGATGCGCCAGATCATTCCGGATGTCGAGGCACGTACCGCTGTGCTGAGCCTCACCCAGTACATCAAAGAGATGCGCACTGAAGTGACGGCCATGGGCGAGGCTGGCGGTTCCATGGAGGCAGCTTACGCCAAGATGTCCGACACGCCGCAGGCTGAGCTGGATCGCTTCAATGCCTCTTGGCGGGAATTCAAGCTCCAGCTCGGCGAGGCCGCTGAGGCATTCGCTCCAGTTCTGGACTTTGGCACGAAGATTCTCGCGCTATTTGGTGAGCTACCAAAGTCAATGCAAGTGACGATCCTAAGCCTTGGTCTTGTGGGAGCCGCGTTGTTCGCTGGCGCCAAAGTCGCGACTGCTATGAAAGACCCCCTGATCATGCTCAAGGCAGCTCTCACGGCTCTACCTGGTGCAGGTCCAGGTATCTCGTCGCTGATTGGCCAGCTTGGCACCCTGGCTGCCTCGCTGAAGACTGTCGCGGGCTGGGCTTCCCTAGCTAAGGGGTCGCTCGCCCTGGGCGTGGTTGCCTGGACGGGCAGCAATCTCATGGAGCTGTATGACCTATACAAGCAGAACCAGGAACTCACCAAGAGCCAGCAGGACTACGAGAAGTCGCTCAACGACACGATCACGGCGACGACCAAATACGCCGACGTGGTGATTCAGCCGACCCAGGCGTTGGCCCGGATGAATGACGAGCAGCGCAAGACCTACGCCGAATCGCTGCGCCTGGCAGAAGAGCACTACCGCAAGCAGTCTGAGCTAACTAGTCGGCGCGATATGCAGCGCGACGGCCCTACCGCTCCGGTGAGCAATGAGGCCCTGGCTGCAGCCAAGCGTGCTCGCGAGTACCGCGAGGCGCTGCAGCAGATGACAGCTGACCAGGCTGCAGCAGCCGAGGCCCAGGAAGCGGCCGAGAAGCGCCACACCGACAACATGAACAAGATCAGGGTGGACAACCTAGCCAAACTCCAGACCGCGCTGGCCACTGAAATGCGCATGTACGAGGCTGCTGCCAAGCGCCTGGAAACCGCGAAGAAACAGCGCGAAACGGTGGCCAAAGAGTTCGCTGACCTTGCCAAGGACATGCGTACTGCCCCGGCCGGGCAAGCCTCGCTTGGCGATGTCTACGCGCTTCAGTCGAAGGCCCGCCAATCGCTGCAGAAAGGTGACAACGAGGGCGCCCTGCGCCAGGCGCGGGAGGCGGCGAAAGTTCTGCGCGAACTCAAGGAAGCGGGCGAGAACGGCTATGGACTGGAGGGCATCGCCGACGAGCTGGGCACCATCGCCAACAAGGCCGCGACGAACATCGAAGGCAACGAGAAGGCCAGGCTCGCAGTCATCAAGGCCGACATGGACGAAATCATCGCCAAGGCCGAGGCGATGAAGCGCGTGAACATCGAGTTCACCGGCGACGAACAGAGTATCCAGGCGCTGGAAAGCCAGGCCCTGGCCCTGGCCGAGCGCCTCAAGGCGTACATGGTTATCCCGATCAACTACGTCGGCGCTGACCCGAACGTCGCCAGCAGCGAGAAGGATGCGACCAAGGTATTTAAGGACCTGGACGGCGGTGTCAATCGCGCGGCCGGTGGCTGGATCGATGGTCCCGGCAGCAACACCAGCGACAGCATCCGAGTGAACGCCTCGCGCGGGGAGTACATGCTGCAGGCCCGAGCCGCCCAACGCCTCGGGGCAATGAACCTGGAGCACATGAACCGCACGGGCGAACTGCCTGGCCGCGCTGACCTGGTGCCCTACATCCCGCAATTGCCGCAGCTCGACCAGGTGGGCGAGCGCCAGCCGTTGAACCTGTCCATGCCCTGGGGCGGTTCCTACGCCATGCAGGCGGCACCGGCCGAAGCCCAGCGCTTCGAGCGTGACATGCGCCGGGCGAGCATCAAGTTTGGAGGTCCGAATGGATAACGCACCCACGCCCCTGGTGCTCGGCGGCGTCTCTATTATCCAGCATGCCGGCGTCGGCCCGATCCGCCAGCGTTATGAGCCCATCGGCGGCAGTAGCGTGCTGCGGCTGTCAGGCGGCACGGGTATCAAAATGACCAACTGGAGCCGCACGGCGACCACCGTCAGCGGCACTGGCTACCTTGATCCCGCCCTGGACGCCCTGGATTACGCCCAGCCGCTGGAGCTGCTGTGCGTGAAGCCTCGCGCAATGATTGGCACTGGCCGGCAATTCTCGCTGCCCCCTGCGGAGCAACGCCGCCCCGACGTGGCGCCGTGGGGATGGGCGCTGGTGCGTGATCAGTGGATCGACGTCCTGGTGCAGATGCAGGGCGACGCCGCCGAGCTGCAGGACGTGGCCGGCGCAACCGCCTACCGCATCCAATGGCTGCCGCGCCTGGTGGTGCTGGCCTCGCCACTCAGCAGCGAGTTTGACGAAGGGACCGGCCTGTATGACTGGTCGCTGAGCGCAGAGGAAATCTGATGCTCAACGGTGCCCCTCTCAACAGCGCCCCGCTCAACTCCACCAGGCGCCTCAGTTCGGCGCCCGTGGCGGTCGAGCCACCAGCGCCGCCGCAAGGCTTCGAGGTGCCGACCTCGGGCTATGCCTATCGCTGGTCCGTCTCCGTCCTGGTCGACGGCATCCAGGTGGCGGCGCGGCTTACGGGTCGTATGCAGATTGACCGGGAAGAAGGCGCGGCGGCGGTGTCCACCTTCTCCCTGTTCTATCCGCCCGAGCTGCAGGTGGCGACCGACCTGGCGAGCCTGCCAGTGTCCATCGACTTCATCAGCGAAACGGGCGGCGTCACCACCCAGTCGCGCCGATTCACTGGCATTGTCGTCGAGCCGCGCTGGAGCGCCGTCAACCGGGTCATGGAGATCACCTGCAGCGACAACCTCCAGCAGCGAGTCGAAGCCATGGACGTTGCCGCTATCGATGCCCTGGTGGGCGGGTACTGGTCGGCGGATGTATTCGAGGCGGTCGAAGGTCGCAGCCGTTGGGAGTATGCCGGTGAGCGTCTGAGCACGCTGCCGGCCTCGCTCGACGCGAGCCCCTTCGGTGTCATCCGTGCGTCCAGCTGGTACGCCAAGGCTCCCGCGCTGATCTATCAGCCCGGCAGCACCCTCTATCAGAGCGTCGGCGTCGAGTTGGCCCAGACGCAGAACGCCACGAACCGCATCGAACTGGACGTGGACTACCGCTACAGCCGCCTGTGGCAACGTAATGACCACTACGGCTGGGCACACCCTGGCGCAGGCGGTCACGAGGGCATCCAGGGCTTTTGCTCCTGGCGTAGCGAGTCCACTGATCTGCCCGACGTCGCCATGATCGAGCAGGCGACCGAGGGCGCGGGCATGAAGCTCTTGCCGGGCAGCGCCTACGGCCGCGTTCCAGCGTCCAGCGGCGACCCCTGCGGCAACGGTCAGCCGTGGATCAACCGTTATCCTGACTTGCTGCTCAACGCCGATTGGTCGGGCGCCCGCCGTTGGGTCCAGCCGATCACCGAGCAATGTAGCGTTTTGATTGGCACTGCCGTGGGGTTATACGGTGCCGAGAATCGCCGGGTGATCGGCCGGGAGAGCGTGTCCTTCGAGATTGAGGACAAGCGCACCGAGACCTGGGAAGAAGACCAGCCGCTGGCCGGCAATGCCGGCGCAACCGATCTGCGCGACGACGCCCGCCGCGCTGCCGCCTTCGAATGCAGCCTGCACCGCGCCGCCACGTCCGTCGTCAGTGGCCACCGAGGGACGAGCGTGAGCTGGCAAGTACCGACTCCCATGGCAATTGGCGCTGATCTGGTTAATACCCTGGAACTGGCTGACCAGTTGCGCGCACGCGGCAAGCTGCGGCGGATCATGGATGAGATGGACTTCGACGCCGGCACCGCCATCACCACGCTGACCATCGCGTCGATGCAAGGCGGTGGCGTGTCGACTCCGTTGATTCCGCCACCAAAGCCCGTCGTCGATGCAGCCTCTGGCAGCGTGGGCCACCCGGCACTGGCGACCCAGCTCGGTATGCGAAATGAGAGCCCTCTCTACAACGACGAACTGGACGGCTTCGCGGGCAACTACGACGACCGCGACGACGACATCAACCCCAGCCTGGAAGAGTTTCCGCGCCGGATGACCATCACCGCCTCGGAGATCAGTGCCGATCTGCGCGATGAGCGAAAGGTCGACCTGCAGGCGACCTTCGAGGTCGGCATTCCTAATGACCTCCTGGAGCTGTAGCCATGGCGAATGATCAACGCGGTGCATCGAGTGCCACCTTCGTCCAGGACCTGCGGAGCCTGGTCGCCCCGGCGCGCTCCGAAAAGGGTCTGTCCGAGATTCCACCCAAGGGCGCCTTGCCGGCGCAGCGCGGCCGCGCGGACTACCAGGCGAAGGCCACGGCTTCGGGTGGCGGCATTGCTGGCCCCCTACAGGAGGTCAATGTGGACCTGCGCGAATACCACGAGTACCGCAACGTCCCCACCAGTGACGGCCTGTTTGTCTTCCTGGAGCAGCCGATTAAGAAGATCGTGCTCCGCGATGCCAACGGCGATGACGTCGCCTTCATCTACCAGCAGGAGCCGCTGTGATGGAGTTCCGGCCGCCGATCCCGCGCAACCTCGCCACCTGGGGCTGGCCGTGGCATGGCCTCATCCTGGAGCCACAAAGCGGCGACTCCTACATCCAGCTCCCCAACGGAAAGACCCACACCCCGCCGAGTACTTCCATCAGCTCGATGCAGGGCGGCCACTGGTCGTACCTGTGGGATATCGGCTTGCCCGACCGCGAGGCAACGCCTGACGAGATCGAGCAGGGCATGGCCTGGTGGGGGCGCGCCATCCTGCGCAACCGCGGCGTAGGCGTCGGCCAAGTCTACGGCCGGATTGATATGGCGGGATTGGCGGGCTCTGGCAGCTGGCCGGTGCTGCTCGATGACGGCGTGGCCTGGGTCCGATTGCACGCCAGCCAGGCTGCGGGAAGCGCTCAGTTTACGCTGCGATTCACCTTCAGGCGGACCATCATCGGGGCTGCCCCCATCGATCCGGTAGAGGTCACGCTGCCTCCTGCGGACTACGGCCAGGGCGCGGGGCAACCGGACGTTTTCACCACGCGAGTTGAAAGCCCCAGCGCTCAAAAGGCAGTCATCGGGCCGCCCGGAGTCTACGACTTCACCCCGGATGGCCGTAGCGCTCTGGCGGCGTTCGCGGCGGTCTATAACCTGCCTTTTCCAAACGATGGTGGCCACAATCTCGCCGGCCTGCTGCGAATCGATATTTCCGGGCCGCTCGCCGCACCCTCGGTCAATGTCTCCGTCCTGCACGATCGACGCTCGGCGTTGGGTGAACTGGTACATGAGTACTCCGGGGGAATGCGCCTGGCCACGTTCGACTTTGCGCCACGAGAGAAGGTCAGCGAGGTGCAGCCGGAGCCCGTGTGTGGCGTGACGGAGTACGTGACGCCGGGCGCTATCGTTGAGAACACCACGGGCCTCTTCCAGGCCTATGTCGGCACGGATTCCGCCACCTGGGGCCAGAAAGGCGCCTTGGCGGCGGCCTGGTTCGAAGGCGGTGCGGTCAAAGAAGTGCGCTTCGACTCCATGGCCGTGTTAACGGCCACGTCCACGACGAATGACGCATCCTCCGGCGAGTGGCGCACCCGTGACACCTACGTGTATTCCTCGGCCACAGGCCAGTGCGAGCGGACGGAGACCTACAACGTCGATAGTCGCATCATCGACTTCCACGCTCGCCGCGTGGAAGACGCCACCTACACCCTCCGGCTCTACGCGCCGGACGGCGGCGAGCAGGTCACTACGCTGCGCCGCTTATCGACCATGGACGGGCGCTTCTTCCCCAGCGATCCCGCACAGACCATCGACGCCCAGACTTCCACGGTCTACCAGGGCGGCGAAGAGTTCGAGACCACCTCGTCATCTAGCCCCGGCATCCTGGGCGGGGCGCTCCACTGGGGCTACCAGCTGACCAACGACACGCCGTGCTACAGCCTGGTCAATGGGTATTGGCAGATGAGTACGCTCGATCACAGTGTGCTGTTCTGCAGCAACAAGCTGGTCACGCTTGGGCAGCTAGAACGCCTCAACAAAGCCGCAAAGCGCGGCCCGTATCAGGTCCAGTACGGACAGCTGGTGTCACCGTCCGGCCTCATCTCTCCGGGCGTCACGCTCACTGTTCCCGATACCCCGCCTCGGCCTGGCGTGTACGAAAACCTGGCCTGGCGGTCCGTCTATGTCGAGCAGGCGACCAAGGCCGCCTGGAACCCCATCACCCACGAAGTCTGCCGCCACCGCCTGGACGTGGCCGGCTTCGGCTGGGTTTAGACCGAAAACACCTATGAAGGAGAGACAGCATGGCAACCATTGAGCACCTCATCAAAGGCGAAGGCGCCCCCACAATGGCGCCGCCTGCGGTAGGCGCGCACTACATCGATACCACTGGCCGCAAGACCTACATCGCTACGGGACGGGAGTCCGCTGCGGACTGGGGCGAGGCGCTGGCCACCGGAGCGTCTGGCGGGGGTGGCGGGGCCGGGGGTGACGTCTTGCCCATACTGGCGGCTTCCGGCTTCCAGTACGCCGGCCAGGCGGCCGTCCAGGTCGACTTTGCTGGTATTGCAGGTGGGGCGACTCTGGGTGTTCCTGACCTCAAGGCATTTGACCTGCTGCTGACTGGGGCCAATATCGATCCGGACGGTCGGCACCTGCTGATCCAGGGGCAAGGAGATGCACTGCAAAGCATATGGGCGCCGGATGCATCCACCCTTGTGACCAGCGCTCACGAGGACGGTAACGTGCGGATCGAGGTCGGCAAGGGCGAGGCGCTGTACCGCGTGATTCGCACGGGCGGCACCTTGAACCTCTACCGCCTGGGCGAGTGGCCCTACTGAAGAGGTGGCAAGCATGCGTTTCATCAACTGCTTTCTGACTCAGCTGACCGGCCCCCTACTAGCCGGGGCCGCTGGCCTGCCGATTCCCTCGGCCGCCCTGTCCCGGCTCGACCCCAGCCTGGGGGGCGAGTACCTGCTCACAATCACAGGCTCGCTCGATCCTGTGGAGCAGCAGGCTTTCGAGGTAGTGCGGGTGACGTTCGCTGCAGGGGCCGCCGTACTGCAGCGCGGCCAACAAGGCACCGCAGATCAGTCCTGGCCCATGGATTCGTTCGTATACGCCTCAGTGACCGCCGGCCATCTGGAAGCGTTGCTGGCCAGCGTGGCCGACCTGGCAAGCCGCGTGGCCGTGCTGGAGCAAGGCGGCGAAGCGATGCCCGATAACGCCCTGGTCGTCGATGGTCAGCTCCTGGTCGACGACCAGGGCAACGCGCTTATCGCCCAGGCGTGAGCGCGGTGCCAAGTTTCCCGCGAAAGACAGGGCTCAAGTCCGGGCGTAGCGAATGCCAAATATCGCGCGTGGCGGTGCCAAAACCGGCGCGCGCTTACACATCCGGTTTTTCGCTTGGGGCGAAAAATACCCTCGTTGAACCGAAGTTTCAGGGGCCCGCCACGAAGGGCCATCCCTGGCCCATCGCGGCTCTCGCGGCATCCATGCCGCTCAACCCCTGAAACTTCGATCCAACGAGGCCTTCTGAAAGGGGCACATCGGAGCGTGCGGCTGTTTCTCTGGAAGTCCTGGCGAGCCAAAGCCAAAAACAGAACCGGAGCCGGCTGCGGCGCTTGAGTGCAGGAGCAGGCCATGCCCGCAAACGGCGTCGACAGACGACGTCAAAAACAAAAGGCCGGCACAATGGCCAGCCCCCTGTTCGGATCACGCGAACATCATTTCTTCGCCACCAGGTCCTTCGGCAGCTTGAAGGTCCAGATCATCCCGCCCTGGTCCAGGTCCTTGATGCGCTTGGCCACCTCGCCGCCCCACAGCGGCACCGCGCCGCCCCAGCCGGAGAGCACGGTGACGTACTGCTCGCCGTCCATTTCCCAGGTGATCGGCGAGGCGATCACGCCCGAGCCGGTGTTGAACTGGTAGAGCTTCTTGCCGGTCTTGGCGTCGAAGGCCATCAGGTAACCCTCGGGGTTGCCGGTGAACACCAGGTTGCCGTGGGTGGCCAGCACGCCGCCCCACAGCGGCGCGTAGTTCTCGTAGCGCCACACCTGCTTGCCGGTCTTCGGATCGATGGCGCGCAGCACGCCGATGTACTTCTCGTTCAGCGGCTTGATGGTGAAGCCCGCGCCGAGGTAGGCCGCGCCCTTCTTGTAGGCGATGTTCTCGTTCCACATGTCCATGCCCCACTCGTTGGACGGCACGTAGAACAGCCCGGTGTCCTGGCTGTAGGCCATGGGCATCCAGTTCTTGCCGCCAAGGAAGGACGGCGCGACGAACACCGAGCTGCCCTTCTCGCCGCCCTCGCCCGGCGCGCCCGGGCGGTGGGCGTCGTCGTAGATCGGCCGCCCGTTCTCGTCCAGGCCCTTGGCCCAGGTCACCTTGTCGACGAAGGGGAAGCCACGGATGAACTTGCCGTTGGTGCGGTCGAGCACATAGAAGAAGCCGTTGCGGTCGGCGGTGGCGGCGGCCTGCACGGTCTTGCCGCCGTCCTTGTAGTCGAAGGACACCAGCTCGTTCACGCCGTCGAAGTCCCAGCCGTCGTGCGGGGTGGTCTGGAAGTGCCACTTGATCGAGCCGTCTTCCGGGTTCAGCGCCAGGCGCGAGGAGGAGAACAGGTTGTCGCCAGGGCGCAGGTGCGAGTTCCACGGCGACGGGTTGCCGGTGCCGATGAACAGCGAGTCGGTGCTCGGGTCGTAGTAGCCGCCCAGCCACGGCGCCGCGCCGCCGGTCTTCCACAGGTCGCCCGGCCAGGTCTTGCCCGCTTCGCCGCCGGAGATGCCGTTCTCCACCGGCTTGCCGTCCTTGTAGACGTAGCCCATGTGGCCTTCCACGGTCGGACGGCTCCACAGCAGCTCGCCGTTGGTGGGGTTGTAGGCCTCGATCTTGCCGACCACGCCGAACTCGCCGCCGGCCACGCCGGTGATCAGCTTGCCCTTGGCGATCAGCGGCGCCGCGGAGATGGAGTAGCCGGCCTTGTAGTCGGCCACGGTCTTCTTCCATACCACCTTGCCGGTGTCCTTGTTCAGGGCGACCAGCTTGGCGTCGAGGGTGCCGAAGATCACCAGGTCGCCATACAGGGCCACACCACGGTTGATCACGTCACAGCACGGCATGATGCCGTCGGGCAGGCGTGCGTCGTACTGCCAGAGCTTGCGCCCGGTGCGCGCATCGGCGGCGAACACCCGCGAGTAGGAAGCGGTGACGTACATCACGCCGTCCTTGATCAGCGGTTGCGCCTGCTGGCCGCGTTGCTTCTCGCCGCCAAAGGACAGCGCCCACACCGGCCGCAGCTCCTTCACGTTATCGCTGTTCAGCGTGTTCAACGGACTGAAGCGCTGGCCCTGCTGGTTGATGCCGTTGACCACGATCTGGTCGGTGCGCTTGGCGGCATCACTGATGTCCTGGTCGGTGACGCCGGCGTGGGCGCCCAGGCTGGCCAGGCCGATGGCGGTGAACAGCACGGTGCGGGCGAAAGGTTGAAGCTGTCTCATGGCGGTGCGCCTCTGCGATTGTTGTTGTACCCGGGAAAATTTCCCGGTCTGTCGCAGATTCTTGGTTTGGCACGGCAGGCCAACAATTGAACGCAGTGCCGAATTTCCTAGTTCCTTGGTAGCAATACCGGGCTGCCGAGCCGCGAAATTCGAGGCATTTACGGGCTGGATGGGAGAGCCTTGCCCCTGTAGGAGCGAGCTTGCTCGCGAAGCGGATTCCCCGGCCACTGCGTTGTCTGAACGGGGTTCCGAGCCCCTCACCCCAGCCCTCTCCCAAGGGGAGAGGGAGCCGTTCGGCGCGAGGGGCGAAAACAGGAATGCATCCTGCTGGAAGGTTCGCGAGCAAGCTCGCTCCTACAGGAAGAGCAGATCGGAGCGGCGAGCAGCAAAGCCGCTCCAGACAGCCCCCTCTCCCTCCGGGAGAGGGCTGGGGTGAGGGCCTGTCCGCGCACCGAAACCTCCGCAGAAATGGCTATTGCTCATCGACGCGCGGCAGAGCCTTCTGCTCATAGCGCGGATACAGGTGGCTGACGCTGCGGATCAGCTCATAGCGCGTCAGGCTGATGCCGGCGAAACGGTCCGGAATCGGCGTGCGCAGCAGGTCGTTCATGTCCGCGCCCTGGGCGATGCCGTCACGCATCACAGTGTCGAGCCAGCCGAGGTAGTCGCGCATCTGCGCAAACGGCGCGGCATCCGTGGCGATGGGGCCATGGCCGGGGACGATCTGTTTCCACGGCAGCTGCTGCAGGGTATCGAGGTCACCGAGCCACACATCCAGGCCGGGACTGTTCGGCGTGGTCAGTGCGCGCTGGTAGAAGACGATATCCCCGGCGAACAGCACGCCGGTGGTTTCGTCGAGAATCGCCAGGTCCGCGCCAGTGTGCCCGCGTAAGCCCAGCAGGCGGAAGCGGTGGCTGCCCATCTGCCATTCACCGGGCTCCACCGTCTCGGTGGGCAACACGACCTCGGTGCCACGCATCCAGTCGCCGACCAGGCGGTACATGTTCTCCGCCATGGCGTTGCCCTGCTCCTTCAGCAACTTGCTGGTGCCGGCCAGCGCGCCGATGGGCACATCAGTGAAGGCCTGGTTGCCCAGCACGTGGTCAGGGTGATGGTGGGTCAGCAGCACGCGTTTCACCGGCTTGCCGGTGGTCTGCTGGATCAGCGCACGCAGGGTTTCGCCATAGCGCCTTGACGGACCGCTGTCGATCACCAGCACGCCGTCGCCGGTGTCGATGAAGGCGACGTTGACGATGGCGCCACCGTTGTCCTTGGCAAAGTTGTCGGTGCTGCCTTCCACCACCCAGGTGCCCTCGGCGATCTGCCGGGGCTGAAGGTGGTACTGCAGGTCGGCCAGTGCCGGCAGGCACAGGCACGCGAGGGCGATCAGGAGGAAACGCATGGGCACCTCGTTGGCGCAGTGCGGCGTCAGCGCAGAGCGGCCTGGAATTCGTTGCCGTTGTTGTCGTGCAGCCAGAGCTCGGTATGCGGGTGGCCGCGCACTTCGAAGGTGAAGGTCGGGTTCTCGCTGACCGCGGGGAACAGGTCCAGTCGGGCGAAGACCTCGCCTTCCGGCCCCCGCAGTTCGGCATGATCGAGGTAGAACTCGGGGATGCCGCCGACCAGGCCGTTGTCCATCGGGTGCGAGACTGACAGGCGCACGCGGCTGTACTCTCCTTTGGGGTAGAACTCGCCATGGACCTGGCCGAGCCGGTCCTCCCAGCCCGGTTGCGCACGTACCACGCTGGGCGCTGTGCAGCCGCCACCGGCCGCATCGATCCACGCCGAGCCGACATGCCAGACTCCCTGCTCGTCCCGCAGCGCAGCGCGGATCGGCGTGGCCTGTTCGATACGGATGCGCACCGCCAGCAGCGGCTCCAGGTGCACGCCGGGGTAAAGCGTCAGCACATGGGGAATCGGGTTCAGCTCGGCCCATAGCAGCAGTCGGTCGAAGCGCCCCGGCAAGGCGCGGGCGTCGACCTCCACCGGGACCTGGCGAGAGTCCTCGGCGAACGGCGGCACACCCAGCCTGACCCGCTCGTCGAAGACGTAGGGCTCACCATTGAGCAGGCGCTTGTGGTGGTACTCCCACATCACCGAGGGCATCGGATCGCCCTCCACCGCCGCGGCCAGCAGCGGCAAGCCGCACAGCCCGAGCAACATCTGGCGCCTGCGCATCATGTCTCCCTCATTGCACGTCCTGGTAGAGCCCCGGCAGCTCGTAACGCACGCCGTAGGCCGCATAGAGCTTCTCCATCTCGCCGCTGCGCACCAGTTCCTCCAGTTCGCCGTCCAGGGCATTGGAGAGCTGGCGATTGCTTTCATGCACCGCCATGCCGATGTCCCACTCGGGCTGGCCGAGGTTGGGGTAGGTGTTCTCGGCGTTCTTCAAGTGCTCGTCGGCGGCTTGCCCGCGCATCCAGTCCAACTCGCCACGCAGGGCCATCACCGCGTCCACCTTGCCCGCGCGCATGCCGTCGAAGGCCGCCTGGGTGCTGGGGAAGTGGATGGTCATGCGGCTGAGCTGGCCGCCCAGCACCGAGGTCAGGTAGAACGACGGCACGCTGTCCAGCTCGACGCCGATGGGGTGTTCGCGGAACGCCGCGATGGTGTCCACTTCCGCCAGCCGACGGTCATCGCTGACCACCTGCCAGCGCTCGCGCTGGTACGGGCCGAACATCACCACCTGCTCGTTGGCGAACTCGCCGACATCGTTGCGCCGGTTGGCGTACTGGCGGTCGTAGGGCACGCGCAGCATCACGTCGGCAACCACGCCGGGGCGCAGGTAGTGGCCTTTCCAGATGAAGTTGCGCAGGTCGTCGTCCAGACGTTCGCCGGAGGTTACCCAGAGGAACTCCGCGCGCATGCCCAGGCCGCTGGCCAGGTGCTGCGCGAGATCGATATCGACCCCGCGCGGCTGCCCATCCTGCATGAAGCTGTAGGGCGGGAAGTTCTCGTACACCGCCACCCGCAGCACGCCGCTGGCGACCATGTCCTCATAGGGGCGTACCCCAGCCTGCGCTTGCCCAAATAGCAGGCAGAGGCCGAACAACCAGGCGAACAGGCGCATGGCGATCACTCGTCCACGTGTACGCTGTCCAGGTAGGTGCGGATTGCCCAGAGGCCTTCCTGGCTGATGAAGTCCGCCATCTTCGGCATGTACACCGCACCGTCGCGTACCGCGCCGTTGATCACCCGCTCCTTGAACCACTCGTCACCCTCGGCGCCCACGTCGAGCATGCGCAGGTCGGGGGCGATGCCGCCGGACTTGGCCTCCAGGCCATGGCAGCGCGCGCAGTTCTGGTTGTAGGCCGAAGCACCGATCTCCACCGCCTTGGCGTGGTTGGCGTAGGGCTCGCGGTAGGGGTTGGTGTCGCGCCATTCCTTGCCCAATGGTTCCAGCCCCGTGGTATCCACTGCCTGGGGCGTCACATTGCCGTGGGACAGGGCCAGGCCCGAGACACCCAGGCCGGCCATCAACAGCAGGCCGCACAGCACGTTCTTGTTGTTCATCACTTCATCCTCTCATCGAGATGCTTGGCAAGGCACGGCGCCCGGAAAGACGCCAGTGACGACGATGGTAAGAACGCGCGCCCGACGGCCGAATCCTGCTTTGGATGCTCCCGTCTACTCCCTTCGTACTAGAACGCCGGTCGGCCACTGCCGGCGCTTTGGCAGCAAGCCCAAGTCATGCCCGGACCGGGAAATAGTCCCGGCATCGCCGGGAGCTTTTCCGTTCCCCGCCACCACGCCCTCCTCCCACCATGGATTCGCCGCGGCACGTGCAGCGGCCTGCCGCCATCCATCACGGGAAACCCACCATGAGAACAACAACAGCCCCCCTGCACCTCGTCCTCAGCAGCCTCGCCTGCGCCATCGCCCTCACCGCCGGCGGCTCCGCCCTGGCCAAGGATGTGACCTGGGACGACATCGCCAACGACCACAAGACCACCGGCGACGTGCTGCAGTACGGCATGGGCACCAATGCCCAGCGCTGGAGCCCGCTCAAGCAGGTCAATGCCGACAACGTGTTCAAGCTGACCCCGGCCTGGTCCTACTCCTTCGGCGACGAGAAACAGCGCGGCCAGGAATCCCAGGCCATCGTCAGTGACGGCGTGGTCTACGTGACCGCCTCCTACTCGCGGCTGTTCGCCCTCGACGCGAAGACCGGCAAGCGCCTGTGGACCTACAACCACCGCCTGCCCGACGACATCCGCCCGTGCTGCGACGTGGTCAACCGCGGCGCTGCCATCTATGGCGACAAGATCTACTTCGGCACCCTCGACGCCTCGGTCGTGGCGCTGAACAAGAAGACCGGCAAGGTGGTCTGGAAGAAGAAGTTCGGCGACCACGGCGCCGGCTACACCATGACCGGCGCGCCGACCATCGTGAAGGACGGCAAGACCGGCAAGGTGCTGCTGATCCACGGCAGCTCGGGCGACGAGTTCGGCGTGGTCGGCCGCCTGTTCGCCCGCGACCCGGACACCGGCGAAGAGGTGTGGATGCGGCCCTTCGTCGAGGGCCACATGGGCCGCCTCAATGGCAAGGACAGCACTCCCACGGGCGACGTGAAGGCACCCTCCTGGCCGGAGGACAAGAACTCCCCCACCGGCAAGGTCGAGGCCTGGAGCCATGGCGGCGGCGCCCCGTGGCAGAGCGCGAGTTTCGACGCCGAGACCAACACCATCATCGTCGGCGCCGGCAACCCCGGCCCGTGGAATACCTGGGCGCGCACCGCCAAGGGCGGCAACCCGCACGATTACGACAGCCTCTACACCTCCGGCCAGGTCGGCGTCGACCCGAGCACCGGCGAGGTGAAATGGTTCTACCAGCACACGCCCAACGATGCCTGGGACTTCTCCGGCAACAACGAACTGGTGCTGTTCGACTACAAGGCCCAGGACGGCAAGATCGTCAAGGCCACCGCCCACGCCGACCGCAACGGCTTCTTCTATGTGGTCGACCGGACCAACGGCAAGCTGCAGAACGCCTTCCCCTTCGTTGACAACATCACCTGGGCCAGCCACATCGACCTGAAGACCGGCCGCCCGGTGGAGAACGAAGGCCAGCGCCCGCCGCTGCCGGAGCCTGGGCAGAAGCACGGCAAGGCCGTGGAAGTCTCGCCACCGTTCCTCGGCGGCAAGAACTGGAACCCCATGGCCTACAGCCAGGACACCGGGCTGTTCTACGTCCCGGCCAACCACTGGAAGGAGGACTACTGGACCGAGGAAGTGAACTACGCCAAGGGCAGCGCCTACCTGGGCATGGGCTTCCGCATCAAGCGCATGTATGACGACCACGTCGGCACGCTGCGCGCGATGAACCCCACCACCGGCAAGGTGGAATGGGAATACAAGGACCACCTGCCGCTCTGGGCCGGCGTGCTGGCCACCGCCGGCAACCTGGTGTTCACCGGCACCGGCGAGGGCTTCCTCAAGGCCTTCGACGCCAAGACCGGCAAGGAGCTGTGGCAGTTCCAGACCGGCAGCGGCATCGTCTCCCCGCCCATCACCTGGGAACAGGACGGCGAGCAGTACATCGGTGTGACCGTCGGCTATGGCGGCGCGGTGCCGCTGTGGGGCGGCGACATGGCCGAGCTGACCAAGCCGGTGGCCCAGGGCGGCTCCTTCTGGGTGTTCAAGCTGCCCAGCTGGGACAACAAGACCGCCAGCCGTTGATGCACAGGCCCGCGCCGAACCCGGGGCGGGCCTTTTTCTTTTTGCCAGGAGATCGCCATGCGCCTGCTCGCCTGCCTGCTCTTCCCCCTCTCCGCCCTCGCCTTCGCCACCAGCCAGCCTGCGCCGGCAGTGGACGACGATGCGGCCACCGTCATCGCCGGCTGCCGCATCGAGCCGGACAGCCAATGTCCCAACGCCGACCTGCGCGGTGCCGACCTCCGTAACCAGGACCTGACGCGGATGAACCTCTCCGGCGCCAACCTTGCCGGAGCCGACCTGCGCCACGCCAGGCTGGACCTGGCGAACCTGCAACAGGCGCAGCTGAACGGTGCAGATCTCACCCGCGCCAGCCTGCAGCAGTCCAACCTGCGCGGCGCCGACCTGAGTGGCGCCAAGCTGGTCGCCATCCAGGCCTGGGGCCTGTTCGCCCAGGGCGCGCAGTGGCAAGGCGCCGACCTCACCGCCGCCTACCTGGAATTCGCCCGCCTGAGCGGCGGCAAGCTGCACCAGGCCAATTTACGTGCGGCCGACCTGGAAATGACCTGGCTGTCCCGCGCCGACCTCAAGGGCGCCGACCTGCGCGACGCCAACCTGCAGGAAGTGAAGCTGGCCGAAGCGAATCTGGAAGATGCCGACCTGCGTGGCAGCCGCCAGCGCTTCGGCAACTTCCAGGGCAGCAACATGGTGGGCTGCAAGGGGTGCCCGGGGGGTTGGGACTGAGCGCCCGGCGCATAGCCGGGATTGGCTCCATTGGTCTGCCGGTATTGCCGGGAATTGGCTATTCGAACGCCGGGGAGTCGGCGTTACCTTAGCTCCATTCCCGCACTACCGCGGGCCCCACTGGAGACCACCATGAGCGCACGACTCGAATGGGCCAAGGCCGCCCCCGACGCCTACAAGGCCATGCTCGGCCTGGAACAGGCACTGGCCAAATCCGGCCTGGAAACCTCGCTGCTGGAACTGATCCGCCTGCGCGCCTCGCAGATCAACGGCTGCGCCTACTGCGTGAACATGCACGCCAACGACGCCCGCAAGGCCGGCGAGACCGAGGCGCGGCTGCAGACCCTGAGCGTGTGGGAGGAAACCCGCTTCTTCAGCGAGCGCGAACGCGCCGCGCTGGCCTGGGTGGAAAGCCTCACCCGCCTGCCGGAGAAGCACGCCCCGCAGCACCAGTTCGACGCCCTGCGCGAGCACTTCAGCGACGCCGAGATCGCCAACCTGACCCTGGCCATCGCCACCATCAACGCCTGGAACCGCTTCGGCGTGGGCATGGCGATGGTGCCCTGAGCAGAGCGATCTGCTCCACGCCATCCTGCGAATTGCATCTGTGACTCCCGTAGGGCGGATAACCCGGCACGGGTTATCCGCCAAATGGCGCATAACGCCTCCGGCGTTATGCGCCCTACGCCGGTTTCAGCCTTCGATCAGCTCAACCTGCTCCGGCTCGCGCTTCATCAGCACGCGGCCATTGCGGATCGAGTACAGCGCCTTGGTCTGCTGGCGCACCGCCTCGTAATCACTGTCCACGCCCAGTACCAGCAGGTTGGCCGGACGGCCGGCGGCGATGCCGTAGCGCGCCCCCAGGTTCAGCGCGCGGGCGCTGTTGTCGGTGACCAGGTCGAGCGCGCGCTGCAGGTCATCGAAGCCCATCATGTGGCAGATGTGCAGGCCGGCATCCAGCACGCGCAGGATGTTGCCGTTGCCCAGCGGGTACCACGGGTCCTTGATCGAATCCTGGCCGAAGCAGACATTCATGCCGGCGCGGTCGATCTCGGCCACTCGGGTCACGCCGCGACGTTTCGGGAAGGTGTCGAAGCGGCCCTGCAGGTGGATGCTCTCGGTCGGGCAGGAGACGAAGTTGATGCCCGAGCGCTTGAGCAGGCGGAACAGCTTGGAGCAGTAGGCGTTGTCGTAGGAGCCCATGGCCGTGGTGTGGCTGGCGGTGACGCGGCCGCCCATGCCGCGCACGCGGGCTTCCTCGGCGAGCACTTCGAGGAAGCGCGAGTTCGGGTCGTCGGTCTCGTCGCAATGCACGTCCACCAGGCAACCGGTGCGCTCGGCCAGGTCCATGAGGAACTTGATCGAGCTGACGCCCTGCTCGCGGGTGTTTTCGAAGTGCGGGATGCCGCCGACCACGTCGGCGCCGAGGCGGATCGCCTCTTCCATCAGCTCGCGGCCGCCCTCGTAGGACTCGATGCCTTCCTGCGGGAAAGCGACGATCTGCAGGTCCACTAGGTGCCGCGCCTCTTCGCGGACCTCCACCATGGCCTTGAGCGCCGCCAGGGTCGGATCGGTCACGTCGACGTGGGTGCGCACGTGCTGGATGCCATGGGCGGCCAGCATGCGGAGGGTGGTGTGGGCGCGGGACTTGGTGTCCTCGTGCGTAATGGTTTCCTTGCGCTGGGCCCAGCGCTCGATGCCCTCGAACAGCGTGCCGCTCATGTTCCACTCCGGCTCGCCGGCGGTCAGGGTGGCGTCGAGGTGGATGTGCGGCTCCACCAGCGGGGCGATGGCCAGGTTGCCACGGGCGTCGATGTCGTCGCTGCAGGCGGCCAGGGTGCCGGCTTGCTGGACGACTTCGGCGATGACGTCGCCTTCGCAGCGGATGGTGAACAGGCCGGTCTGCTTGCGCAGGGAGGCGTTGATGATTTTCATGGGATCAAAGGTCCTCTTCAGGCTATTCGTGGCGCGGCGCGCTGGACATGCGCCAGATGAGCAGCGCCACGGAGGTATTCAGGCGGAATTGCGCGTCGTCCAGGGACTGGCCGCTGAGGGCCTCGATGCGCGCGATCCGCTGGTTCAGGGTGTTGCGATGGATGCCCAGGCGCTGTGCCGCCTTGAGCGCGTTGCCGCCTTCCTGGACCAGCGCGTCGAGCGTCTCGATCAGCAGGTGCGGCTGTTTGCGGCCCGCCTCGTTGAGCGGGCCGAGAGTGTCCTTCATGAACTGCTCGATCACCGCACGATCGGGGATCGCCCGCAGCAGGCGCAGCACGCCCAGCTCACGGTAGTCGCAGACGCCGCCCGGCGCCTGCATGCCTTCGGCGACATCCAGCGCCTGGCGCGCTTCGAGCAGCGCGCGGGGATATTCCGCGCAGGAATCGGCGCAGGCAGAAAGCCCGAGGTAAGCACGCAGCGGAGCCAGCTCCTGCTGCAGCTCGGCGGCCAGCGCGTGCAGTTCGGCGCGCTCAATGTCGGCCAGCAGCAGGACGAACAGGTCGCCCTGGATCACCACCGGCAGGCGCTCGGGGCGCTCCTGCTGCCAGCTTTCCAGATGGTCGAGCAGGCGCTGGCGGGTGAGCTGCAGTGCGCGCTCGGCCTCTTCCGGTTCGTGCTGCTGGAATAGCCTGTCGACGCCGGACAGCCGCAGCGCCACCAGGCGCCGCGGGGCTTCCAGCGGCAACTCCAGGTGTTGCGCGCGGCGACGGACGATCTCCAGGCTGGGGAAGTCGCCGCTCAGCAGCTGGCCGAGGATGTCCCGGCGCGAAGTCTTCACCTGGGTCATCTGCACCAGCGCCGTGCCGATCAGGTGGGTGACGATGACCATCTTCAGCGCGTAGGGCTGCTCGATCAGCGGCAAACCTTCCACCTCGGCCAGATGCACCACGGACTCGGGAATGCGCTGGATGAACTCGTCACCGGTAAGAATGACGATGCCGGCGATGCCGCTGGCGACGCCTTCGCGCACCAGTTGCAGCAGGTTGGCTTCGTCACGGCTGTGGTTGATGCCGGTGACGAACACCAGTTCGCCACCCATCACCCAGTCGGCAATGCCGACGTTCTCCGCCACATAGGACCAGCGCACGCTGCGATGCACATTGCGCGCGCCGGCCCGCAGCGCGAGGCTTTCCAGCCCCGGCAGACGGAGGATTTCCTCGACGCTCAGGCTCAAGCGCGCGGCTCGGCCACCGGCGCGCGGGCGCGGGTGACTTCGGTGAGAACGATGTAGCAGAGGGCCGACGCGGCGATCCCCACCAGCGGCGCGATCCATGGCGAGGCGTAGGCCAGCCCCGCACCGACCGCGTAGGACACCAGACCTGAGACGTTGAACGCCGGGATGTGGGTGCCCACCAGTGCCGGGTACTCACCGCGGTTGCGGTACCAGTAGTCCGCCATGATCACGCCGCCCAGCGGCGGGATGATCGAGCCCAGCAGCACCAGGAACGGGATCAGCCATTCGTACATGCCGCCGATGGCGAGGATGATGCCGATACCGGCGGCCAGCAGGGTCATGCTGCGGCGGCGCTCGCTGCGCACCAGGTGGCAGGCGGCGGCGGAAACGTTGTAGATGGTCGGGCCCTGGATGGTCCACAGGTTCAGGCAGAGCATGATCACCGCGGCGAAGGACAGGCCCTGCAGCACCATCACTTCGACGATGTCGGCGTTCTGGTAGACGATGGCGCACCAGGCGCCGGCGACGATCATCAGGCCGTTGCCGATGAGGAAGGCGACCACGCTGGCGATCACCGCGATGCGCCCGCTGCGGGCCATGCGCGTCCAGTTGGTGGCCTGGGTCGCGCCGCTGGCGAAGGTGCCGAAGACCATGGTCACGGCGGCGGAGAAGGTCAGCGTCTGGCTCGGCTCCTTCGCCAGCAGGCCACTCCAGCCGCCGGCGTGGTGGGTGGCGATGACCATCGAGGCCACCAGCAGGATGAACATCAGCGGCACGGACACGCGGGACATGATGTCCAGGCCCTTGAAGCCGATGATCGCGGTGACCGAGAACAGCAGGCCGAACACCACCATCAACGGAATGTTCAGCCACTCGGGCAGGCTCAGCATCTTCACCAGCACGATGGCCACGGTGGCGGTGCCCCAGGCGTACCAGCCCAGTTCGGCGAAGCCGAGGAGAAAGTCGGACAGCTTGCTGCCGCGCTCGCCGAAGCAGAAGCGCCCCATCAGCACGGTGTTCAGGCCGCTGCGCGAGGCGATCAGGCCCAGGGCGGCGGCGTAGATGGCGAGCAGCACGTTGCCGATGAAGGCGACCCAGAGCATGTCGACGAAGTCGAAGGCCATGCCGATCTTGCCGCCGGCGAACATGGTGCCGGTGAAAAAGGTGAAGCTGAACAGGACCATGGCGATGGGCAGCAGGCCTTTGCGCCCTTCCCTGGGCGTCGCGCTCAGGGGGAACTCACTGGGGGAACTCATCGAGGTTTTTTTCATCGGGGGGCATTCCGCGAGGATTGGTTGAGGACTCCCGGCACAACGCAAATAGCGGGCCGGAAAAGCCAATCAGGAACGACGCGGAAATTTTGAGCATGTCGAACATTGTGAACTGTTCACAATGCACACTTCCGGTGGGTATAACGGCGTTTCAAGATAGCTCAAATGTGCATTGTGCGGATTTTCGGGGCACGATGCAGCTTTTTCGCACCAAAACTGACGAAAGCCTTGATCCATGTCTGTGCCGTTCGGCGGATTTTCTCCTTCCAAACGCCACGGCCGTCTGCACTTTCTCCCTGCGACACCCTGTCACCCCCAGACAAGGAAATGGCACGGACAACAAGTCCGGCGCCCCCCGACACAGGCAGACTCTGCTCAATCTTCCGTCCGCCATCCACTCCCCGTGGCTGGCGGACAAGCCACGAAAAGCCCGCCAACACAAGAATAGGGAGTAACCCAATGAGCGTCGCCAGGTTCCTCGCTCCATCGGTCCTCGCGCTGGGCACCTGCCTCGCGATGAGCGCAGCCCACGCCGAGCTGCCGACCGAGAGCATCGGTGAGACCGTCTTGCCGTTCCCGCCCTCGCCGCACCGTGCGTACATCGTCGACGTGGAGTTCGAGAACTTCATCGCCGGCCGCGTCACCGTGGTCGACCCCGAGCAGAAGAAGATGCTCGGCATGGTCAGCACCGGCTTCGTCGCTCCGTCCACCCTGAGCCACGACGAGAAGACCCTGTACTCCGCCGACACCTTCTACTCCCGCGGCACCCGCGGCGTGCGCACCGACGTGCTGACCGCCTGGGACACCTCGAACCTGCGTCCGAAGTGGGAAGTGGAAATCCCGGCCAAGCGCGCCTCGATCCTGACCCAGAAGTACGCCCTGGGCGCGAGCTCCGACGACCGCTTCGTCTACATCTACAACTTCACCCCGTCCACCTCGGTCACCGTGGTCGACACGCAAGAGAAGAAAGTCGCCAGCGAAATCGCCATCAGCGGCTGCGTGCTCAACTACCCGGTGGGCAAGCGCAGCTTCGCCTCGCTGTGCGGTGACGGCCAACTGCAGATCACCAGGATCGGTGATGATGGCAAGGAAGTCGGCCGCAGCCAGACCCCCTTCTTCGACCCGAACAAGGAAAAGCTCAACGAGCGTGGCCTGGCCGTGGGCGAGACCTACTTCTTCGTGACCACCGACGGCATGGTCAAGCCGGTGGACGTTTCCGGCGACAAGCCGAAGATGCTGCCGAGCTGGTCGCTGACCACCGACGAAGAACGCAAGAAGGGCTGGGGCACCGGCGGCTGGCAGTTGATGGCCGTAGCGCCCAAGCTGAACCGCCTGTACGTGCTGATGCATGAAGAGCACAGCGCCGGCAAATGGGAAGACCCGAGCCCGTTCATCTGGGTCTACGACCTGAAGACGCAGAAGAAGATCGGCACCCTGGAAGCGCCCAAGCCGGTGTGGAGCCTGCACGCCACCACCGACGACAAGCCGCTGCTGCTGGGCACCGACATCGAAGGCGGCCTGCAGATCTTCGACCTGAAGACCGGCAAGTACAACGGCAGCATGGACAAGATCGCCAAGACCCCGATCCTGGTCCTGAGCCACTAAGCCTTTTTAGCAAGTCATCCCCGAGAGGTACGGATATGTTTTCCGATCCGATCCTGATCATCGCCAGTGCGGTGGCCGTTGCGGTGCTGCTGGCCAGCGCCGCCAGCCACAAGCTGCGCGCGCCGATGCGCTTCGCCCGCCAGGTCGAAGACTACGGCCTGCTTCCGGCCTCGCTGGTCGGCCCGGTGGCCCGCGTGCTGCCGCTGGTCGAGGGCGTCATTGCCTTCGCCCTGCTGGTGCCGGCGAGCCGTCATGTGGCGGCCCTGGCCGCCACGGCGCTGATCCTGTTCTATGCCGGCGCCATCGGCATCAACCTCTGGCGCGGTCGTCGTGACATCGACTGCGGCTGCTCCGGCCCCGGCCAGATGCAACCGCTGCGCCCGGTGCTGCTGCTGCGCAACGCGATCATCGCGGCGCTCGCCCTGCTCGCCGCCAGCGCTCCGCAGGCTCGCGAGCTGGGCGTGTTCGACGCCTTCGTGATCCTCGCGGCCAGCGCCGTCACCCTGCTCTTGTACGCCGCGGCCGACAGCCTGCTGGCGAACCATCCCCGTCTGCTCAAACTCATCGGAAGGTGAACAAATGGAAGGCCTGATCGTTTCCAACATTCTTCTCTGGGTGCTGCTCATCGCCCTCGCCTTTACCGTGATGGCGCTGGTGCGCCAGATCGGCGTCCTCCACGGCCGTATCGCCCCGGCCGGCGCGCTGATGGTCGACAAGGGCGTGGCCGTCAACGAGCCCGCGCCGAAAGTCACCGCCGCCGACCGCCACGGTCGCCCGGTCAACTTCGGCTATGAAGGCGAGGGCGGCCAGCTGCTGTTCTTCCTCTCGCCGACCTGCCCGATCTGCAAATCGCTGCTGCCGGCGATCAAATCCATCGCCAAGGACAAGGCCGGCGAGCTGGAAGTGATCTACGTCAGCGACGGCGACATGGCCGCCCAGCAGGCGCTGATCGCCGAGCACGGCCTGGAGAAAGCCGCCTACGTGGTCGGCCCGGAAGTCGGCATGACCTACCAGATCGGCAAGCTGCCCTACGCCGCGCTGATCGACCGCAAGGGCGTGCTGCGCGCCAAGGGCCTGGTGAACTCCCGCGAGCACCTGGACAGCCTGTTCGAGGTCGAGCACCTGGGCAGCGCCACCCTGCAGCAGTACATGAATGGCCACAGCCACAACGGCGTGCACACCCACGACGCCAGCCACGGCCACAGCCACTGATCACGGAGAGAACAAGAATGAAATTCCTCGACAACCTGTTCGAGCGCTCCTCCCGCCAGGTGGCCAACGTCACTTCGCGGCGCAAGCTGCTGGGCCGCTTCGGCTCGCTGCTGGTGGCCGGCGCGGCGCTGCCGATCATCCTGCCGATCGACCGCACCTCCAAGGCCCTGGCCGCCGAGGCGCCGAAGGCCGGCGACCCGGGTGATCCGAACAGCTGCGACTACTGGCGCTACTGCTCCATCGACGGCTTCCTCTGCTCCTGCTGCGGCGGTACCACCACCTCCTGCCCGCCCGGCACCGATGCTTCCCAGGTGACCTGGATCGGCACCTGCCGCAACCCGGCGGACGGCAAGGACTACATCATTTCCTACAACGACTGCTGCGGTAAGCACAGCTGCTCCCAGTGCGCCTGTACCCGCAACGAGAGCGAAGAACCGCTGTACCGTCCGTTCAACAACAACGACGTCAACTGGTGCCTGGGCGCGGAATCGCGCATCTACAACTGCACCGTCACCATCATCCGCGGCGTCGCGGTCTGAGTCCGGAGAAGTCCCATGCGTAGTCTCGTTGTCGGCGCCCTGCTCTGCAGCCTGGTCGCTCCCCTCGCCCAGGCCCGTGCGATCCCCGATCCGCACCAGCGCCCGGCGCCCGGCAACGAGGCGGTGCAGAAGCCGATCTCCCAGCTCAGCTATACCCCAGCCACCAACTACCAGTTGCAATGCGCCGGCTGCCATCTCACCGAAGGCAGCGGCAGCAAGGCCAACGACACGCCGCGCCTGCACGGTTTCGTCGGCAACTTCCTGAAGGTGGACGGTGGCCGGCAATTCCTCGTGCGCGTGCCGGGCATGTCGCAGTCCGCGCTCAACGACGCGCAACTGGCCGACCTGCTCAACTGGCTGCTGCGCAAGGACGGCATGGCTGGCGACAGCATGCCCGCCGAGTTCAAGCCTTACACCGCCGAAGAAGTCAAAGCCACGCGCTACCAGGCCCTGATGAACCTGCCCGGCACCCGTGCCGGGCTGATCCAGGAAATGCGCAAGCAGGGCATCACCATCACCGATGGGATGAGCGATGCGTATTGAGTGATTGCTCCGGCGGCTTGCCCGCCGGATTGTTTTGCCTCCGCATTCAGCCCGCCGCTCCAGCGGGCTTTTTTATGCCCGGCATGTTCACGCAGAGACCCGCTTTTTGCAGGAGCGAGCTTGCTCGCGAACCGATTGACGCCTGTGCTCCAGGGGACCTGTTCGCGAGCAAGCCCGCTCCTACAAAGCACCCGCGCGCCGCCATTTTCCGTAGGGCGAATAACCTGGAACAGGTTATCCGCCGGGTGCCTCACGGCGGATAACGCTGGCGCGTTATGCGCCCTACGAAAGCGCTGGAGTCAACTGCTCTCGCGCACCATCAACTCGAACCCCAGGTCCATCACCGGCTCACTCACCGGCTTGTCGTTGATCAAGTCGAGCAACCGTTCCGCCGCATGGGTGCCTATGGCCTTGCGCGGGGTGCGGATGCTGGACAGGCGCGGCACCATGAACTCCGAGCTGGGCAGGTCGTTGAAGCCCAGCACCGCCACCTGCTCGGGAATGCGGATGCCGTGACGCATGGCTTCCAGCAAGGCGCCGTGGGCCAGGTCGTCGTTGCCGAAGAAGATGCCTTCCACCTGCGGCTGGCTGGCCAGCAACTGCCGGAACAGCTCACCGCCAAGGCCCACCGAAGATGGGCGCGGCGTAAGGAATTCCAGCGCGGGGTCGTAGCAGCCAGCCTGCTGCAGCGCGCGGCGATAGCCCTCGCCGCGCAGCAGCGTGCGCTGGTCCAGCTGCGCGCCGATGTAGGCCAGGCGCTTGCGGCCGCTCTTGAGCAGATGTTTGGCCGCCGCCTCCCCCGCGCGAATCTGCGAGAAGCCCACGCAGTGCAGGCCGGCGCCAGGGTCGAGGTCCATCATGTAGACACTCGGCACGCCGCTCGCCTCGATCATCCGTCGTGCGCTTTCCGTGCGATCGAAGCCAGTCAGCAGGAGGCCGCGCGGCTGATAGGAGAGGTAGTTGCGCAGCAGGTTCTCTTCTTCGTCACGGGAATAGTGGTAGTTGCCGATCAGCACTTCGAGGCCGCGCGGGTGCATCACCGCATGGATGGCTTCGAGGGTTTCGATGAACAGCTGGTTCGCCAGCGACGGCACCAGCACCACGATGTTGTGGCTCTGCTTGGAGGCCAGCGCGCGGGCGGCCGGATTGGCGACGTAGCCCAGTTCGCTGGCCGCCTGTCGGACTTTTTCCGCCAGCTCCTCGGCCACCGTGCTCACCCCTCGCAAGGCCCGCGAAGCGGTGATCGGGCTCACTCCGGCGCGGCGCGCTACTTCATCCAGTGTCGGTCGGCCGGTGGTTCGGGAGCTTTTGTCGTTCTTCTTGTCATTCTTCTTGGCGGTCATCGGGCGTATTGCCAAACAAAAATCGAGGCACTAAGGTAGCGCTGTCTTGCGACCAGGGCAATTGCCTGAGACCAGCTCCCGCTGGCCCCTCGCCCGCCGGCCCCTTGCTCGTCATCAGAGCACCGCTGTCGAAGTCGCCAGGACAGACCGACTAGAATGACAAGAATACGGAGGCAGCCGATGCTTTTCGTTACGCCCAATAAAGACAGCGCTGTCTCAGCAATGAGGCTTTCCATGACCCCTTCCATCGATGCCGTCCTCATCATGGGCGTCTCCGGATGCGGCAAATCCAGCGTCGGTGAGGCGCTTTGCCTGCGCAACGGCGCGTTCGCCATCGAAGGCGATTCCTTCCACCCCGCCGCCAACATCGAGAAGATGAGCGCCGGCATCCCGCTCACTGACGAAGACCGCGCCGGCTGGCTCGATACCCTCGCCGCCGAACTGCAGAAGGCCATCGCCGCCGGCCAGCGCCCGGTGCTCACCTGCTCCGCACTCAAGCTGATCTACCGCGAACGCCTGCGTCGCGCGGTGCCCGGCCTGGGCGTGGTGTTCCTGGAACTGACCCGTGACGCCGCCGCCGAACGCGTCGCCACCCGGCCCGGTCACTTCATGCCGGCCAGCCTGATCGACAGCCAGTTCGCCGCCCTCGAACCGCCGCTGAGCGAACCGCTGACCCTGCACCTGGATGCCACCCGCCCGGTCGACGACCTGGCCGAAGCCGCGCACCTGTGGTGGCGACAGCATTCCAGCGACTGACCTTGATAGCGCCTGCCCGCTAAAGATAGCGCTATCTCAACTCACCAAACTCTCTGCACCCAGAGAAGAGCCGCTCCGGCACACAACGACAACAACAGGAGAGCCCCATGCTCGGCATGTCCCACGAGACCTATCTGCTGCTGGATGCGGTGGTCACCATCATCGGCCTGATCCTGCTGATCACCCGCTTCAAGATCCATCCCTTCGTCGCCCTGATCATCGCCGCCGGCTTCCTCGGCCTGACCTCCGGCATGCCCGTGGCGACCATCGTCAAATCCTTCCAGGACGGTTTTGGCGGCGTGCTCGGCTTCGTCGGCATCATCCTTGCGCTGGGCACCATGCTCGGCAAGATGATGGCCGAGTCCGGCGGTGCCGATCAGATCGCCCGCACGCTGATCCAGGCCTTCGGCAAGCAGCGCGTGCACTGGGCGATGATGTTCGCCGCCTTCCTGGTCGGCATCCCGCTGTTCTTCGAGATCGGCTTCATCCTGCTGGTGCCGCTGGTGTTCATCGTCGCCCGGCGCAGCGGTGTCTCGCTGATCAAGATCGGCATCCCGCTACTCGCCGGCCTCTCCGCCGTGCACGGCCTGGTGCCGCCGCACCCGGGTCCGCTGCTGGCCATCGGCGTGTTCGGCGCGGATATCGGCAAGACCATTTTCTATGGCCTGCTGGTCGCCCTGCCCACCGCCGCCATTGCCGGGCCGATCTTCGGTGCCTGGATCTCGAAAATGATCCCCGGCCAGCCCAATGAAGAGCTGGTGGCGCAGATTGCCCACGAGCCGGACACCAGCAACCTGCCCAGCTTCGGCGTCACCCTGTTTACCGTGCTGCTGCCGGTGTTCCTGATGCTGCTGAAGACCTTCGCCGACGTCATGCTCGCCGACGGCCACGTCGTCCGCGCCTGGCTGGACATGATCGGCCACCCGATCACCGCCCTGCTCCTGGCCCTGCTGCTGTCGCTCTACACCTTCGGCCACGCCCGCGGCTTCGACTCGAAGAAGATCCTCAAGCTGCTCGACCAGAGCCTCGCGCCCACCGCCGCCATCGTGATGATCATCGGCGCCGGCGGCGGCTTCAAACAGATGCTGGTGGCCAGCGGCGTAGGCGACGTGATCGGCCACATGGCGGTGCACGCGCAGATCTCGCCGATCCTCCTCGCCTGGCTGGTCGCCGCGGTGATCCGCATCGCCACCGGCTCCGCCACCGTCGCCACCATCACCGGCGCAGGCATCGTGGTGCCGGTGATCGACCTGATCCCCGGCGTGAATCGCGAACTGCTGGTGCTGGCCACCGGCGCCGGATCGCTGATCCTCTCCCACGTCAACGACGCAGGTTTCTGGCTGGTGAAGCAGTACTTCAACATGAGCGTGATGGAGACCTTCAAGACCTGGACGGCGATGGAAACCATCCTCTCGGTGGTCGGCCTGGGCTTCATCCTGCTGCTGTCACTGTTTGTCTGATCCACCCACAGGAGCGCGCGATGCTGGCTATCGCTCGCATGGCGCGCCTGCGCACCGAGTATTGGATCATTGGCTGAATCGTTTTAGCTAAATACAGCTACGATCTAAAACAGACCAGTCGCCCACCTTCCCCGAGGGATGAGTCATGCCCGACAACAACAAGCTCGACCATCTGTTCCCCCGCCTCACCGACATCCCCGACGCCTGGCGCCCCGACTTGCCCGTCGAGCAGCGCGAGTACCTGGTCAACGGCGAACTGCGCCGCTGGAACGGCCCGCTCGCGCCGGTGCGCAGCCCGATCTTCCTCGCCACCGAGCAGGGCGATGAACAGGTCATCCTCGGCAGCACCCCGCTGCTGGATGCCGACGCCGCCCTCGCCGCGCTGGACGCCGCCGTGGCCGCCTATGACAACGGACAGGGCGAATGGCCCAACCTGCGCGTGGCCGAACGGATTGCCCACGTCGAACGCTTCCTTGCCCGCATGCGCGAGCAGCGCACCGCCGTGGTCAAGCTGCTGATGTGGGAGATCGGCAAGAACCTCAAGGACTCGGAGAAGGAGTTCGACCGCACCTGCGACTACATCGTCGACACCATCGAGGCGCTCAAGGCGCTGGATCGCCGCTCCAGCCGCTTCGAGCTGGAACAGGGCACCCTCGGGCAGATCCGCCGTGTACCGCTAGGCGTGGCGCTGTGCATGGGCCCGTACAACTATCCGCTGAATGAAACCTTCACCACCCTGATCCCGGCGCTGATCATGGGCAACACCGTGGTCTTCAAGCCCGCCAAGTTCGGTGTGCTGCTGATCCGCCCGCTGCTCGAAGCCTTCCGCGACAGCTTCCCGCCAGGCGTCATCAACGTCATCTACGGGCGCGGCCGCGAGACCGTCAGCGCGCTCATGGCCAGCGGCAAGGTCGACGTCTTCGCCTTCATCGGCACTCACTCCGGCGCCGCCGACCTGAAGAAGCTCCACCCGCGCCCGCACCGCCTGCGCGCCGCCCTCGGGCTGGACGCCAAGAACCCCGGCATCGTCCTGCCCAGCGTCGACCTCGACAACGCCGTCAGCGAAGCCATCACCGGCGCCCTCTCCTTCAACGGCCAGCGCTGCACCGCGCTGAAGATCCTCTTCGTCCACGAAGACGTGCTGGAGACTTTCCTCGACAAGTTCAGCGCCAAGCTCGCCGAACTCAAGCCCGGCATGCCCTGGGAGCCCGGCGTGGCGCTGACGCCGCTGCCCGAGCCGGGCAAGGTCGATTACCTCAACGGCCTGCTGCAGGACGCGCTGGCCAAGGGCGCCAAGATCATCAACGCCGGCGGTGGCGAGAGCCGTGAAAGCTTCTTCTGCCCCGCGCTGCTCAGCCCGGTGCGCGCCGACATGCGCCTGTACAACGAGGAACAGTTCGGTCCGCTGGTGCCCGTGGTCCCCTACCGCGAGTTGGACGAAGTGATCGACTACGTCCTGCAATCCGACTATGGCCAGCAGCTCAGCCTGTTCGGCAACGACCCGGCGCAGATCGGCCCGCTGGTGGATGCCTTCGTCAACCAGGTGGGCCGTATCAACATCAACGCCCAGTGCCAGCGCGGCCCGGACAGTTATCCCTTCAACGGCCGCAAGAACTCCGCCGAAGGCACCCTTTCCGTCCATGACGCCCTGCGCACCTTCTCCATCCGCACCCTGGTGGCCACGCGGTTCACCGACGCCAACAAGGAACTGATCAGCCAGATCATCCGTGACCGCGATTCCAGCTTCCTGACAACGGATTACATCTTCTGACACTCGGTTGCGCAGAGCCCCTCTCCCTGACCCTGGTTGGGGAGAGGGAAGCGCCCCGGCACGGCATTCCCATGAAATGCACTGACTCCGCTTCAAGCCCTCCCAGCCCCCTGCAAACCATCCCGACTAACGCTCATCGCCAATTGAAACAACCCGGTAAGAAGACCCCACTACGCTTGCCTTAAGTCAAAGGGGTCCCCCCTGGAGACTCGATAGTCTGCGCGCCTCTCGACGAGTTCGATATCCGTCGTCTGAATGAACAGTGGCAACCACCGATAACGAACCGGACTGAGCCTTTGCCACGAAACCCACGGATTCCCAGCAAACCAGGGAGCACCCTATGAGTGGCTACAACGCAGTACTGGCGAGAAATACCGACAAGGCACCCCAGGGCACCGGCCCTTACTCGCAAACCGTCGCCTTCTCCCACTACAACAACCTGTCGGCGCAACTGCCCATCGACCCAGCCAGCGGCAAGCTGGTCGCCGGCGGCGTGAAAGAGCAGGCCGAGCAGTGCTACAGGAACCTCAAGGCCGTGGTGGAAAGCATCGGCCACAAACTGGACGACAGCGTCCGCATCTCGATCTTCCTGACCAACATCGCGGACGCCGAAGCCGTCGGCAAAGTCCACGCCAGCTTCTTCCCGGACTACGTCCCGACCCTGACCACCGTTGGCGTGGCAGCGCTGCCGCTGGGCGCCCAGGTGCAGGTCGAAGCCCTCATCACCTGCGGTGAAGGCACCATCCCCAACGCCCCGCAGGCCGGCGACCTGATCAAGGTGGAAGGCAGCACCGAAAATGCGCCGCTGAACCCGCTCTCGACCCAGTCGGTTGCCTTCTCCCACTACAACAACCTGTCCGCGCAGCTGCCCATCGACCCGCGCACCGGCAAGCTGGTCTCCGGCGGCATCGAGGAACAGACCGCGCAGTGCCTGCGCAACATCAAGAACATCCTCGAAGGCATCGACGTGCCCTTCGACGACATTGTGCGGATCACCGTCTTCGTGAAGAACCTCGCCGATGCCGAAGCAGTGAACCAGGTCTACACCACCTTCTTCCCCGATTCAGCCATCGCCCGTGCCGTCGGCTACTTCCCCGCGCGCACCGTGGTAGCGGCAAAAGCCCTGCCGCTGGACGCCCTGGTGCAGATCGAAGCCGTGGTCTCCCACGGTGACGGCACCCCGCCGCAAGCGGTGGAAGACCGCCACGGCATCGTCATCAAGGCCCACAACACCGACGCCGCGCCGCGTTGCCCCTACTCCACCCAGACTGTCGCCTTCTCCCACTACAACCACATCTCCGCCCAGCTGCCGCTGGACGTCCGGACCGGCGAACTGGTGGCAGGCGGCGTGAAGGAACAGGCCGCCCAGTGCTTCAAGCACCTCAAGGCCATCGTCGAAAGCATCGACCACGCCCTGGCGGATGTGGTGAAGGTCAACCTCTTCCTGACCAACATCGACGATATCGCCGCAGTGGATGAGGTGTACGCCAGCTACTTCCCTGGCGGCACGCCGGCACGCCGCACCGTGGGTGTCTCGGCCCTGCCCAAAGGCGCCTCGATCCAGATCGACGCCGTGGTCGCCAACGCAGAAGGTACGCCGCCGGCTGCTTGATTGGCGTACAACGAGTCATGCCCTGTCCGGCTAACGCCGAGGCATGACTCACGCCAAACGATCCCCTCTCCCGCTGGCGGGAGAGGGACAGGGGGCTCTTGATCCTGCCGAAGCAGGCTCGCTCGCGAAAGGCCCCCGCACCGCGCCGACAATCGCTTCCGACTGCAGCACTTCCCACGCCGGTCCTCCCGCATCACCCGCAGCACCTCCCCCATCGGCACTCACAACGTTCCCTGCCAATCCAGCACAGCCAGTGCCCGGCCGTCCCCTTTTGCCTGCATGCGCTAGGGGTATCCCGCCCTGCCAAGCTCCTGGTCCCTCAATACCGGCAACAGATGCCGGTGATCCACCGGCGCAACTCCCGATGCTCCGGGTCGCGAAACTGGTGCAGCACATGGCTGACGTCAACGCCAGTAGGTCAGGATTACTCGCAAGGTGTCCCGAAACTATCGAGGGAGAGCAGGCATCAGGAAACGAATGATTCCTCCAAGAACGGCTATGCCCTCATGAATTTCTTTAGCCGACAGGCCCGCATAGCCCAGGATCAGGGCTGCGGATCTTTCCAATTTCGCCGATGTAAGACCTGCATACAGCGGGGACAAGGGATATACCCCTATGCCGCGCTCAAGTGCCATTGCCTGCACTCTTGTTTCCTCTTCGGCGCGAAGCCTTGGCAATAGCAGGACACCGTGCAGCCCCGCCGCCATTCCGACCAGTTCCCCGTACCCCGCCAGATGCTGCTCGAAAGCCTCCAGCATCGCCTTTCGCCGTTGCTCATTATCCCGGCGCAGGCGGCGAACGTGCCGCTCGTATGTGCCACTTTCGATCAACGATGCGAGGACGTTCTGCTCCCAGCTTGGCGAGTGGCGATCCGTCAGGCGCTTGGCTTCGCGGAACACGTGGACCAGTTCCTTCGGAAGCACTAGATAACCCAGCCTGAGCTGCGGTGAAAGTGCCTTGGAAAACGTCCCCACATAAATGACCCGCGCCTGGGTATCCATCGATTGCAGCGCATCGATGGGGCGTTGGCCGTAACGAAACTCGCCGCCGTAATCGTCTTCGATGACCCAGGCACGATGACGACGCGCCCATTCCAGCAGTTCCAGGCGACGCGCGACGGGAAGCACCGCGCCCATGGGGAACTGGTGCGAAGGCGTCACGTAGGCCAGGCGCGCACGACCATCTTCGGGCAACGCGCCAGTATCCAATCCCGAACTGTCGACATTGATCGGCAGCGCTGTCGCACCCGTAGCTTCGAAGCTGTATCGGGCCATGCGATAGCCGGGGTCTTCGAAGACGAACCCATCGTTCGGGTTCAGAAGAAGCCGAGCGCACAGGTCCAGCCCCTGCTGCGAACCATGCACCACGAGAATCTGCTCGGCGTCGCAGGTCAGGCCGCGCGCCCGGCGCAGATAGCCCTGCAGCGCCGTGCGCAGGCGCGACTCTCCTTCGGGCTGGCCGTAGGAAAGTGTGGGCTGGCGCCTGACCAGTTCAGCACGATAAGCGCGCTGCCAGCCCAGGGCCGGGAAATCCTTGGTAGCCACCGAACCGTAGCGGAAGTCGATACGCACATGGGGCGTGGCCATGCTGTAGGGCTTCATCGCCGCAACGCGCTGGCCATAGTCGGAAAGCACCGGCGGCAGCAGTGCCGGGTTCTCCCTGGCGCGTTCCGCTGGGCCATTGATGACGCTGGCTACGGTGGCGACCTTGCCCTTGGCGGTGACTACAAAACCTTCGGCGGCCAGTTGTTCGTAGGCCGCAGTCACGGTGGTTCGCGATACGCCCAGCTCGGCCGCCAGGACCCGCGTCGACACCAATTTCGTGCCGGCAGCCAACGTGCCCTGTTCTATCTGCGCCCGCAGCCTAGCGTAGATCCGGCGTTCGACCCCGCGCCCGGATGGCTCGGACTGGCTGGAAAACTGGCCCATGAAAAAACCTCGAAACTGGCACTTTTTGTGGTGCAGGTTGTGACCGACATTATGGGTACCCAGCCATGGGGAATGAAATCCCCCGTCACAGGAAACTGCGTTTTGGACCTGACCCCCACCACGATCCTCGTGACCTTCGCCGGAGTCTTTCTGATCTGCTTCATGAAAGGTGCGTTCGGCGGCGGTTTCGCCATCGTCGGCATTCCGCTGCTGTCGCTGGTGATGGACCCGATCACTGCCGGCGGCCTGCTCGCGCCCCTGTTCATCGCCATGGACCTGTTCGGCCTGCGCTACTGGAAGCCCTCCACCTGGTCGACAGCGGATCTGAAGTTGCTGATTCCCGGACTGCTGGTCGGCATCGGCATCGGCTACCTGTTCTTCCGCGTGGTGGACCATCGCATGGTCGCCATCGTCATGGCAGCGATCACCCTGGTGTTTGTCGGCCTTTGGTTCAAGGCTGGCGGGGAAGTCAAGGTTAGACCGCGCTCATCGCCCAAGGCAGTGGCGGCAGGCTTTACCTCGGGTATCACGACAATGGTTGCGCACTCGGGTGGACCGCCCCTGGCGATTTACCTGCTGCCGCTGGGCTTGAGCAAACAACTCTATGCCGGTACCACCAGCATGTTCTTCACGGTGGGAAATTTGATAAAGGCCGTACCCTGGTTGCTGCTGGCCAAACCGACGGGGAGCGTGCTCGGCCTGATGGGGATTTGTCTGATGGCGGTGCCCAGCGGGGTCTGGCTGGGATGGCGGCTGCATGAGCGGCTGGATCAGCGCCAGATGTACCGCGCTTGTTATGGGCTGCTGGTGGTGACAGCCGGGAAGCTGTTGTGGGATGGGGTTACGGGGTATCTCGCCTGAATGTAAACCACCGTTGGAACAAGCATGCCAGCGAATATCCAGAGGGCAAAGGTCTTCCATTGCACCGCTTTATCCTTCTGAAAAGCTACCGAATCGAGGCGACCGGATTCAGCTGAGCATCATCAAACGCTCCTGGCCCAGTGGCTGCCAGTGGCCGATTGCATGCGCCTCAACAGGGATTTTCGGCGAGCGCCCGCAGCCTTCCTGTCCAATCAAGCTGCCCTGCCCCTTTTGCAACTGCCACAGCACGAATTATGCTGGTCGCCGAGCTAACGATGCGTAACTCTCCATGCCTGATCTCTCGCATCTCCACCAGCACCTGACCACCCTCCTCATCGACCCGGTGGCTCACCAGGTCTCCGGCCTCTTCGACCTGAGTGGGCGTGTGGGTGTGTTGTTCCTGCTGCTGTCCTATGCGGTCGCTTACGCCCTGTTTCGTTTCCGCCAGCAGCGCGGACTGACGCAGGCAGCCTCGTTCTGGCAGTTCATCGGTGGGGCGCGGGTGAATTTCCATCGTTCGGCGTTGCTGGATTACCGCTACTACCTGGTACGCGGCATCCTCAATGTGGTGGTGTTGGTACCCATCATTGGGCTGGTCGATCCTTACATCCTGCGCTCGGGCGATTACATCGCCTTCTTTACCAAGCTCTGGGGCGCGCGACCGCAGGTGGGCCAGAATCTTGGTCTGTCGCTGCTCTATGGGCTGGGCGTGTTCCTGGTCAGCGACTTCAAGAACTACTGGGTGCACCGCGCCTTCCACTCGCGCTGGCTGTGGGCATTCCACAAGGTTCATCACTCGGCGGCGGTGCTGACGCCGATCACGGCGAGCCGCGTGCACTTCGTCGAGAAGCTGGCGGCGAACCTGGCTGGGACCGTGCTGCTGGGCGCCTACGCCGGCATCTTCTGGTACGTCTGTGGTGGACAGGTCAGCGCCTATACGCTGTTCGGCGTGACCTGGATGATCCTGCTGTTCAACGTGCTGGCAACCAACCTGCGCCACAGCCATGTGTGGCTATCGTTCGGGCCGGTGATCGAACATGTGGTGAACAGCCCCGCCCAGCACCAGATCCACCACAGCGACGCGCCCCGCCACTTCAACCGGAACTTCGGCATCAACCTCTCGCTGTGGGACTGGATGTTCGGCACGCTCTACGTCACCCAGCGCGCGCCGGAGCCGATCCAGTTCGGCGCGGGAGAGCAGGACGATGCCAAGTATTCTTCGCTGTGGAGCCTGATCGTGACGCCGTTCGTCGAGACGGTGCGCAAAGTACGGATGGCGAGAGGCCAGGGGGCCAAGGCTTCCAATCACTCGGCAGGAATTGGTCAAGGCTAAATTCAATAAAGCAGCCAGTGGATTCGTCCGCTTAACCGTAGCGGATGGAAGAACACTCCACTACCGATATTCTCCGGATAATTGCTTGGCACAAGCATTTACTGGAAGTCCCGCAAAGTATTTCCCTCCTACTAAAGAACCTGGCAGCAGGCCCGATCCAATGTACTGCGCAGCATGAGTTTGATTTGAGCGACGCCATCACTAGTTACGCAGAAGCCAATGGTGACATGTCGAGCCGGTCCGTAGGCTCTCGATACAAATCGAACACCAGCAAGGTTGCAGGCACTTGGATCTATTCCTGTATCGCTGGGAGGCCATGATGGCTGGAGAATACGCGCCGAGCCGCAACTACCGATGCGCGGCACTCTGTCTCCACGGGTGACCTGCGGCAAGTCCACACGCAGCGCTCCCCGGAATAGCCGTGGATTACTTCGGAACTATCCCGGACGAAACGCTTGAGCAGGTTTTCGTACTGTAGGCGCCCGTCTTCGTCGAAGCACTGGAGCTCGTCGTAATACGCAGCAAAGCTGATCAGCGGGCCGTAATAACAATGCCCACTCGCATTCGGAATCACATTGAACATAGGCCGAACTATCAGCGTTCCTCTGTCGTGCAGTTCTTCAATTACCTGTCGATTGAGCAGCTCTGCCTCATATTCGCCGCGAAAACATTGAATGAAGCCTGAAACAATACTGGACACTTCAAACAGCCTGCAAGATGACTGTTCAGGGACGTTAGCCGAGAGGGAGCGACATTGTCACTCCAGAAAGCAATGGCTGCCTGTTGCGCCACATGCCCCGTGTAACCGAGCCACTACGCCTCAATTTTCATTCCCACACCCCTGCCCCCACACCGGATACCGCAGCGTATGCCGTTGCCCGGTGCTGTCCTCGTAGATCATCTCCACCTCGCGAATCCCGCAGAAATCCAGCTCCGGTGCCTGCACCACGCGCTTGATGTCGAGCTTCTGGCCGAAGTGATAGTCCTCGGCGGGTGGTGCGTCCTGCGCGGCGAGAGCCGCGCAGGAGGTGAAGAGGCAAGCCACGGCGAGCAATCGCTTCATGGCCGTTCTCCCGAGGAAGTGGTACGCGGCATGGGGGCGCCAGTCATGCTCGGGAGCACTTCATCGCGACGAATGAGCCCGTGGAACAGCGCGGCGGCCAGGTGCAGGAGGATGGTCGCCAGCAAGGCGTAGGCGATGACGGTGTGCGCGCTGCGCAGGATGGCGTGGAGCTGCACCGAAGGCGAGACCAGCGCGGGCAGTTCGAAGCCACCCCACAGCAGCACTGGGTAACCACCGGCCGATTGCATGGTCCAGCCCACCAGCGGCTGGGCCAACAGCAGGCCATAGAGCGCGAGGTGCGAGAGGTGTGCGGCGCTGCGTTGCCAGCCGGGCATGTCGCTGGGCAGCGCGGGGATGCGATGGGTCAGGCGCACCAGAATACGCAGCAGCACCAGTACCAGCAGCGCGGCGCCCAGGGGTTTGTGGATGGCGACCAGCGCGGCGTGGCGCGGGGAGACGCTGGCGACCATGCCCAGGCCGATCAGCAGCATGGCGAGTACCAGCACCGCCATGAGCCAGTGCAGCACGCGCAGGGAGAGCGGGAAGTAGGTCGGTTTCATCAGTGGGTCTCCTGGGCCTGCTCACGGGTGCGGCGGTTGAAGGATTCCGAGTAGGCGGCCGAGCGCGCGCTGAGCAGCGGGTCGTCGGACGCGCGGATGCCGTCGGGGAGGATCAGCGGGTCGTAGTTGACGTCGCGGCAGTCGCCGCCGATCTCCGGCTGCAGGCGCTCGATCACCAGTTCGCCGGCATCCACCGTGCGGCGGCTGGCAGGCCAGGCCTGGGTGGCGTCGCTGGTGCTGTCGCCGGGCTCGCCAAGGGTGAACTGCAGGCGCCAGCGCAACGGGCCGGCGGAAATACGCTGGGCCAGTTCGTCGGCGAGGAAGTCGGCGTCGCCGCGCTTGTCGGCGGCCAGCGGCTCGACCGGCGCTTCAGGCTGCACGGACCAGCGCACGGGCTGCTCCTGGCCGTCCTTGTTCACCAGGTAGAAGGCGTTGAGGCCGTAGTAGGCGCTGTTGGCGTAGCTGGAGGATGGCGTGGAGGATTTCACCCATTGCAGGAAGGGGCCGGTCTCGGGGTGCGCCTTGAAGAAGGCACCGGCTTTTTCCGGGTCGGGCTTGCCGGTGCCCGGTTGCGGCGCAGTGGCCTGTTGCAGGGCAAAGAAGCTGGCGACGTCGCGGACGACGAAGACCGGCATGGCGTTCATGCCGGTCCGCCATTCCTGGCCATCCTTGGGCAGGAAGCGCAGCGCCAGGCTGCGGATCGGAGCCGCACCGTCGCTGGCCTTGGGGTTGCCGCCGGGAATGGCCAGGCGCCCCACTACCGGCACGCGGCCGACCGAGAACAGGCTGGCGCGGGACAGATCGGCCAGCCCGCCGTTGCTGTCGAAGTGGCCGATCACGCACAGGCCCTTGGCGTGGTTGCGCCGATAGCCGGGATAGACGCCGCCGTTGTGCTCCAGGGTGTTGATGACCTTGTCCGGGGTGAGGCGCTGCGGGTCGAGCCAGCCGGCGACATAGGCGAAGACGGCGGCCACGCCGAGCACCACGGCGCCGATGGCGGCCAGGCGCAGGGGCACGTTGGGTGTGGGTGTTTCTGTCATTTCCAGCTCCTCAGGCTTAGGCTGAATGCGTTGAGCCGGTACGACGCACCGTGCGCCGGGTTATTCCCGACCACTGCCAAAGAATTATTTTTTTGCAGGCCGGGAATAGATCGCCGCCGCGTTCGTCTTTCTCGCTCGAACCCACCCACTCCCGGCGCCCCGATGCATTCACTGGACGACCATTCACTGCGCGAACTGCTGCCCCGGCTGCGGCGCTTCGCCCTGTCGCTGACCCGCAGCGCGAGCAGCGCCGACGACCTGGTGCAGGCCACCCTGGAGAAGGCGCTGTCGGCCTGGACCGGCCGCCGCGACGACGGCGACCTGCGCGCCTGGCTGTTCTCGATCCTTTACCGGCACTTCATCGACGGGCAGCGCCGCGCGAAGCGCTACGCGCGCCTGCTCAGCCTGTTCGGCGCGGACAGCGCGGTCAGCGCATCACCCGAGGACATCGTCAGCGCACGCTCGACCCTGGAGGCCTTTGAGCGCCTACCCGCCGAGCAGCGCGCGCTGCTGACGCTGGTCAGCGTGGAAGGCCTGAGCTACCGCGAAGTAGCCGAGGCACTGGACATTCCCATGGGCACCGTCATGTCCCGCCTGTCGCGCGCCCGCACGGCGCTGCGCGCGCTGAGCGAAGGACAGGCGGCGACTCCTTCTCTGCGGGTACTGAAATGAACGAACGCATTCCCGATGAGCACGATCTGCACGCCTACATCGACGACCAGCTCGACCCGGCGCGCCGCCAGTGGGTGGAAGCCTGGCTCGCCACGCACCCGGACGACGCCCGTCGCGTCGAAGGCTGGCGACAGGATGCGCAGCAACTGCGCGCGGCCTTTGCCGGGCAGGCGCGTAGTGCAATTTCCGAACAACTGGACCCGGCGCGGATTCGCCGTCAGCTCCAGCAACGCCGGCGAACCCGGTTGGCCACGGCGGCGGCGCTGCTGGTGGCGCTGGGCGTGGGCGGCATGGGCGGCTGGCAGATGCGCGGCGACGCGATGATGCGCGGCATGGTGCCGATGCAGGACGCCGTGCAGGCTTACCGGTTGTTCGCCGATGCCGGCCAGAGCGGGCTCGACCTGCGCGATGGCGGCGACCTGAACGGCTGGCTGGCGCGTTACCTGAAGAACGCGGTGCCGCCGCCGGCGCTGGAGCAGGTTGGCTTGAAGACCGTCGGGGCGCGTCTGCTGGCGACGGAACAGGGGGCGGCAGCGTTGGTGATCTACGAAGATGGCCAGGGCCGCCGGCTGACCTTCTTCATCCGTCCGCCGGGCCCGCGCCATGAGATGTTGCCGCAGGGGCAGCGTACGGATGGAGACCTGCTGGCACGTTACTGGAGCCAGGGTGGCTACAACTACGCGCTGGTCAGCCGCAGCGATGATCCGCAGGCGCAGGCCGTGGGGCAGTTGGTGGGGTTCTAGCGGAAGAGACAAGGTTAAGGCGCGCTCCGTGATTCACGAGCAAGGAGCGCACCGAGGCACCTACAGAAGGGCTTAAGAGCGGCCTCCGGCCATTGAGGTCGGAGGCCGCAGCGCCAGCGTCAGAACGCGAAGCACGAACAACCGAAAGCGCCCCAGAAGCCCTGGAAGTCACTCACCGGCACGCTCGACTGGCGGGCGCGCTCGTGGCTGTGGCCATGCACGCCGCAGGAGCCGGCGCACTGGTGCACGGCCTGCTGCAGTGGGCCCTGCGGACGCCAGTGGCCGGGGACCTTGGCCACGGGAGACCAGTCCGGCAGTACCGGAATGGCCGTCGGCGCCTGGCGCTCGAAGTCGCCGCTGCCGAACACTACGCGGCCGTCCACCACGGTCAGCACCGATTCGATGGTCTTGATTTCTTCCTCCGGCACGTTGAAGTAGTCCGCCGAAAGCACGGCCACATCGGCCATCTGTCCGACCTTGATCATCCCTTTCTTGCCCTGCTCGTTGGAGAACCAGGCGCTGCCGTGGGTGTACAGCTGCAGCGCGGTGGCACGGGACAGGCCCTCGGGGTACAGCTCCATGCCGCCGACGGTCTTGCCGCTGACCATCCAGTACAGCGAGGTCCAGGGGTTGTAGCTGGASACACGGGTGGCRTCGGTRCCGGCGCCGACGGGRACGCCTTCGGCCAGCATGCGCTTGATCGGCGGGGTCGCCTCTGCGGCCTGCCTGCCGTAGCGGTCGACGAAGTATTCGCCCTGGAAGGCCATGCGGTCCTGRATGGCGATGCCGCCGCCCAGCGCCCTCACCCGCTCGATGTTCTTCGGCGAGATGGTCTCGCAATGGTCGAAGAACCAGTGCAGGCCGTTGAACGGAATGTCCAGGTTGACCTTCTCGAACACGTCGAGCATGCGCGAGATGGATTCATCGTAGGTGGCGTGCAGACGGAACGGCCAGCGCTGTTCGACGAGATGGCGCACCACCGGTTCCAGTTCGGCTTCCATGCTGCCGGGCAGGTCCGGACGCGGTTCAAGGAAGTCCTCGAAGTCGGCGGCGGAGAACACCAGCATCTCACCGGCACCGTTGTGCCGCAGGAAGTCGCTGCCCTGCCCGTATTTCACGCTGCTGGTCCAGTTCTTGAAATCGGCCAGCTCTTCCTTGGGTTTCTGGGTGAACAGGTTGTAGGCGATGCGCACGGTGAGCTGGTTTTCTTTTTCCAGTTGCTCGATCACCTGGTAGTCGTCCGGGTARTTCTGGAAGCCGCCGCCGGCATCGATSRCGCTGGTCASGCCCAGGCGGTTCAGCTCGCGCATGAACTGGCGGGTGGAGTTGACCTGGTACTCGAAGGGCAGCTTCGGCCCCTTCGCCAGGGTTGCGTAGAGGATCATCGCGTTCGGCCGGGCCACCAGCATGCCGGTGGGCTCGCCCTTGCTGTCGCGGACGATCTCGCCRCCGGGCGGGTTCGGSGTGTCCTTSGTRTAGCCGACGACGCGCAGCGCGGCGCGGTTGAGCARCGCRCGGTCRTASAGGTGCAGGACGAACACCGGGGTGTCCGGCGCCGCCAGGTTCAGCTCTTCGATAGTCGGCATGCGCTTCTCGGCGAACTGGAATTCGTTCCAGCCGCCGACGACGCGCACCCACTGCGGCGACGGCGTGCGCAGGGCCTGCTCCTTGAGCATGCGCAGGGCGTCGGCCAGGGACGGAACGCCTTCCCAGCGCAGTTCGAGGTTGTAGTTCAGCCCGCCACGGATCAGGTGCAGGTGCGAGTCGTTGAGGCCGGGAATCGCGGTGCGTCCCTTGAGGTCGATGACGCGGGTCGCGCCGGCGCGCAAGGCCATGGCCTCCGCCTCGGTACCCACGGCGATGAATTTGCCGTCGGCGATGGCCACGGCGGTGGCCTCGGGTTTCTCGCGGTCGACGGTGTGGAAGCGGCCGTTGGTCAGGATCAGATCGGCGTACATGGCTATGTTCCTCTTTCGATCAGCGGGCGTTGAGCCAGGCGGAGAACAGGCGCGTGGCCCGTGGCATGAAAACGTAGACCACCAGCAGGACGATGGTCGCGACGATGAGCATGTTGGCCGGCACGAAGCCACCCAGCAGCGGGATTTGCGTGAACAGCGGGCGCCAGAGCTGCGGCACCAGCATCACCAGCGGCAGGATCACCAGATAGGAGACGGCCGCCTGTTTCCAGCGCGGCGGCTGCTTCTGCGGGTTGTCAGGGGCGGTGAACCAGAACTCGTGGGCGCGGTGCAGTTCCTTCTGCTCGCCGTCGATCAGGTGCGGGTCGGCACGCTCGATCAGCTCGCGGCGCTGCGGCGAGTCGAGCCAGGCCTGCAGTTCATCGGCGCTGGCGAAGCGCAGGACCGAGGTGAAGTGGTCGCCCTGGCGCATCACGTCCACGCCCAGGTGGCCGGGGAACTCGCTGGCAGCGCGGGTCAGCTCGCGCAGGATGGTTTCATAGGCGGCGACGCTGTCGGGGCGGGCGCGGTGGCGGATGATCAGAGTGACGGACTCTTGCTGGGTCGGCTGGTTCATGCAGGTTCCCTCCGGAAAAGTGGCCTCCCCCTTGGTGGAGGAGGCAAGCGGCTCGTTCGACAGACGGCTTACTGCAGATGAGCTTTCAGCTCTTCACCGGCCTGGCGCATGGCGGACTGTACCGCCGGGACCTGGCTGATCACGTTGAGCAGACCGTAGTCGTGGATCATTCCGTTGTAGCGCACCGAAGTGACCGCCACACCGGCGGCGTCGAGTTTGCGACCGTAGGCTTCGCCCTCGTCACGCAGTACGTCGGATTCGGCGGTCTGGATCAGCGTGGGCGGCAGGCCCTTGAGCTGGTCGGTGGTCGCGCGTAACGGAGAAGCGTAGATCTCGGCGCGCTGTTTCGGGTCGGTGGTGTAGCTGTCCCAGAACCACTGCATCATCGGCTTGGTGAGGAAGTGCCCCTGGGCGAACTGGTTGTATGAGCCGGTCTCGAAGCTGGCATCGGTCACCGGCCACAGCAGCGCCTGGAAGCGCAGCTTGGGTGCGCCCTTGTCCTTGGCCATCAGAGCGACCACCGCCGCCATGTTGCCGCCAACGCTGTTACCGGCCACGGCCAGGCGCTTGCCGTCGACGTTGATCTCCTTGCCGTGTTCGGCGACCCACTTCGTCGCGGCGTAGGCCTGATTGATCGCCACCGGGTAATGCGCCTCGGGGGACGGGGTGTAGTCGACGTAGACCGCCACCGCGCCGGAGTTCACCACCAGGTCGCGTATCAGGCGGGCGTGGGTCGGGTAGTCGCCCAGCACCCAGCCGCCGCCATGGAAGTACATGAACGCCGGCAGCGTTCCTTTCACGCCGGCCGGGCGGACGATGGTCAGCTTCACCGGACCGACCTCGGTCTGCACGGTCTTCTCGCTGACCTGGGTGCCGGAGAGGTCGACCTTCACCGAGGCCTGGGCTCCGGTCAGCACGGCGCGGGCATCCTTGGGCGACAGGGTTTCCAGCGGTTGGCCCTTGCCGGCCTCCAGGGCTTCGAGGAAGGCCTGGGTGTTGTGTTCGACAGTCGGGTTGCCGGCGGCGAAGACGTTGCCGATGGCCAGGGCGAGAGAGGCGGCGAGCAGGGATTGCTTGAAGTTCATGATTCGGTTCCTTGAAAGTGGGGGAGGTGTTCCGAGAGGACGAACGAATCTTGATCCATGCCCGCAAAGCGCGGAATAGACAGGCTTGCAGGGTCGCTTTGCAGTTTTGCAAGGGCACCGCCCTGCCCTCTGCAATGCCGCATGGACGCTGCATTGCTCAGCTCCAGTGCGGGTGCGTATTGATTCAGGTCAGGCGCAAATCCGCCTGGCCATGACGTTTCTCAATACCCATGCCGGATTCGAAAACCTTCTGACATAACTCAAGGGCGTGCCCAGGCCGTGTAGCCGACAATCACCGCCGCTACCAACTCCCGTGAGTGACTCACAGTGCCAGGACACCACCACTGAAACCCACCGCCCCACCCCTTCACGCCAGGCAACCCCTGGTGCGGCACACGGAAACTGCGCAACCGGGTTCTCTTCACCCATCCCGCCGAGAGGCGGTAGGAATCCGTGATGAAGAACACCCCATTGATGCTCTTCCTGGCCAGCCCGCTGGCCATGGCCACCGCGATGGCGGCCAATAGCGTCACCGAAAGCAACCAGAGCTACACCGCCAACCAGAGCGGCCTTTACGAGGATTTCACTCAGGTTGGCACCATCAAGACGTTCAACGTCAGCGGCGGCGCCATCATCACCATGACCGGGCCGAGCGGCTCGCCCCTGGTGCTCACCGGGCAGACCGTCAGAACCGACGCCGGCAACACCCTCGACATCAAGGGCGCTGGCAGCCTGGTCACCGTCAACGGCGATCTGACTTATAACTACGGCAGCAACACCAACCCCGCCGGCAAGTACGTCTACAACGGCATCGCCGTCACCGGCGGCGGCCGCTTCGTGATCAACGGCAACCTCACTGCCACCTCGACCAACTCCGGCTACAGCAGCCCGAAAAGCGCGATGTATGTGGATGGCACGACATCCAGCGCGGAAATCAACGGCAACGCCAACCTGACCATCGCTGGCGGCAAGGGTCTGTTCGCCGCCAATGGCGGGACCATCGACATGACCTCGAAAGACGGCACGCCCTATGTGCTGACGGTCACCAACAAGTCCAGCCAGCGTTCGGTGGAAGCCAACAATGGCGGCACCGTGACCCTCGACCTGGTGGACATGAACGGTACCTCCTACCTGAGCAACGGCGTGGGCCTGTACGCCACCAAGAACTCGTCCATCACCTTCATGGGTGGCGACTTCAACCAGACCACCAGCCGCCCGGGCGCCAATGCGCTGTTTGCCCTCAACCATTCGAGCGTCACCGCCACCGGCTATGACGGCGGCCACCTGCGGATCAAGACCGGCGGCCTCAACGAAATCGGCGCCTGGGCCACCGGCAACTCTCAGGTGACCATCAACAGCGAGAAGCATCAGGACTTCCAGACGGTGATCCACACCACCGGCACCGGGCAATCCCATGGTCTGGCCGCAGGCTCGCTGGGCGGCGGCAGTGCCAGCGCCCCCGTCGACAGCGGCCACGCCGGCGCGCAGTACGGCAACTCCGAAGTCACGGTGTACGGCAAGACCGATATCACCACCGAAGGCAAGGACTCCGCCGGTCTGCGGGTGATGGGTGACGGCGCGAAGATCACGCTCACACCGCTGGTGGCTGGCGTGCGCAACAGCATCACCTCCGCCGCCAGCGCGATCCGCTACTCCTTCGCCAACGGCTACAGCCTCGCCAGCAACGGCGACCGCCTCGAAGGCGGCCAGGTGATCGACCTCACCGACACCGACATGGCGCACCTCGATGGCGCCACCGGCACCGCCGGGCTGATCGAAGTCGGCGGCCTCGCCGGGCGCACCAGTGACGGGCAGAACAGCGGCATCATGAATGTCGCCGATGCGGTGAAGGACGCCACCCTGAACCTCGCCAACAGCAGCGCTACCGCCCAGGACGGGCGCAGCCTGCTCAACGTCAACGCCAGCCAGAACAGCGCCGACGGCGTGTTTGCCAGCAGCTTCACGCTCAACGCCGAGAGCAGCGAACTGGTGGGCCGCGCGGTGACCGACAGCACCGTTGCCGGCGATGGCAGCGTCAGTAGCGCCACGCTCAACCTCAAGGGCTCGCGCTGGTTCCTGCTGGACAAGAACAGCAGCGAGGCCAGCCACTACGCCACCTCGAACCTCACGGCGCTGGACCTGCAGGACGACTCGCAGGTCTACCTCAACAGCCGCGAGTCCTGGCAGAACGGCTTTGCCGCCAACCAGCCGGAGCACTACGGCAGCCTGCAACTGGGCTCGCTGAGCGGCGCCGGGGCGTTCCACTTCTACACCGACATCGTCAACCAGCTGACCGACAAGCTGACCATCACGGGTACCGACGGCAGCACCGGCAACCATTCGGTCCTGGTGGCCAACGACGGCTCGCAGAGCACCCTGGGCGACGAGCGCATCGAGATCATCGAAACCAACGGTGGCAGCGGCCAGTTCGGCCTCTACGAAGGCGCGCTGGTGGAGCTGGGCGGCAACACCTATGCCCTGCGCAAGAACGAGGACGATAACTGGGAGCTGTATGGCTATACCGTGCCGCCGGTTGATCCGGGCCCGACCGACCCGGTCGATCCACAGCCTCCAGTTGACCCTATACCGCCAGTAGACCCGACACCGCCTGGCCCGGTCGAACCCGGCGACCCTGTAGCGCCGACGCCGCCCGGCCCGGCCCCGGGCCCCGGCACCTCGACTACCCGCGCCTTCCACGCCCAGGTGCACACCAACTACCTGCTGTCCTACCTGGACATGCAGACCCTGCTGCAACGCATGGGTGAGCTGCGCTACACCGAGCGCGATACCGACGGCAACGTCTGGTTGCGCACCAACGGCGGCCGCCTGCACTCCTTCGCCGGCAGCAACTTCGACGGCTACCGCCTGAGCTACCAGGGCATCCAGCTGGGCGTGGACCGCCGCGTGCCGGTGTCCAGCGGCGACCTGTTCGTCGGCGCCATGATCGGCCATACCGAGGCCGACCAGAGCTTCGACGAAGGCAGCGGCGGCGCGCGCAACACCCACGTCGGCATCTACGGCACCTGGCTGCACGAGAACGGCTTCTACATCGACACCGTGCTCAAGGCTGCGCACCTGAAGAACAACTTCAGCGTCAACGACACCCAGGGCAATCGCGTGAAGAGCTCCGGCAGCAGCAACGGCTACTCCGCCTCGGTGGAAACCGGCAAACGCTTCACCCTGCACCGCGAGAAGGACAGCCAGTGGTTCGTCGAGCCCCAGGCGCAACTGGTCTACACCGACCAGGGCGGCTTCTCCTCGCGCGCCAGCAACGGCCTGAAGATCCACTACGACGACTACGACTCACTGCTGGCTCGCGCCGGCGGCATCGTCGGCTACGAGCTGAGCAACGCTAAACACAAGTCCGAGGTGTACCTGAAGGGCGGTTACGTTCGCGAGCTGATGGCCGACGACATCGGCTACCGGATCAACGGCACGCCCAAGCAGAGTTCGGACTTCAGTGGCGGCTGGCGCGAGGCGGCCGTGGGCGTCTCCACGCGCCTGACCGACGGCCACAGCCTGTTCATGGAAGTGGGTTACCGCGACGGCGACAACTTCGACCAGAACCACGCCAACGTCGGCTACCGGTTCGAATACTGAGCCACCCGGGGCGGCTGGTAACGGCCGCCCCGTTCTTTACAGGCGCCCCCTGCGCACCGTCCGGCACGCCACGGATGCCGGCGCGGCGTTTGACCGGTACAATGCGCGATTGCCCGTTCCATACCTGATAAGCACGCCTGATAAAGAAGAAACCATGTCCTTGCCCAAACACCATCTGGAACTGCTCAGCCCTGCCCGCGATGTCCACATCGCCCGCGAGGCCATCCTGCATGGCGCCGACGCCGTCTACATCGGCGGCCCGAACTTCGGCGCGCGGCACAATGCCTGCAACGAGGTGAGCGATATCGCCCAGCTGGTGGAGTTCGCCCATCGCTACCACGCGCGGGTGTTCACCACGATCAACACCATCCTCCACGACAACGAGCTGGAGCCGGCGCGCGCGCTGATCCACCAGCTCTACGACGCCGGTGTCGACGCGCTGATCGTGCAGGACCTGGGCATCATGGAACTGGACATCCCGCCGATCGAGCTGCACGCCAGCACCCAGACCGACATCCGTACCCTGGGCCGGGCGAAGTTCCTCGACCAGGCCGGCTTCTCCCAGCTGGTACTGGCCCGCGAGCTGAACCTGCAGGAAATCCGCGCCATCGCCGACGAGACCGACGCGGCCATCGAGTTCTTCATCCACGGCGCGCTCTGCGTGGCCTTCTCCGGCCAGTGCAACATCTCCCACGCCCAGACCGGCCGCAGCGCCAACCGCGGCGACTGCTCCCAGGCCTGCCGCCTGCCCTACACCCTGAAGGATGACCAGGGCCGCGTGGTGGCCTTCGAGAAGCACCTGCTGTCGATGAAGGACAACAACCAGAGCGCCAACCTCAGCGCCCTGGTGGACGCCGGCGTGCGCTCCTTCAAGATCGAAGGGCGCTACAAGGACATGGGCTACGTGAAGAACATCACTGCCTACTACCGCCAGCGCCTGGACGGCATCCTCGCCGAGCGCCCGGACCTGGCCCGCGCCTCCAGCGGCCGCACCGACCACTTCTTCGTGCCGGACCCGGACAAGACCTTCCACCGCGGCAGCACCGACTACTTCGTCAGCGACCGCAAGATCGACATCGGCGCCTTCGACTCGCCGACCTTCACCGGCCTGCCGGTGGGCACCGTGGAAAAGGTCGGCAAGCGCGACCTGCTGGTGGTGACCAAGGACCCGCTGTCCAACGGCGACGGCCTCAACGTGCTGGTCAAGCGCGAAGTGGTCGGTTTCCGCGCCAACATTGCCGAGCCGAAGGGCGAGTTCGAGGAAGACGGCGAGAAGCGCTACCGCTACCGCGTCGAGCCCAACGAGATGCCCGAAGGCCTCTACCGCCTGCGCCCGAACCACCCGCTGTCGCGCAACCTCGACCACAACTGGCAGCAGGCGCTGCAGAAGACGTCCGCCGAGCGCCGCGTCGGCCTGTCGTGGGTCGCCAAGCTGCGTGAAGAGCGCCTGGAACTGACCGCCACCAGCGAAGAAGGCGTCAGCGCCAGCGTCGCCCTGGACGGCCCGTTCGGTGCCGCCAACAAGCCCGAACAGGCGCTGGACCAGTTGCACGACCTGCTCGGCCAGCTGGGCACCACCCAGTATCACGCCGACGCCATCGAGCTGGACGCCCCGCAGGCGTTCTTCATCCCCAACTCCCAGCTCAAGTCGCTGCGCCGCGAGGCCATCGAGGCGTTGACCGAAGCCCGCGTGCAGGCCCACCCGCGCGGCGGCCGCAAGGCCGAGACCAACCCGCCGCCGGTGTACCCGGAGTCGCATCTGTCATTCCTGTACAACGTGTACAACGAGAAGGCCCGCGCGTTTTACCACCGCCATGGTGTGCAACTGATCGATGCCGCGTACGAAGCCCACGAGGAAACCGGCGAAGTGCCGGTGATGATCACCAAGCACTGCCTGCGCTTCTCCTTCAACCTGTGCCCGAAACAGGCCAAGGGCGTCACCGGCGTGCGCACCAAGGTGCAGCCGATGCAACTGATCCACGGCGATGAAGTGCTGACCCTGAAGTTCGACTGCAAGCCGTGCGAGATGCACGTGATCGGCAAGATCAAGGGCCACATCCTCGGCCTGCCGCAGCCGGGCAGCGAAGGCGTGAACACCATCGTCGGGCAGATCAGCCCGGAAGACCTGCTCAAGACCATTCGCAAGCCGGCGCACTGAGGCAGACCTGAACCTGCAGGGGCGCATTCGCTCGCTCCTGCAGATCTCCCCCCTGCGCAACTCCCCGATCCCCCGCTATGATCGGGGCATGCCCACCACGCCCCCGCTCCGCCAGCAATGCCCACCCGGCGCCTGCAACTGCGACCGGGAACGGCTATTGGAGACACCCAACGCCGACCTGCGAATCCTGCTGCTGACCCGGCACGAGGAGCAGCGCCTGCTCGAGCGCCTGGAAAATCTCAAGGACCTGGCGGACCTGGAGCACCTGCTGCACAGGCTCTTCGATCAACTCGGCATTCGCCTGCACATCGCCCCCGGCTTCAACGAAGTGCGCACCATGCGCGGCATCGAGTTTGCCTTCGAGGAGCAGCCTGGCCTCTGCCGCAAGACCCGCCAGGCCATTCCCGCCGCGATCCGCCGGGGCCTGGAGAAGAACCCGGAAATCGCCTGGCGGCTGCTGGACGCCCACGACCTGCTCGGCGGGCTCTGATCAGAAGCCGCCTTCCAGCGGGTATTCCACGGCAACCCGCAACTGGTCGGTATTGAGTTCCGTCTGCGCGGCGTTGGCGCGATGGCTGTTGTGCATCAGTACCAGCCGCAGCCCCTTGACCGGGCCTTCCGGCACACGGTATTGCAGCATCAGGTCGCGCTCCCAGTGCTGGCCACCCTCGCCATAACCCAGGTACGCGTAACCGCCACGCGGGTCGACGTGGCTGCCATCGATGCCGGTGCCGCGCACGTAGGCCGCCGCCATCGACAGCCCCGGCACTCCGAGCGCCGCCAGGTCCAGGTCATAGCGCAGTTGCCAGGAACGCTCGTTGGGCGCATTGAAGTCCGACAGTTGCACTGCGTTGGTGAGGAAGATCGCACCGCGTGTCACGTAGTCGAACGGCGTATCACCGTCGACCTGCTGGTAACCGACGCTCAGTCGGTGCGCGCCGAAGCCGTAGACGCCAAGCAGGCTCCAGGTGGTGTTGTCGATCCGCCCGGAGAACGCTCGCCCGGTATCTCGACTGCGATAGAGATTGAGGTTCAGCGACAGGTCCTGTCCCTCGCCCAACGGCTGGCTGAAGGTGCCGCCCAGGTAATCCTGGCGCCAGGTATCCTCGTAGCGCGAGGTGAACAGGCTGAGATTTGTGCCCTTTGTGGGCGAATAGGTGAAGCCCGCCAGGTCGAAAGCAGTGCCCTGGCGACCATTGGAATAATTCACCACGAAGCCGCGATCATGGCTGGAAGCGTTGCGGTCGGTGCTTTCGGTGAAGTGCCCAGCCACCAGCCGCAGCGCGGAAAGCTCCTCGCTGGAGAGAAAGAAACCGCTGGCCGTTTCCGGCAGCAGGCGACTGTCGGAGGAGCTGAATACCGGGGTTTTCACCCGCTGTTCGCCCCACCACAGTGTCGTCGAAGACACCCGCGCCTTCAGCGCCGCACCGCCACGGGCAAAGCTATCCTTGGGATGACCGTCATTGTCCAGGCCGACCAACCGTGCCTTACCGGCGCGACCGCCGCCACTGTCCAGCAGCACGCCCTGATACAGATGCGCGTCCAGCCCCAGCCCGACGCTGCCTCGAGTAAATCCGGACTGCAGGCTGCCCATCAGCCCGTAGGCCCATTCCTGCGCATAGCCATTGCGTTCATTGCGGGGCTTGTAGGCGTTGCGCGCGGCGCTGTTGCGATCACCGTGGCGGTATTCGCGCTGGTCGAACAGCGTGCGGTTTAGCAGGCTCCAGCGGCTGTCCTCAACAAAACCATTGGATTCCTCCTGCCCCGCACCAAATGCCGGTACGGACAACGCCAGCAACACGGCGGAGCTGCGCAGCCTCACAGGTACTTCAGCCAGGCGATATCGCGGCGGCGGGCCTTGAGGCGGGCGAACCAGTGCACCGGCGGATAAAGCACGACGATCAGCAACAGCGCGCCACCCCAGACCGCCCACACCGAATCGAAGCCGAAGTACTGCCCGTGGTTCAGCCCCCAGATTGCCACCGCGACCAGATAAAGCAGCTTCAGCACATAGAGGTGCAGCAGGTAGAAGAACATCGGCGCCGCGCCGAACACCGCCAGCCGGCGGGCCAGGGCGCCCTGCCCGCGGCGCTCGAAGAACACCAGCAGGAGCAGGCCGATCCCCAGGGTCAGGACAAGGAACAGCAGCGACGGCGGGTACTTGGTGATGTTGAAGAAGCTCATCAGCAGTTGCAGGCCGTTGTCGCCGTCGCCCCAAGGCTTCTCGCCGTAGCCGTTGTTCAGGCGCAGGACGATGAAACCGCCCAGTGCGATGGCCGCCGTCAGCAGCAGGTTGCGCGTGCGCCGGGCGGCATTGGCCGAACGTCCGAACCAGGGCCCGGCTGCATAACCCAAGGCAATCACGCCGATCCACGGCAGCAGCGGATAGGACGTACGCAGGCGCAGCGCATTGCCCAGTCCGATCCAGCCGCGATCGTGCAACACCGCCCAGGGCACATGGGCCCAGTGCTCGGGTGCAAAGTGCACCCCATCCAGCAGGTTGTGTCCCGCCACCAGCACCAGCCCAAGCCCCACCAGGGCAGCACGCGGCAGCCAGACCAGCGCGGAGAGCGCCAGCATGCTCAGGCCGATGGCCCAGATTACCTGCAGGTAGATCACCTTGGGCGGCAACTGGAAAGTCCAGGCGAAGTTCACCAGGGTCACTTCCAGCAGCACCAGGAACAGCCCGCGCTTGAGCAGGAAGGCCGAAACCGCCACGCGGCCCTCGTGCCTCTCGCCATAGAGGAAGGCGGAAAGCCCGGTGAGGAAGACGAAAACCGGCGCGCAGAGGTGCGCCAGGGTGCGACTGAAGAACAGCGCGGGGTCGGTCTGGGTCACGTCCATCGGATCGCTCACCTGCAGGTGCAGGTAAAACGTCTCACGGACGTGGTCCAGCAGCATGAAGAGAATCACCAGCCCGCGCAGGGCATCGATGGAGTGGAGTCGGGTAGTGGCTTTGGTGATGGCAGCTGAGAGAGGTGTGATGGCGGAGGTCATTGAGGGAATCGACTGCGATTGAATTGTAATATTATTACATTTCAGGTAGCCGACCTGCCAACCCCTTAAAACATGCAGACATGTCTACGACGGCCATCCGCACCCGCGGGCCTCATTCCATGGCGCGCTGCATCGCGGCGGAAAGTTCGCTGCTGCCAAGCTGTTCCAACCGCTCGGCGGCGCCCAGGCGATCACGTTCTTCCTTGTTCTGGCTGAGTTTGGACTTGCCGACGATCTCGCTGATTTCCACCTCGATGCCGACGATGTTGGCCAGCATGCCGCTGATGAACTCCGGGGTGGAATCGCTCATCTTCCAGGGCTTCGCTTCACTGGCCTCGTGGGTGCGGGTCAGGCGGCCGACCACGCCGCGCACGAAGCGCTCCTCGTCCATCACTTTCAGGCGACCGCGCACGTGCACCACCTGGTAGTTCCAGGTCGGCACCTGGCGGTGTGCTTCGTGCTTGCTCGGGTACCAGTTGGGCGACACATAGGCGTGCTGGCCGCGAAAGATCACCAGCACTTCCTCACCGTCGGATTCCTGCCACACGGGGTTGTTGCGGGCGACGTGGGCGCGCAGCAGCGGCCGCTCGGTGGAGAGTTCCAGTTCGAAGGGCAGATGATTGGCGTCCAGCAGGCCGCCATGACCGGTGACCAGGATGCCCAGGGGATACTCGCGGATCAGCCGGTGCAACTCGTCCGTCCGGGTTTCCTCGAAATGCGCGGGTACGTACATGAAAGGCCTCGACAGCAGGTGACAGGGATCATCATGCCGCGGTATTGGCACCTTATAAAGATCCATTGCCGACCCTGGCGACAGAGCCAATCCCCGGCGACCGAAGATTTGGTACACCCTATGCATCACCCCGCTGGACGGCAATGATGCCGCCCCCTACTCTAGCCCTTGGCCAGCATTCGCCCCGGACGGCAGACACAGGCTCCCACTCTCCATGACCGCACCCGAGTTTCCCGCCGCTCCTCCCCGGCAATCCCAGGGGAGAATTCCGCCGCGCCTGCACGATGCCTACAAGGCGTACGTGGTCCAGCATTACCGGCGTTTCCTGCTGGCGATCAACTTCATCGCCATGGCCGCCTACGACTCCTACGTGCTGGCCGACGCGCTGCTGATCCCGGACATGGCCAAGGAGTCCCTGCTTCTGCGCAGTGGCCTGAGCCTGATCGGCCTGCTCAATATCTTCCTGGTGTTCCGCTTCAGCCGCAGCGTGCTGGTGATGGACATGCTGATGCCGGTGCACGACATCATCTCCACCGTCGCCTGGTTCGAGCTGCTCAAGCGCAGTGCCTCGCCGGACGTGCCGTTCTTCCTCTATGCCTCGGTGGTGTTCATCTTGTTGGGCAACCTCGGCGTGCGCTACTCGTTCAAGGGCATCGCCGTGGTGTCGGCGATCATTTCGGCGATCATTCTCTACAACGTCTGGCTGATCCATGACGGGGCGACCAAGCCGCTGCTGATCTTCACCCTGGTGTACCTGCCCATCGCGCTGTTCAGCCTGTTCATCAGCTGGACCAACATCAAGGGCGTGCGCCAGGCATTCCTCGCCGATCTCGAGGAGCGCCGCCAGCGCACGGAGCTCGCCGCCCTCAACCTGCGCCTGCAGGAGCTGGCCACCACCGACGGTCTCACCGGCGTGGGCAACCGCCGTGCGCTGGACCTGCAACTCAATGAAAGCTGGCACGGCATGCGCGCCCACGGACGCCCCTTCGCCCTGCTGATGGCCGACATCGACTACTTCAAGCCGTACAACGACCATTACGGGCACCAGGCCGGTGACCGCTGCTTGTGCCAGGTGGCCGAGAATCTCGCCGGCACTCTGCGCGGCGGGCAGGCCAACGTCTATCGTTATGGCGGTGAGGAATTCGCCATCGTGCTGGAAGCGACCAGTGCCGAAGACCTGCGCTGCATCGCCGAACGACTGCGCGAACAGGTGGCGAGCCTGGGCATCGAGCACCTGCACCGGCCCGACAGCCTGCGCCAGTTGACGATCAGCCTCGGTGCGGCAATGGCCAACGAGGGCGGACTGCACGAACCGCGCGAGCTGCTCGCCCGCTGCGACCGGCATCTGTATATCGCCAAGCAGAAAGGTCGCAACCGTGTGCAACTCAGCGGCATGCCAGGCGTCTGACCACCATAGCCAACCCGGCACGTGCTGCCGGCGTCTCCCAGGACTGCGCCGGGCGATGCCCGCCCTGCGTGACGACCACCACAGGGAACGTCCCTACGAGGCCAGTGTGAAACGCGACATCCGCCTTGCCATCCTCCTGCTGTCGATCATCAGCCTGGCCGTCGCCATCGCCACGGCCTGGGAGCTGTGGTCGGCCCGCGAGCGCACGCTGGCGGAAACCACCACGCACAACCTCAACCTCACCCAGGCGCTGGACACCTACGTCGAGGGTATTGTCACGCAGAGCTCCATGCTGCTGCTCGGCATTGCCGAACGCCTGGAACACGAAGGCCTCGACGCTCCGCAGCTGCAACGCCTCAACGAACTGGTGCAGCGCCAGCAGCACCTGCTCGTGCAGCTCAATGGCGTCGGCATCTACGACGCCCAGGGCAACTGGCTGATGACCTCCACCGGCCCCTTCCCGCGCGGCTCCAACAGCGCCGACCGTGCGTACTTCATCCACCATCGCGACAACCCTTCGCTGGAGGCCTACATCGACGGACCGATCCACAGCCGCTCCACCGGCGTCTGGGTAATCACCGTCAGCCGCCGCTACAACGACGCCCAGGGCAACTTTGCCGGGGTGATAGTGGCGGCGCTCGGCGTGCAGGACTTCCTGCGCCTGTTCGGCAAGATCGATATCGGCAGGACCGGCGCCATCGGTGTTGCCACCAGCAGCGGCCAGGTGCTGGTGCGCTATCCCTTCCGCGAGAGCGACATGGGCCGCGTGCTCTCGCGCTCGCCGATCTTCACCCAGTACCTGGATGAAACCACGGTCGGCAGCGCCACCTTCGCGTCCTCCCTCGATGGCGTCGAGCGCATCTATGCCTTCCGCAAGAACGAGCGCTACCCACTGGTGACTTCCGTCGCCCTGGGCAAGGACGAAGCCCTGGCCGCCTGGCGCGCCGACGCCTGGCGCACGGTCGCCATCGCCTTCGGCCTGCTGATGGTCATCGTGGTGATCGGCAGCCTGCTGATCCTCGCCATCCAGCGCCGCATCGGCACCGAACGCCTGCTGCGCGACGCCCGCGAAGACCTGATCAAGGCCAACCGCCAGCTGGAAGTCCTCGCCTCCCGCGACCCCCTGACCGGCCTGGAGAACCGCCGCAGCTTCGACGACCACCTGATCGCCGAACTGCGCCGCGCCCACCGGGAGCGCACGCCGCTGGGACTGCTGCTGATCGACGTCGACCACTTCAAGCGCTTCAACGACACCTACGGTCACCCCGCCGGCGACGACTGTTTGCGTCGCATCGGTCGCGTCCTCGCCGACAGCGTCCGCCGCCCCGCTGATCTTGCAGCGCGCTATGGCGGCGAGGAACTCGCCGTGATCCTGCCCCATACCGGCCCCGATGGCGCCCAGGCCGTGGCCGAGCAGTTCATGCAGCGCCTGCAGACGGCCAACCTCACCCACGCCGGCAGCCCGCTGGGCCGAATCACCGCCAGCATCGGCATCGCCACCCTGCCCGGCGGCAGCGACAGTAGCCCGCAGGCGCTAATCGAAGCCGCCGACCGCGCGTTGTACCGTGCCAAGGCCGCTGGCCGCAATCGCCTGGAAAATGCCCCCACGCTGCCGGGAGCCGCACCGTGATATTCGAACCCGCCCTGCTCGACGCCCTGCGCAACGCCCATCACGTGGTGGTATTCACCGGTGCTGGTGTTTCCGCCGAGAGTGGTGTCCCCACCTTCCGCGACCGCCTCAGCGGGCTGTGGCAGCGTTTCGACGCCGCATCCCTGGCCACCGCCCAGGCGTTCCGTGCCGACCCGCCGCTGGTCTGGGGCTGGTATGAATGGCGACGCAGCGTCGTCCATCGCGCGCAGCCCAATCCCGCGCACCTGGCCATCGCAGCGCTGGCGGGCAAGGTGCCGAAGTTCACGCTGATCACCCAGAACGTCGACGATCTCCACGAGCGCGCCGGCAGCCACGACGTCACCCACCTGCACGGCCAACTGGAACGCCCACGCTGTTTCGACTGCCAGCGCGAACCCGACGCAGCGCTGCCGGTTCCGGATGAGCCTGAGGCAGGGCGCCGCGTACCGCCGCCGGCCTGCGCCCATTGCGGCGGCCCGCTGCGCCCCGGCGTGGTGTGGTTCGGCGAAGGCCTGCCGATGAATGCCCTCAACCACGCCTTCCAGGCCGCCGAAGACTGCGACCTGCTGATCTCCGTGGGCACCTCCGGCGTGGTCTACCCGGCGGCCGAAGTCCCGCAGATCGCCTGGCGCGCCGGGGCCACCGTCCTGCACATCAACCCCGCACCGGGCCCGCTGCATGGCGAACGCGACTTCGCCCTCGCCAGCGCGGCGGGCACGGCCCTGCCAGCTTTGCTGATCGAGGCTTTCGCCGAGCGCTGATCGCGCGACGAAGAGCCCGGCAGCACGACGCGGCTTACACCGCCGGCATCTGCAACGTCACGCAATGGATGCCGCCGCCACCGGCGGCGATCGGGTCGATGTTCAGCTGCACGATCTCCCGGTCCGGGTACAGCTCGCTGAGCAAGGCATGGCAATGCTCGTCCGCCGCCGCATCGCCAAACTTCGGCGCAATCACCCCGCCATTCACCGGCAGGTAGTTGATGTAGCCGGCTGCGAAATCCGGGTTGTCGCGGCTGTAGGCGCTGGGCTTGGGCTTCATCGGCGGCGGCAGCGTGTGCAGCTTCAGCGGACGGCCATCGGCATCCGTAGCGGTCTTGAGGATTTCCAGGTGGCGGCGGGTGACAGCGTGGTCATAGGACTGCGGATCATTGTCCAGGTTGACCACCACCACGCCCGGCTCGACGAAGCGCGCGTAGAAGTCCACGTGCGCATCGGTGATGTCCTTGCCACGGATGCCCGGCAGCCAGATCACCTTGCGCAGCCCCAGCATGCGCTTGAGTTCCGCCTCGACGCGAGGGCGCGACCAGCCAGGATTGCGGTTGTCGTTGACCCAGCAGCTTTCGGTGAAGATCGCCGTGCCGTGGCCATCCACCTCGATGCCGCCGCCCTCCCCGCACAGCTCGCTGACGATGGCCTTGACCTCCAGGTCTTCGGCCAGTGCCGCCGACACTTCACGGTCGCGCTCGGCGTGCTGCTTGCCGCCCCAGCCGTTGAAGTTGAAGTCGGCCAGTGCCAGGCCGCCCGAGGTGCCGTCGACAAGGAAGCAACCGCCGTAGTCGCGCACCCAGATGTCATCCACCGGCACCGGCAGGAAGTCGACATTCTGCCCACCGCAGGCACGCTTGGCCTCGGCCTGCTGCTCCGGCCGGCAGAGCACGGTCACCGGCTGAAACTCGGCAATGGCGCGGGCCAGCCGCGCCACGGTGGCGTTGACGTCGGGGGCAATGTCTTCCCAGACTTCAGCGCTCGCCGCGTAAGCGACGTACACCCGTTCCTGCTTGCGGTGTTCGTCGGGCATGGTCCACTTGCCCGCGGCCAGGGCGACGCGCCCCAACCCCAGGCCGAGCCCGGCGGCCAGCGTGATGCCGGTGCCGAGCAGGTTTCTGCGTGTCATCATCCTCGCCTCCTCAACCGCCGGTGCCGGTCTTGAAACTGGTCCAGGTACGCATCCGCGCGCGCATGTCGCGCTGGGGGATGTCCTTGCCGGGGAACAGCCGCGCGTAGGCCTTCTCATCAAGATAGATGTCCGGGTTGTCGCGCATGCTCGCCTCGACCATCGGCCGCGCCTTGGCGTTGGAGGTCGGGTAACCGGTGGCGTTGCTGATTGCGGCCATCACCTCCGGGCGCATCAGGTAGTTGATCAGCGCATAGGCGTATTCCGGGTGCGGCGCGTCGACGGGAATGGCCATGGTGTCCATCCACACCGAGGTGCCTTCGCGCGGGACGCGATACTCGAAGCGCTCGGGCTTCTTCGCATCAATGGCCGCCCGTTGCGACTGGGTGACGTCGCCGCTGTAGCCCAGCGACAGGCACAGGTCGCCATTGACCAGCTGGGTGACCGGCTGCGACTGGAACTTGCGGATGTACGGGCGGATGCCGTTGAGCAGCGCCAGGGCGTCCGCCAGGTCCTGCGGCTTGCCGCTGCGCGGGTCGCGGCCGAGGTAGTTGAGCACCACGGCCAGCACTTCGTCCGGCGAGTCGATCATGGAGATGCCGCAATCGGCGAAGCGCTTGGCCACTTCCGGCTTGAACAGCATGTCCAGGCTGTTCACCGGCGCGCCGGGCATGCGCTGTTCGATCTTCGCCTGGTTGTAGGTCAGGCCGATGCTGCCCCAGGTATAGGGCACCACCGCGTGGCGCGAGTACGGGTACTGGGTCTGCAGCGTCTGCAGGCCCGGCTCGATATCGGCCAGCTGCGTCAGCTTGCTGTCGTCGAGCTTCTGCAGGGCGCCGGCACGCATCAGCCGCTCGGCCACGGTGTCGCCGGGGAAGACCAGGTCGTAGCCGCTGTGCCCGGCCATCATCTTGGCTTCCAGCGTCTCGCTGCTGTCCATCACGTCGTAGATGACGCGGATGCCGGTTTCCCTGGTGAAATTCGCCAGCGTGTCGGGGGCGAAGTAGTCCGCCCAGTTGAACAGGCGCAGGACCTTCTCCTCCTCCGCCACGGCCGGTTGCAGGACGCACGCCAGGGACAACCCCAACGCGCCGATCAGCAGGTGCTTGTTCATGGTCAGACTCCTTGCCAGCGTGGGTGCAGGTGGCGGCCATCGAGGCCGAGCAGAGGGCCGTACATTTCCGGGCGGCGGTCGCGGTACACGCCCCAGGTCAGGCGCTCTTCGCGGGCCAGGTCCAGGTCCAGCTCCTGCACCAGAACGGCGGCCTCGTTGCGCCCGGCCTCGGCCAGCAGCGCGCCTTTGTGGTCAGTGATGAAGGACGAACCGTAGAAGCGCATGCGCAGCGCGTCATCGCTGGGCGCCACTTCCTCGCCGATACGATTGGCGGCCAGCACCGGCAGCAGGTTGGCGGCGGCGTGGCCGCGCTGGGCGGTCTGCCAGTGATCGCGAGAATCCAGTTGTTCCGCGCCCGGCTCGGAGCCGATGGCGGTGGGGAACAGCAGCAGCTCCGCGCCCTGCAGTGCCAGGCAGCGGGCGGTCTCGGGGAACCACTGGTCCCAGCAGATGCCCAGGCCAATGCGCCCAACGGCGGTGCCCCAGACGCGGAAACCGGTATCGCCGGGGCTGAAGTACTCCTTCTCCTGATAGCCGATGGCGTTGGGGATGTGCGTCTTGCGGTACACGCCGAGCAGGCTGCCGTCGGCATCGGCCACGGTCAGCGAGTTGAAGTAGGCGTTGCCGGCGCGCTCGAACCAGCTGATCGGCAGCACCACGTTCAACTCCGCCGCCAGGCTGGCGAAGCGTTGCAGCAGCGGGCTGTCGTCGTAGGGCTGGGCCAGCGCGAGGTGGGCGTGGTCCTGCTCGATGCAGAAGTACGGGGTGGCGAACAGCTCGGGCAGGAGGATCAACCTTGCCCCGGCCGCCGCCGCCGCGCGCACGTGGCGCTCGGCTTCGGCAAGGTTACGCGGCAGGTCCCAACTGCAGGAGAACTGCAGCACGGCGACGGTCAGCTTGCTCATCACAGGCCTCCCAGCGGCCAGGCCGGCTGCTGCTGGGTAATGCAGTGCACGCCGCCGCCACCGTGGGCCAGGTTGTTGATGCGCACCGGCACCACTTCGCGACCGGGGAAGGCGCGGGCCAGCACGGCAGCGGCTTCGTCGTCGGCAGCGATGCCATAGGCCGGCATGATCACCGCGCCGTTGGCCAGGTAGAAGTTGGTGTAGGACGCGCAGAACACCTCGGCCTCCGGGTCCACCGCCGCGCTGGCCTCGAACAGCTCGATCAGCTCGAAGGAACGACCCTTGGCGTCGGTGGCCAGTTCCAGCGCGCGGCGGTTCTCGCGGGCGACTTCGGCGTAGGTGCCGAAAGCGTCGTGGGTAGCATCCATCAGCAGCACGCCGGGGCGGGCGAAGGCGCACACACCGTCGACGTGGCCGTCGGTCATGTCCCCGGTAACGTACTGCGGGTCGCCCGGCAGCCAGATGGTCTTGGTCACGCCCAGCAGGCGGGAGAAGATTTCCTCCATCTCGCGCTTGCTCACGCCGGGGTTGCGGTTGGGGTTGAGCAGCACCGACTCGGTGGTGATCAGCGTGCCCTCGCCGTCCACATGAATCGCCCCGCCCTCGTTGGCCAGTGGCGTGCCGAAGCAGTCCAGGCCGAGGTGGTTGAGGATGCGCCGGCCCAGGCCTTCGTCCAGGATATGCTCGGACTTGCCGCCCCAGGCGTTGAAGCGCCAGCTCACACCGGCCACGCCATGCTGCGGATGGCAGACGAAGGTCGGCCCGGAGTCGCGGCACCAGCTGTCGTCGATGGGCAGCGGCACCAGCTCGACGTTCGGCCCGCAGAGTTCGGCGGCGCGGGCGACGGCGGACGGGTCCACCACCAGTTTCACCGGCTCGAAGCGGGCAATGGCATTGGCGACGCGAGCAAAGTCTTCCTGCACCTGCTCCAGCGTCACGCGCCAGCCACCCTCCCAGAGCGGACGGTTGTGCGGGAAAGCCATCCAGGTCGCCGCGTGGTTGACCCATTCGGCAGGCATGCGCCAGCCGTTCTGCCTATCGTCATTGCGATGCATATTCAAACCTTTGGTAAGGAATTTTTATCGGAAGAAAAGGATTAAGCGGCGCCTGATGACCATGCTAGGCCTGTAAAAACGCGACAACAAACGATAGATTTTGCGCAAATCTGATTAGGCGAACTTATCGATCATGCTCAAGCACTGGCCACCCCTGAATGCCCTGCGCGGCTTTGAAGCCGCCGCGCGCCTGGGCAGCTTCCACAAGGCCGCCGAGGAGCTGCACCTCACCCAGTCGGCCATCAGCCAGCAGATCCGCAGCCTGGAAAGCTTCGTCGAGCAGCCGCTGTTCTACCGCTCCGGGCGCAAGGTGGCGCTGACCGACGCCGGCGCCGACCTGCTGAGCACCACGCAATCCATGCTGCAGCAACTGGCCGTGGGCATCCGCCGCCTGGACCAGTACCGCAAGCCCAACCAGCTGGTGGTCAACACCACCCCGGCCTTCGCCCGCCACTGGCTGGTGCCGCGCCTGGGCGACTTCCACGCGCGCCATCCGCAGATCGACCTGTGGCTGCTGACCACCGACGAAACCCCGGACATGGCCTCCCAGACCATCGACATCGCGGTGCGCGACGACCTCACCGCCCAGGCCGAATGCCGCTTCCGCGTGCTGCTGGAGGATCGTCTCTACCCGGCCTGCCATCCATCCGTACTGGCACAGGCGGAGCCGTCGCGCACCACCCTGCACGGTGAACGGGAGATGGACTGGGCGCACTGGCAGGTGCAGGGCGGCGCGGATGTCGGCCAGCGCAGCGAGGGGCTGAACTTCTCCGATCCCGGATTGCTGCTGGATGCGGCGAGCCAGGGCCTGGGCATCGCGCTGGTGAGCCAGTTGCTGGCGGGGGATGCACGGCAGAATGGCTTGCTGGCCCCACTCAGCGAGCAGACTGTGCGCGGGCCGAACTGGTCGCTGCTGGTGCATCAGCAGAGCGAGCGGAATGCGCAGGCGCAGGGGTTCTGCGAGTGGCTGTCGGCCGCACTTGGCGTTTCCTTGTAGGGGCGGGCCATGTCCGCGATCCGCTGGCAGGGCCGGCGCCGGACGGGACTCAAGCAAGAATCAGACGCCCCCTAGCTCTGTGCCAACCGATACCACCCTCTCCCCAGCCCCATCAGACAGCACCCTTCCCCTTCCTCAACCGTCCCCGCTCCTTCTTCCCCTCCAGCGCACTCTTCGCCGCCGCCTTCACCAGGCGCTGGAAGGTCGGGCACTCGGCGTGGCTGGGTGCCGGACAGGCCGCGGCGTGGCGCAATCCCCGGCTCATCGCTTGCAGGCGCCTGATCGTGGCATCCAGCTCGTCCGCCTTGGCCGCCAGCATCGCCCGGTCGATATGGGGCCCACCGTCAGCTGCAAACATCGAGCGGATATCGTCCAGGCTGAAACCCGCTGTCTGCCCCAGGGTGATCAGCGCCAGCTGGTCGAGAATCTGCGAGGCGAACTGGCGGCGCGCGCCGGGCTTCGCCAGGGAGACGATCAACCCCTTCTCCTCGTAGAAACGCAGGGTAGATGCCGGCACGCCGGAGCGTTTCGCCACATCGGCGATGTCCATGGATCACCTCTTGACTTCAAGTTCACTTGAACTTGTAGGGTCACGCCAAAGCCCATCCCGGTCAACCCAGGATTGGGCTTTCACCTTGCGTGCACCCACGGAGAAGCCATGAAAACCATTGCCATCGTCTACCACAGCGCCAGCGGCCGTACCGAGCGCATCGCCCAGACCATCGCCAGCGGAGCGCGCCTTGTCTCCCGCTGCGACGTGCAGCTGCTCAGGACCCAGGAGCTGATCGGGCGCCCGGACGTCCTCCTCGCCTACCACGGCCTGATCTTTGGCTCCCCCACCTATCTGGGCGGCGTCTCGGCATCGCTGAAAGCTCTGATGGACGCCACCGGACCGTTGTGGCGCCAACAGAAGCTGCGCGGCCGCCTCGCCGCCGGCTTCACCGTTTCCGCGCTGCCGGCGGGCGACAAGCAGTCCACGCTGATCTCGCTGTTCACCTTCTGCATGCAGCACGGGATGCTCTGGGCCGGCAACCCGATCCTCCCCGAACAGCATCTGGGCGTGCCTCCGGAAGAGGCGGCCAACCGCCTGGGTTCCTGGTCCGGCCTGATGGTCCAGGCCGACAAGACCGCGCCGGACTTCTGCCCCGGCGATCTGAAGACCGCGCGCTTGTTCGGCCAACACTTTGCCGAAACCCTCAGCCGCCTTCACCAGCCCCAGCTCGAACAGGAGGCTCAAGCATGATCCCGCGCCGATACGCTCCGCCGCTGTTCGCGCTGATTCTGTCCGGGGTGATGAGCCTGTTGGTCTCCGGCCTTGCCACCGGGCGCGCCGTCGGCCTCGCACCAGGCTTCGCCCATCTCTGGCTCGGCGCCTGGCTCGCCAGTTGGGGCATTGCCTTCCCGCTGGTGTTGGTCATCGCCCCGCTGACGCGCCGCCTCGTGGAGAAGCTGGTTCGCGCTTAGGGGCGGACTCCGTCTGTGCTCGACATCCGCCCGCAGAAGTCCAGCCAGGAATCCCTGCCGGCTTACTGCCGAATCCCGTCAGTGAACCGGCAGAAGCCGTCACGCACCGCGCCTTCGGTGGTGTACATCCCCCCCAGGGTGACGAAGACGTAGCTTACCTTGGAGCCGGAGCCCGCCTTTTCCACCACGATGTTCAACGGTGCGTTCCGGCTGCTCAGGATGACGCCCTGGTAGGCGGAGATGGTGCCGCTCTTCTCGTCGGCGGTCTGGATGGTGAAGCCCTCCTTCACCAGGGTCTTCTGCGCCCGGTCGAACACCTTGGCGTAGGGCATGTCGACCTGGACGTTGGACGTGAAGGTCTTGCCGGCGATGAAGCCGCCCTCGGTGTTGAAGTTGTCTTCGCACTGCTTGCCGGTCTTCTGGTGCGCGCAGCCCTGCAACAGGGTGGCGGCGAGCAGAATCATCGTGATTCGTCGCATCATCGTTCCTTGATCTCGTGGGGCCGCCATCCCTGCGGGTCTACAGCGGCGAAGGGGTTTTATAAGCCGAGGGCCCGCACCCTGACCAGACTTTTCCTTGCTCGGTGAGAGGTTCGACACGGGAAAAATCGCCAATAACACGCTCAAGCACGCACTTTCGCACCATTCGTCCCGGAGTTCTCCCAGCAGTCGATTCATCCTCGCCTACGCTTTGTTCGGCCCACCCCAACAAGGAAAAGACATGTCGGAGTATTTCGATAGCAGCCGCCGCGACCTGATGCGCCTGGCAGCGGTGGCACTCGCCGCCACCCAATTGCCAGCCGTCGCCCTGGCTGCCAGCGAGAAGAGCAAGACCACCGCGTCGCTGAAGGCCGGCACCCACACCACCTTCAAGGCGCTCAAGCAGATCGATGCAGGCCTGCTCAATGTCGGCTATGCCGAAGATGGCCCGGCGGATGGCCCGGCGGTGATCCTGCTGCATGGCTGGCCGTACGACATCTACAGCTTCGTCGACGTAGCGCCGGCGCTGGCCGCACAAGGCTTCCGGGTGATCGTTCCGTGGCTGCGCGGCTATGGCAGCACGCATTTCCTCTCGGAGCAGACGATGCGCAACGGCCAACCCGCCGCGGTAGCCAGCGACATCATCGCGCTGATGGATGCGCTGAAGATCGACAAGGCCGTGCTCGCCGGCTTCGACTGGGGCGCGCGCACCGCCGATATCATCGCCGCCCTCTGGCCCGAACGCTGCAAGGCGCTGGTAGCAGTCAGCGGCTACCTGATCGGCAACCAGGCCGCCGGCCAGCAACCGCTACCGCCGGAAGCCGAGTTTCTCTGGTGGTACCAGTTCTACTTCGCCACCGAGCGCGGCGCCGCCGGCTACGCGAAGAACACCCGCGACTTCACCCGGCTGATCTGGAAGCAGGCCTCCCCCAAGTGGGACTTCGATGAAGCCACCTTCGAGCGCAGCGCCAAGGCGTTCGAAAACCCCGACCACGTCGCCATCACCCTCCACAATTACCGCTGGCGGCAGAACCTGGCGGCAGGCGAAGCGCAGTATGACGAGCTGGAACAGAAGCTCGCCAAGGCCCCGCCGATCAGCGTGCCGACCATCACCCTGGAAGGCGACGCCAACGGCGCGTTCCATCCCCCACCCAAGGCCTACGCGGCCAAATTCACCGGCCACTACGAGCATCGCACGCTGACCGGAGGCATCGGCCACAACCTGCCGCAGGAAGCACCGGCGGCATTCGCCAAGGCCGTCGTCGACGTCAGCAAGTGGTAAGGCCCAGCTCGAACGCATAAAAAAGCCCCGCCTGAGCGGGGCTTTTCGGTGCTGCCTGGCGCGTTACCAGATCGGCAAGGTATAGCTGACGATGAAGCGGGTCTCGTCCATGTCATTGCCGAAGCTGCTGCGGAAGGTGCTGTTGCGCAGCTTGAAGCCGACGTTCTTCAGCGGGCCGCTCTGCACGAGGTAGCCGACGTCGGTGTCGCGCTCCCATTCCTTGCCGTTGCCCTGGCCGTTCAGCAGGTCGATGTTGTCGCCGCGCAGGTAGCGGGTCATCAGGCTCAGGCCGGGCAGCCCGTAGGAGGCGAAGTTGAAGTCGTAGCGCAACTGCCAGGAGCGTTCGTCCTTGTTGGCGAAGTCGCCGATCTGCACGTAGTTGACCAGGTACGGATCGGTGCCCGACAGGTAGGCGAAGCCGGTGTCGCCGGACATGCGCTGCAGGCCCAGGCCGAACGCCTGGTTGCCCAGCTTGTAGGTGAACATGGCGTTGAGCGCGCGGTTGTCGACGTTGCTGCCGCCATCGTCGGTGGAACGTGCCCAGCGGATGTCGGACTTCAGCGATTGGCCCTCGGCAATCGGCAGCGTGTGCACCAGGCTCACGTAGTGCTGACGATAGAGGTCTTCTAGGTTGGCATAGTGGTAGCTGGTGCTCAGCTGGCTGTTCCAGCGATAGGTGCCGCCGGCGATGTTGAAGCGGTCGCTGGTCAGGTGGCTGCCGGCGACGATGTTGCGCTTGTTGCCGCGGGTCATCGACAGGTCTTCGTTGTTGGACGAATCGCGCTGCTTCACCTCGCGCAGCTGGCCGAGTTGCAGGTCGAGGTCGTCGAGTTCCTTCGACTCCACCAGCGCGCCCTGGAAGGTCTGCGGCAGCAGGCGGGTGTCGTTGTACTGCACCACCGGCAGTTTGGGCAGCAGCGTGCCGACCTTCAGCGTGCTCTTGGACACGCGCAGCTTGGCGGTCAGGCCGAGGTCGCTGTAGTCGTCGGCGGCGCGCTTGTCGCTGGCCGAGTACGGCAGCAGGCCGGAGCCGGAACGGTCCGGGCTGGAATCCAGTTTCAGGCCCAGCAGGCCGAGGGCATCGACGCCCACGCCGACGGTGCCCTCGGTGTAGCCCGACTCGTAGCGCAGCAGGAAGCCCTGGGCCCATTCTTCGGATTTGGACTGCGCGGCACCGCTCTGGCGGTAATCGCGGTTGAAGTAGAAGTTGCGTGCTTCGATGCTGGCCTTGCTGTCGGCGAGGAAATCCGCATGGGCGAACGAGGGCAGCAGCGCCAGTCCGGAGACCAGCACAGGGGTACGACGATTTTTCATTGTTCTTGTTTCTTTCTACTGGGGTGTTGGCAAAACGCCGGGCCGATGACAGCTGGCCCGGCCAGGGGAATGAGCAGGATCAGAGGGTCTTTTCCAGCTCCGGTACGGCTTCGAACAGGTCGGCGACCAGGCCRTAGTCRGCGACCTGGAAGATCGGYGCCTCTTCGTCCTTGTTGATCGCCACGATCACTTTCGAATCCTTCATGCCCGCCAGGTGCTGGATGGCGCCGGAAATGCCGACGGCCACGTACAGCTGCGGAGCRACGATCTTGCCGGTCTGGCCGACCTGCATGTCGTTCGGCACGAAGCCGGCGTCGACGGCGGCGCGGGAAGCACCAACGGCAGCGCCCAGCTTGTCGGCCAGGGAATAAAGAATGCTGAAGTTGTCGCCATTGCCCATGCCACGGCCTCCGGAWACGACGATCTTGGCAGCGGTSAGTTCCGGACGGTCGGACTTGGCCAGYTCTTCGCCRACGAAGGCGGACTTGCCGGCATCGGCCGGGCCGGAAACRGCTTCAACAGCGGCGGAGCCACCTTCGGCAGCAACGGCGTCGAAGCCGGTGCCACGCACGGTGATGACCTTGACGGCRGCCGAGGACTGCACGGTAGCGATGGCGTTACCGGCGTAGATCGGGCGCTTGAAGGTRTCGGCGCTGACGACTTCGATGATCTCGGAGATCTGGTCGACGTCCAGCAGGGCGGCAACGCGCGGCAGGAAGTTCTTGCCGTTGGTGGTGGCGGCGGCCAGCACGTGGCTGTAGCCGTTGCCCCCACTCTCTTTCACGAGAGCTGCGATCAGCGGAGCAACGTTCTCCGGCAGTTGGTGAGCGTAGGCAGCGTTGTCGGCGACCAGCACCTTGGMAACACCAGCGATCYTGGCGGCGGCTTCAGCCACGCCACCGACGTTCTGGCCAGCGACCAGGACGGCGATGTCGCCCCCGATCTTCTGCGCGGCGGCAACGGTATTCAGCGTCGCGGCGCCCAGCGCGCCATTGGAATGCTCTGCAACAACCAGCACAGTCATCAGATCACCTTCGCTTCGTTCTTCAGTTTTTCGACCAGTTCGGCCACCGATTTCACCTTGATGCCGGCGCTGCGCGCGGCAGGCGCTTCGACCTTGAGAGTCTTCACGGTCGAGGCCGTGGAGACACCCAGCGCGTCAGGGGGGAGGAATTCCAGCGGCTTCTTCTTCGCCTTCATGATGTTGGGCAGCGACGCGTAGCGCGGCTCGTTCAGGCGCAGGTCGGTGGTGACGATGGCCGGCAGGTTCAGGGCAACGGTCTGCAGGCCGCCGTCGATTTCACGGGTGACGTTGACCTTGTCGCCAGCRACTTCGACCYTGGAGGCGAAGGTGCCTTGSGCGTAGCCGGTCAGCGCRGCCAGCATCTGGCCGGTCTGGTTGTTGTCGCTGTCGATGGCCTGCTTGCCGAGGATGACCARCTGCGGCTGCTCTTTGTCGACCAGAGCTTTAAGGGCCTTGGCGACAGCCAGGGAGTTCAGCTCTTCGTTGCTCTCGACCAGCACCGCACGGTCGGCACCCAGCGCCAGAGCAGTGCGCAATTGTTCCTGCGCACCACTCGGGCCGACCGAGACCACCACGATCTCGCTGGCGACGCCCTTCTCTTTCAGGCGTACGGCCTCTTCCACGGCGATTTCGCAGAAGGGGTTCATGGACATCTTGACGTTGGCGAGATCGACGCCGGAGTTGTCCGCCTTGACGCGGACCTTGACGTTGTAATCAACCACGCGTTTTACCGCGACCAGTACTTTCATCAGTTGTTTCCTTGGCTGACGCCGGTTTGTATCGGCGCTGCGGTTGGGGGTGGTTCGGGTGAAGGCCTCAGGATTCTCCCAACTGCTCGATCACACCCTCGGCCTTCAACTGCGCCAGGCGAGCGTCATCGACCCCCAGGCGGCGCTTGAGCACCTCGTCGGTGTGCTCGCCGAGCATGGGCGCCGGGCGCTGGTATTCCACCGGCGTCTCGGACAATTTCAGCGGGCTGCCGACCATGCGGAACGCCGGGTTCTGCGCGTGGGGAATCTCCACCAGCATGTCGCGGGCGACCACCTGCGGCTCGTCCAGCGCGCGGCCGATGTCGTTGATCACGCCGACCGGCACCTTCATCGCGTGGATGCGTTTCACCCAGTTATCGGCGGTGTCGCCCTGGAAGTGCTCGGCGAGCTTGCCGACGATGATGTCGCGGTTGCGCACGCGGTCGGCATTGCGGGTGAAGCGCGGGTCTTTCGGCAATTCCGGCAGGCCGATGGCGTCGCACAGCGAGACGAACTGGCTGTCGTTGCCGCAGGCGATGATGAAGTCCATGTCCTTCGCGCTGAACACCTGGTACGGCACGATGTTGACGTGGGCATTGCCCTGGCGGCCCGGCGAGCGCCCGGTGGCGAGGTAGTTCTGGCTTTGGTTGCCGAGCATGGCGACCTGCACGTCCAGCAACGCCATGTCGCAGTGCTGGCCGCGGCCGGTCTTCTCGCGGGCCAGCAGCGCGGCCTGGATGGCGACCACCGAATACAGGCCGGTCATCACGTCGGATACGGCGACACCGACTTTCTGCGGGCCCGCGCCGGGGACGCCGTCCTTCTCGCCGGTGATGCTCATCAAGCCGCCCATGCCCTGGATGATGAAGTCGTAGCCGGGCTCCTCGGCGCGCGGGCCGGTCTGGCCGAAACCGGTGATGGAGCAGTAGACCAGGCGCGGATTCACTTTCGACAGGCTCTCGTAGTCCAGCCCGTACTTGGCCAGCGAACCGGCCTTGTAGTTCTCGATCAGCACGTCGCACTCGCAGGCCAGGGCGCGCACCAGCGCCTGCCCTTCTTCGGTGGCCAGGTTCAGCGCCACCGACAGCTTGTTGCGGTTGGTGGACTGGTAGTACGCCGCCTCGGAGCTGTCCGAGCCGTCGGCGGCTTTCATGTAGGGCGGGCCCCAGCCGCGGGTGTCGTCCCCCACGCCGGGCCGTTCGATCTTGATCACTTCCGCGCCCAGGTCGGCCAGCACCTGGCCGCACCAGGGCCCGGCCAGCACGCGGCTGAGGTCGAGTACGCGGTATCCGCTCAAAGCACCCATCTTCAATTCCTCTCTGGCGCTCAGGCGCGCTCGATAACCATGGCGAGCCCCTGGCCCACGCCGATGCACAGGCTGATCACCGCATAGCGTTGACCGCTGCGCTGCAGTTGTCGCGCCACGCTCAGCGCCAGCCGCGCGCCGGAAGCGCCCAGCGGGTGGCCGACGGCGATGGCGCCGCCATTGGGGTTGACCCGCGCATCGTCGAAATCGACACCCAGACCGTGCAGGCAACCGAGCACCTGGGAAGCGAAAGCCTCGTTGATCTCGATGATGTCCATGTCGGCCAGGGTCAGGTTGGCGCGGGCCAGCGCCTTGTTGATCGCCTCGACCGGGCCGACACCCATGATGCGCGGCTCGACGCCGACTGCCGCCGCCGAAAGAATCCGCGCCAGCGGTTTGAGGCCGTGGCGTTCGCCCGCCGCTGCCGAGCCGATCAGCAATGCGGCGGCGCCGTCGTTGACGCCGGAAGCGTTGCCCGCGGTGACCACCCCGCCTTCGGACAGCGGCTTGAGGCGCGCCAACGCGGATTCATCGGAAGATGGACGCGGATGCTCGTCCTGCTCGACCACATTCGGCGGCGTCTTGCGCCCGGTCGGCACGCTGACCGGAAGGATTTCCCCGGCGAAGAAACCGGCCTGGCGGGCGGCTTCAAAGTTGGCCTGGGAACGGGCAGCGAAGCGGTCGGCCTGCTCGCGGCTGATGCCGAATTCGCGGGCTACGTTGTCGCCAGTCTCCGGCATGCTGTCGTTGCCGAACCCGGCAACGATCTTCGGATTGGGAAAGCGCGCACCGATGGTGCTGTCGAATACTGTCAGGTCACGGCTGTACGCCGCCTCGGCCTTGGCCATGACGAAGGGCGCGCGGGACATGCTTTCCACACCGCCAGCGACGAACAGCTCGCCTTCACCACAGGTCACGGCGCGCGCTGCATCGATTACCGCCGCCAGACCACTGGCGCACAGGCGGTTCACCGTCTGGCCCGGCACGGTCACCGGCAGGCCGGCGAGCAGTGCGGCATGGCGGGCGATGTTGCGGCTGTCTTCACCGGCCTGGTTGGTGTTGCCGAGGATCACGTCCTCGATGGCTTCGCCCGGCACCTTGGCGCTGGCCAGCAGCTCGCGGATCACCTGGGCGATCAGATCGTCCGGGCGCACCGGCGCCAGGGCGCCACCATGGCGACCGAAGGGCGTGCGCAGGCCGGCGTAGATATAAGCATTGAGCATCGGTATCTCCTTGAATCGGTAGGCGCCGGGCTTCAGCCCAGCGCAGGCTCGGCGTGGCGCAGCGACAGTCCCAGCGCAGCGCGGCGGCGCAGCCACGGACCGGGGCGGTAGCGGGCATCGCCGGTCAGGTCGGTCATGCGTTCGAGAATGGTCAGCAGGCGCGCCGGGCCGACGCTGTCGCCCCAGGCCAGCGGACCTTGCGGGTAGCCCAGGCCGCGGCGCACGCCTTCGTCGAGGTCGTCGACGCTGGCGATGCGCTGCTGGACGATATCGCCGGCCAGGTTGACGATCAGCGCCAGTACGCGCTGGGCGACGAAGCCGACGCTGTCATTGATGAGCGTGACACCTGCACCGTCCGCCGCCAGCAGCGCATGGGCGGCATCGCGCATGGCCGGGGCAGTCGCCGGGTTCTGCATCAGGCAGCGGTGGCGCTGCAGGTCCAGCAGCAGGTCGATGCAGACGGTGCGTGCCGGGTCGGTGCCGAAGTTCTGGCAGGCCGTGGTTGCGTCCACACCATAAGGGGCGAGCAGGCACAGCGCCTCGCTACTGGGGTGGCCGCCCTGCTCCAGGGTCGCACCGAGTTTCTTCAGCAGTTCGCCGAGCAACTCGCGGTCCTGGTCGTTCTCCGCACCGATCCACACCGGCGGCAGCGCGGCCACACTCGGCACCGGTTGCGGTGCCGGCGGGTCGATCATCTTGCCGTCTGCATAGCGATAGAAGCCGCGGCCGACCTTGCGACCGACGAAGCCGGCCTCGAGCATCTGCCGGGTCAGCGCCGCCGGGCGATAACGCGGCTCCTGGTAGAACTGGTTGTAGATGGACTCGATCACCGGGTGGGAAACGTCCAACGCGGTGAGGTCGAACAGCTCCAGCGGCCCCATGCGGAAGCCCAGGCCTTCGCGCAGGATGCGGTCGATATCGGCCGGTTCGGCGATGGCTTCCTTGAGCATCTGCAGGGCTTCGGTGCTATAGGCCCGGCCGGCGTGGTTGATGATGAAGCCAGGAGTGTCCTTGGCGCGGATGCCGCGATGGCCCATGCGCGCGGCCAGCGCCACCAGTCTGTCGCCGACCAGCGGGTCGCTGGCCAGGCCGTCGATCACCTCGACCACCTTCATCAGCGGCACCGGGTTGAAGAAGTGGAAGCCCGCCACCCGCTCCGGATGCTGGCAACTACGGGCGATGCTGGTGACCGACAGCGACGAGGTGTTGGTGGCGAGGATGCAGTCGGCGCTGACCACGGCTTCCAGATCGGCCAGCAGCGCCTGCTTGGCATCGAGACGCTCGATGATCGCCTCCACCACCAGATCAGAATCGGCCAGCTCGCCCAGGGAACCGGCAACCAGCAAACGAGCCAGGGTGGCGTCGGCTTCGGCAGAAGTGATCTTGCCCTTCTCCGCCAGCTTGGCGAGGGTGCGACCGAGGTTTTCACGCGCGGTTTGGGCCGCACCGTCACGGGCATCGAAGAGTTTCACCTGGATGCCGGCCTGGGCGGCGATCTGGGCGATACCGCTGCCCATGACTCCCGTACCGACGATGGCCATGCGCTCAATACCGAAAGAAAGGGTCATGCTCATTCCCCCAGGAAACTGGCTTTGCGTTTTTCGAGGAAGGCGGCGGCGCCCTCTTTCTGGTCTTTCGAGTCGAACAGCAACTGGAAGGCCTTGCGCTCAAGCGTCAACGCACTGTCCAGCGGCAGATCGGCACCGGCGAGCATCACTTCCTTGATCTGTGCCACGGCCAGCGGCGGCAGCGCGGCGATCTCAGCGGCCAGTTCCAGCGCGCGTGGCAGCGTGCGCGAGTCTTCCACCACTTCACTGAGCATGCCGATGGCCAGGGCTTCGGGCGCCTTGACCAGGCAACCGGTCAGGGCGATGCGCATTGCCTGGAACTTGCCCACGGCGCGGATCAACCGCTGGGTGCCGCCGGCGCCGGGCATCAGGCCGAGTTTCACTTCCGGCTGACCAAAGCGTGCCGACTCGCCGGCGACGATGATGTCGCAGTGCATTGCCAACTCGCAGCCGCCGCCCAGGGCAAAACCGTTCACCGCAGCGATCACCGGCTTGGGGCAACGGGAAATCGCTTCCCACAGCAGTTCGGTGTGGCGACGGTACATCTCGATGGGGCTGGCCTGGGCGAATTCACGGATGTCAGCGCCGGCGACGAAGCACTCCTCTCCCCCGGTCAGCACCACCGCGCGAACCTCAGGGTTATCGCTCAGGGCGCGGAAGTGCTCGGCCAGTTGCTGGCGCACCGCAGCATTGAGGGCGTTTTTGGCTTCCGGGCGGTCGATGCGGACAACCGCCACGCCGTTGGCCTGGATATCGAGATGAACCACGCTGGTACTCATGAAAGCTGTGACCTCACTTTGTTTCGTCTGACGAAACTACATTCCGTATTTCGATTTCATCATAGTGATCCTGGATCGGCGCTGTAAACGGTGCTGAGCCAAATAGCCTTGAAAGCCCTTTAAAACCTGAGCCCGATATATTTTTAGCGGCACGCCTGTACTAACCAGTTCAGACCCATTACAATTTCGTCTGACGAAACTGAATTTTATTTTATTGATTTTCCGTGAATAGGGGTTCTACCATGCGCCGCAACAAGACGGAGATGGACTCGGCTGCGCCGACGAAAAACGAAGGTGAAATCGGCCTGCTGGAACGCGGCCTGTACGACCCGGCCACGGCACTGAGCGAAGAGGAAAACAGCGGCCAGTTCGTCACGGCGCTGGCGCGCGGCCTGGAGATCCTGCGTTGCTTCACGCCACGGGAAAACGTGCTGAGCAACCAGGACCTGGCCCGCAAGACCGACCTGCCCAAGCCGACGGTGACGCGCCTGACCAACACCCTGATGCGCCTGGGTTGCCTCAAGCGCGAGGTGCATTCGGGCAAGTACCAGCTGGATGTCGGCGTGCTGGGTTTCGGCTACGCGATGCTGTCGAACCTGTCGATCCGCGCGGTGGCCCACCCGCTGATGGAGGAACTGGCCAACCACGCCCAGGCGGCGGTGGCCATGGCCGCCCGCGACCGCCTGCAGATGGTCTACCTGGACGTGGTCCAGGGACAGGGAAACATGACGATGCGCCGGCAGATCGGCAGTTACCTGCCGCTGGCGGGGAGTTCGGTAGGCCGCGCGTGCCTCGCGGCGATGCCGGAGAACGAACGGGAATTCCTGCTCGACCACGTTCGCGAACGCGAACCGGACAACTGGCCGGCCATCCGCAAGGGTCTGGACCGCGCCTTCAGGGACTACACCGACTACGGCTACTGCCTGTCGATCGGTGAATGGCACCGCGACGTCAACTCCGTCGCCGTGCCCTTGGTACACCCGCAGTACGGCCTGCTGGCCTTCAACTGCGGCGGACCGAGCTTCCAGCTGACCCGCGAGAAGCTCGAGGACGACATCGGGCCCCGCCTGATCAACATGGTCAACAACATAGGTGCCGCCGCTCGCTGAATCTCGGGTGACGGTGCCTCGCCAGACTGGCCCGCTCGCGGGCCTTGTGAGGAGTGCACATGATCCGAGACCCAGAAACGCTGCAGATACTTCTGGACTCCATCCACCAGTTCGTCGGCGAAGTGCTGATCCCGCGGGAAAACGAGGTTGCCGAAACCGACGCGATCCCGCAGGACATCATCCAGCAGATGCGCGAGATGGGCCTGTTCGGCCTGACCATCCCCGAAGAGTTCGGCGGCCTGGGCGTGACCATGGAAGAAGAGGTGAACATCACCTTCGAACTCGGCCGCACCTCCCCCGCCTTCCGCTCCTACATCGGCACCAACAACGGCATCGGCTCCATCGGCATCCTGATCGACGGCACGCCGGAACAGAAAGCCGATTACCTGCCCAAGCTCGCCAGCGGCGAACTGCTCAGCGCCTTCTGCCTGACCGAGCCGGACTCGGGCTCCGACGCCGCCTCGCTGAAGACCACCGCCGTGCGCGATGGCGACTTCTACGTGCTCAACGGCACCAAGCGCTTCATCACCAACGCCCCGCACGCCGGCATCTATACCGTGATGGCCCGCACCAACCCGGCGATCAAGGGTTCCGGCGGCATCAGCGCGTTCATCGTCGAGCGCGGCACGCCGGGCATTTCCCTCGGCAAGCCGGACCACAAGATGGGCCAGAAAGGCGCGCACACCAGCGACGTGATCTTCGAAAACGTGCGCATCCCGGCCAGCCAGCTGATCGGCGGCGTCGAGGGCGTCGGCTTCAAGACCGCCATGAAGGTGCTCGACAAGGGCCGCCTGCACATCGCCGCGCTGAGCGTCGGCGCCGCCGAGCGCATGCTCGCCGATGCGTTGCAGTACGCCCTGGAGCGCAAGCAGTTCGGCCAGCCGATTGCCGAGTTCCAGCTGATCCAGGCGATGCTCGCCGACAGCAAGGCCGAGATCTACGCCGCCCGCTGCATGGTGCTGGACGCCGCGCGCAAGCGCGACGAGGGCCGCAACGTCAGCACCGAGGCCTCCTGCGCCAAGATGTTCGCCACCGAGATGTGCGGCCGCGTTGCCGATCGCTGCGTGCAGATCCACGGCGGCGCCGGCTACGTCAGCGAGTACGCCATCGAGCGTTTCTACCGCGACGTCCGCCTGTTCCGGCTCTACGAGGGCACCACGCAGATCCAGCAGGTGATCATCGCCCGCAACATGATCCGCGAAGCCCAGGCCTGACCCCTCAGGCGGCGCGGGGCCACGCCCCCGCGCCTGCCAACCCCAAAGCACCTGCCACACGCTTACCGAGGACCGGCACGCCGGTCCGCCAACAACTACAACAGGTAATTCGTTCATGGAAAACACTGCTTCCGCTCCGGCGGCAACCGCCGCCACCCAGGACAAGACCTGGGTGCTCGTCTTCGCCTTCTGCTTCATCGGCCTGCTGATCGATGGCGCGGACCTGATGCTGCTCTCCTACAGCCTCACCAGCCTCAAGGCCGAGTTCGGCCTGAGCAACCTCCAGGCCGGCAGCCTGGGCAGCGTCACCCTGGCCGGCATGGCCTTCGGTGGGATCTACGGCGGCTGGGCGTGCGATCGCTTCGGCCGGGTCAAGACGGTGGTCTGGACCATTGTGCTGTTCTCCGTCGGCACCGCTGTTCTTGGTCTGACCCACAACTACTGGCAGTTCGCCGCGGCACGCTTCGTCGCGTCGCTCGGCCTCGGCGCCCTTTACGTGGCCTGCAATACGCTGATGGCCGAGTACGTGCCCACCAAATACCGCACCACCGTGCTGGGCACCCTGCAGGCAGGCTGGTCGGTCGGCTACATCGTCGCCACCCTGCTGGCCGGCTGGATCCTGCCGGACCACGGTTGGCGCTACCTGTTCTACATCGCCATCATCCCGGTGGTGCTGGCCATCGCCATGCGCAAGCTGATTCCCGAGCCTGCCGCCTGGGTCCAGGCGCAGGCCGAACGCCAGCAGCGCAAGGCCAACGCTCCTGCCGGAACGGTTGCCGCTCCACGGCAGAACGCCTTCCGCCAGATCTTCGCCGACCCGAAGGCCAGCCGCATGTTCCTGTTCTGGGCGCTGACCGCCGGCTTCCTGCAGTTCGGCTACTACGGCGTGAACAACTGGATGCCGTCGTACCTGGAAACCGAGATGGGCATGAACTTCAAGGCCATGACCGCCTACCTGGTCGGCACCTATGCCGCGATGATCCTCGGCAAGGTACTGGCCGGTGTCGCCGCCGACTGGTTCGGCCGCCGCACCGTATTCTCCTTCGGCGCCCTGGGCACCGCGGTGTTCCTGCCGGTGATCGTGCTGTTCCACAGCCCCGAGAACATTCTGTGGATGCTGGTGGTGTTCGGCTTCCTCTACGGTATTCCGTATGGCGTGAACGCGACCTACATGACCGAAAGCTTCGCTGCGGCGTTCCGCGGTACGGCCGTGGGCGGCGCCTACAACATCGGTCGCATCGGCGCGGCCATTGCGCCGGCGGTGATCGGCTTCCTCGCCACGCAGATGTCCATCGGCGTGGGCTTCCTGGTGATGGGCGCGGCCTACTTCATCTGCGGGGTGATCCCCGCCCTGCTGATCCGCGACAAGCAGTTCGACCCGCAACAGGAATGATCGGGAACCAGTGAGCCCGCTTCGGCCGGCTCACCCCCCTTCAAAACAAAAACGCCCGGTGCACTGCACCGGGCGTTTTTTATTGCGCTGTCGAATGGCGCGGAGCAAATCGAACAGGCAAAAAAAAGCCCCGCCTAAGCGGGGCTTTCTTCGTCAGCGATGTCGATTAGACAGCGCGAACTTGTTCAGCTTGCGGGCCTTTCTGGCCGGCAGTCACAACGAAGCTGACCTTCTGGCCTTCGTCGAGGGACTTGTAGCCGTTGCCTTCGATCTGACGGAAGTGAACGAATACGTCCGGGCCGCTTTCCGGGGTGATGAAGCCGAAGCCCTTCTCAGCGTTGAACCACTTGACGATGCCATTTTGACGATCGGACATGATGTTGTCTCCTAAAAAAATGCTAAAGGCCGGCCGAAAGCCGACCGGCGATGAGCTGAATGCGTAGTGAAGAGGTGCCGAGGAGATGGAGCATCTTGTAGAAGAACATCAAGTCGCGGAACTCGTTACTGGGCAGGCAGCCCATGCAGAATACAAGGTTTGGCGCTAATTCATAGCTTTTTTTCACGACCAGTGGTGATTTTGACAAATGGTCGAGCTAACACGGCGCTTTCGACAAAACAGGTGTAGTCTGCCGGTGCCGGTTTGGCGCCCCAACGCATAGGTGACTTCATGACTGATTCACAGCTGATTCGCGAACGTTCGGAGCTTGATGAAAAGATTGCTGCCTTCCTCTCCCAGGGCGGTGAAATCCAGGAAATCCCCGTTGGCCAACTGGCGGTGAAGGTCGAGAAGAAGTCGCAGTGGGCGAAGTCCGACAGCAAGAAACCAGCCGCCTGAGCGCAAGCGCCCGCTCGAAGAAAGCCCCGCCGAAGCGGGGCTTGTTGTTTGCGTCAGTGACTCAGGTAGTGATTGGACAGCCAGTTCAGCGCCCTTCCCGGCCGGGTCAGCGCATCGATGAAGCTGGGCCCCCAGAAGCGGATGTCGTTGGCTTCCAGCACCGCGTACATGTCGCGGTGGCGCGCCTGGCGCTCCTTCAACGGCATGCGCAGTGCCTGCGCCATGGCATCGGCCAGGGCGCCGCGATCATGGGGATTGATGATCAGCGCGCCTCCCAGTTCGGCGGCTGCGCCGGCGAACTGGGAAAGAATCAGCACGCCAGGATCGTCCGGGTCCTGGGCGGCGACAAATTCCTTGGCCACCAGGTTCATTCCATCGCGCAGCGGCGTCACCAGGCCGATCCGCGCGTGGCGCATGACCATGGCGATGTCCGCTCGCTGGTGGTTGCGCGCCACATAGCGAAGCGGCACCCAGGACACCGCGCCGAATCGCCCGTTGATATGCCCTACCCGCGCGCTGACGGCGGCGTCGATATCGGCGTACTCGGGAATGTCCTGGCGGCTGCCGGGTGATATCTGCAGGCAGGTCACGCGGTTGTGCCAGTCCGGATTGAGTTCGAGGAAGCGCTCGTAGCCATCCAGCCGGTTGACGATGCCCTTGGAATAGTCGAGCCGGTCCACCCCCACCATCAGCGCACGACCGCCCAGGCTCTCGCGCAGGTCTTCGGCGGCCTGGCTCTGCGATGCTTCCTCGGCGATGCGGCGGAAACCGGCGGCATCCACGCCCACCGGGAACACGCCGACGCGAAAATGCTGGTCCTCCAGGTGGTAGCGCCGGCCATCGGGGGTCGCCGCGCCGACCACGCGCGTGAGGTAACGGGCGAAGTTGCTGGCGTCGTTCTCGGTCTGGAAGCCGATCAGGTTGTATTCGGTGAGCGCGCGGAGCAGTTCGTCGTGGTGCGGCAACGCGGTGATGAGGTCGGCCGGCGGCATCGGGATGTGCAGGAAGAAGCCGATGCGGTTGCCGTGCCCGCGCTGCCTCAGGGCCGAGGCCAGGGGGATCAGGTGGTAGTCGTGGACCCAGAGGACGTCGTCCTCCTCCAGCAGCGGGCTCAGCCGTTCGGCGAAGAATTCGTTGACGCGCTGATAACCGCCGAATTCGGCCTCGTTGAACTCGGCGAGGTCCACCCGGTAATGCAGGATCGGCCAGAGCACGCGATTGGCGAAGCCGTTGTAGTACTCGTCGAAATCCTGCGGATGCAGGTCGGTGAGGATGTACTGCAGGTTGTCGCGCTGGACCACGGTCGCCGGGCCCGGCTCCTCGGCCTTCTCGCCGCTCCAACCGAACCAGATGCCCTCGCGGTTGCGCATGGCGGCCTCCACCGCCACGGCCAGCCCGCCCGGCGCCGGGCCGTTCTCATCGGGGATCGCGACCCGGTTGGATATCACCACGAGGCGCGGCATAGGCCTTCCTCCCAGCCCATGGAAAGACGCATGGCCGAGTTGATCAGCCCCGCCATGGAATAGGTCTGCGGAATGTTCCCCCAGAGTTCGCCGGTATGCGGGTGCAGGTCTTCGGAGAGCAGCCCGTAGCGGTTGCGCGCGGCGATGAGCTGTTCGAACAGCTGGCGCGCCTCCTCGGTACGGCCGATGGCGGCCAGCGCGTCGAGGTACCAGAACTTCACCACGAGGAAGGCGGTTTCCGGCACGCCGAAATCGTCCGCCGCGGCGTAGCGCAGCATCTGGCCGTTGACGTTGAGCTCGCGGCCGATGCACTCGACGGTCGCGACAAAGCGCGGATCGTCGGCTTCGATGATCCCCAGCTCGTTCATCAGCAGCACGCTGGCGTCGAGGTCGTCGTGGCCGAAGGCGCCGGTGAAGCACTGTTTCGTCTCGCTCCAGGCCTTGGCGAGGACCTGTTCGCGCAGGTTGGCCGCCTTGTCCATCCAGCCACCGGCTTCCTCGCTGCGGCCCAGGCGCCTGGCGATGCGCCCGACGCGGTCGCAGGCGACCCAGCAGAGCAGCGCGGAATGCGTATGGACGCGCTGGCGGCCGCGGTACTCCCAGATGCCGGCATCCGGCTCGAAGGCGGCGTGCACTGCCTTGGCGGCGAGGTTTTCCAGCAGTTGCAGCATGCCCTCGCTGCTCGGATTGGGCAGGCGCTCGTCGACGAAGCTCTGCAGGACCGCCAGGGCAACCGAGCCGAACACGTCATGCTGGTTCTGTTCCACCGCCTGGTTGCCGACACGCACTGGCGCGTGATTGAGGAAACCGGCAAGGTCCGGCTCGACGCGTTCGGTGGTGTCCTGGTTGGGAATGATCCCGTACAGCGGCTTAAGTTCGGCGTTGCCGCTGGCCACAGTGGTGATGAAGTCGATGTAGCCCTCCATGGTCCGCGTCGCGCCCAGGCGGTTGAGGGCGAGGATCACGAAGTAGGCGTCGCGCAGCCAGCAGTAGCGGTAGTCCCAGTTGCGCTGGGAGTCCGGTGCCTCCGGGATGGAGGTGGTGGCGGCCGCGATGATCGCGCCGGTGTCCTCGAAGTTGCACAGTTTCAGGGTGATCGCCGAGCGGATCACCACGGCCTGCCACTCGAAGCAGATCGCCAGGCCACGTACCCAGTCATGCCAGTGGTTCTGGGTGCGCTTGAGGTAGTCGCGGACGACTTCGCCGGGAGCATTGTCCAGCGGCTCGTCGAGGCCGATCACCAGGCTCACCGGGTGACGCAGGGCGAACGGTGTTTCGTGCTGGATGTAGGCCAGCGGTGCATCGGTGGTCAGGCGCAGCGGCTCTTCGCCGTCCAGGTAGCGGATATGGCTGGAGCCTGTGACGCCCTGGCTGGGCTTGCCGTAGCCGTGGGTCGGACGCACGCGCAGGGTGACTTTCGGCACGCCTTCGATGGGTTCGATCAGCCGGCACAGCTGTGCCGGGCGATAGACGTGGCCGTGCTCGAGGAAGCGTGGGGCGAAATCGGTAATGCGTACCGCACCACCGCTGTCATCGCGCAGCACGGTGGTGATGATCGCCGTGTTGCGCTGGTAATCGGACGTGCTGCTGATCTGATTATCCAGCACCACATCGGCGAAACCCTTTTCGTCGTCCCCGGCCAGCAGCCGGGAAAAGACCGGGTCGCTGTCGAAATTCGGGTAGCACCACCAGACCAGCCGCGCCTGCGGGTTGACCAGGGCGGCCACCCGGCAGTTGCCGATCAGGCCCAGTTCCAGAGCGCCTTCGTGCCGGTTCGTCATCGGTGGTTTCCTCCTGCTTGCATCAGTGCGTGACGGACTTGCTGCGCATCGCTGAATACGGCGCTGGCGCCGGGCAACGCGCGCCCGACGGACAGCCCGAGGCCGCCCAGCGTCGGCATCAGCGCGATGGCGGGCTCGTCGGTGACGTCGTCGCCGATATACAGCGGCAGGCGGCCGGCGAAGCCCGGCACTTCCAGCAGCCGCTGGACGGCACGGGCCTTGTCGACGCCCTCGCTGACGACTTCGTAAACCTGCTTGCCATTGAGCAGCCGCAATCCGCTACCTGCCGGCAAGCGCAACAACGACTGCAACTCGACGCGCAGATCGGTGGCCAGCGAGGGTACGGAGCGGTAGTGCAGTGCAAAGCTGCTGCCCTTGTCCTCGACATGGATTCCGACATGCCGGTTCGCCAGGGCGTTCAATTGCACTCGCACGCTGGCGGGCAGGTCCCTGGTGGTACGACGCAACGGGCTGTCGCCGCTCTCGCGCCAGTGGGCGCCATGACCGCCGCTGGCGGCGAGGCGCAGGGGTTGGAAGAGCCGGTCGAGTTCTTCGACCGGGCGGCCGCTGATCAGGGCCAGGGCACCATCGAGTCGGCGCTGCAGGTGCGTGAGCGCATCGAGCAGCCCGGGCGGTACGACGACCGCGCCGGGTGATTCGGCGATGTCCAGAAGGGTTCCGTCGACATCCAGGAACACTGCGGTCTGCTGAGGTCGGCTGAGCCACAGGTTCAGCAGCGCAGTGGCTGAGGCCTCGCTCTGCGGGGCCATGGCCGTGTCGACAGGTCCCCTCGATGCGGGACGTGACATGAGCCATTTCTCCTTGTTCAGGGCGTGCCGCGCAGCCGTGGGCGGCCGGTGCGGACGTGAAAGGGAGCACAGGGACCCTAACATGGGAGGCCACGAGGGTCGACCTCGGATTTTCCCCTGGAGTCCCTGTCGGGAAGGCTCAGGCCAGAACTGGCGGCACCTGCGCCACATCCAATCGCGGCCGGCCTTGCCGAAGCTGCTGGGCGGGCTCGGTCAGGGGCTGGCCTCGATGATCGGGAGACGAGGATGTGCCAGCGGGCATTCGCCCCCTCGAAGTCGGTGCTGCATGACCACGCCCGGCGAACGTGGCAGCGAACCTCTTCCGCGAGGACCATGGAAGGAGCTGACAAACCGGTAGCAGTTCCGATGAGATTTCCCTGACAGAAGAACTGGAATCCTCCGCCTCACATCGATGGCGACGTTCGTGAGAATGCACAGGGCCAATCTTCCATGAGAAAAATCCATGCCTCCGCTCTCTGCGCTGGTACTCCAGGCTTCCGGCCTGCACCGTTCGACCGCCGTTACCGCTCTGCATCATCTGGGCTACAGCTTCCTGTCCGAAGTTTCCAGCAACGCATTCGCACTGGATCGGCTGCGCAGCCAAGGGGGCGTCCACCTGCTGATCTGCGATGTGCGCATCGATCCGGTGGCCCGTCTGGAATTCCTTCAGACGGTTGCCCGCGAGCGACTGGCCCATGGCGTGGTGGTCAGCGGGGAAATGGCCCCTGGCACCTGGAGCGCCCTCTCGCACCTCCTGCAATTGCAGGGCATGAAGGTCTTCTGGCTGGGCAACGACGCCGCCACTCTGGAGCGCCTGCGGGCGTTGCTCAGCGACTTCCAGCCAGGCAGTGGCCAGCTCGGCCTGCCGCTGGCGGAGAACGGCACGACGGACGATGGCGAACCATCAGGCCTGCCGGCGCGGGGAAAATTGCGCGCCTACCTGCAACCCAAGGTCAATGTCGCTACTGCCCAGGTCTATGGATTCGAAGTGCTCGCGCGCTGGCAGCTGGAAGACGGCGCCGTCCTGCTGCCCGCTGAATTCCTGCCCTCCCTGCGCCGCGCTGGCAAGCTCGATGGCATGCTCTTCGAGCTGATGACCCAGGCCGTCGAAGCGCTGCGCGCACAGGGCAGCAACGAGCTGAAGCTGTCCTTCAACCTGGAAGCCGAGCAGATCGCCCAGATCGACTTTGCCGCCACCGTCGAGAGGAATCTGCGCGGGCTGGACATCGAGCCCCAGCGGATCACCTTCGAGCTGACCGAATCCTCGCCACTGCATGCTCCGCCGCTGAGCCTGGAGAACGTGCTGCGCCTGCGCCTGCTGGGTTGCGGCCTGGCCATCGATGACTTCGGTTGCGGACACTCCACCCTGCAGCGCCTGATGGAGCTGCCCTTCACCGAGATGAAACTCGACCGCCACCTGGTGGCCGATGTGAACAATGGCGACCCGCGCCGCCTGATCGTACTGCGCAATGCGCTGGCGCTGGGCCGCGAACTGGGGCTGAAGGTAATCGCCGAGGGCGTCGAGAACGCCGTCCAGTTTCGCCAGTTGCAGCAGCTGGAATGCGATTGTGCGCAGGGCCATCTGTTCGGCAAGCCGATGGATGCCAGCCAGATCAGCACCTTCCTGCGCGGCGCGCCGCTGCGGCTGCAGAAGCTGGAAGCGGTGCCGGCGATGCGTCCGGCGCAGTGAAGCGCAGAAAAGAAAACGGCTGTTGCGGACTTCCTGTCCGCAACAGCCGTCTGGATTGTCCTCAGCAAAGGACGGGGGAATTGTAGGCCATTGGCCATCAAGCCGTCTTCCCAGTTCTCCCGCATGGCCGGCAAATAGCCACAAACGCGGCAAACAGCCGCAATTACCCCAGCGATAGCCACCCATTCGCGGCACATTCGTCCCAATAGGGCCGGCCGGACCACAATTGCTTCTGTGTCCGCATCTTCAACGGCGTGACGAGCATCACTGCCTTTCGCCCTAGCCCGCCGATGAACTGTCTGGTTACCATGCCGGCCCGCACACTGGACGCCAGGAAGGCACAAAACCACAAGGAACGCCCCAGTGTCGCCCACCTCTGTATTGGCAGCCGATACATGTCCCAGACCTCCGCGCGCCCGGCCCGTCGCCCGCTATTCCGCCTGGCGCTGACCGGTACCAGTTTCGTCATCGCCGCCGCCCTGGCCTTCTTCGCCTGGCAGGACTTCTACCCTGTGCAGGCAGCCAATGGCTGGTCCGTCGCGGTTCTGCACCAGAACGTGCAGAAGGCTGCATCCCTGGTGCCGCTTGCCGATGGCGGCCTGCTGGTCAGCCAGGAGCTGAAGAAGGACAAGGGCAACATCCTGCGCATCGCCGCCGATGGCCAGCGCCGGATCATGGTCGACGGGCTATCCAAGCCTGACGGCATGATCGCCGCGCAGGGCGGCTGGGTGTTCAGCCAGGAGTCCAACGGCAGGCCGGTGCAACTGCTCAAGGATGGCAAGATCACCGACCTGTTCATGGGCCAGTCGGTACAGGGCCTGTGGGACGACGGCGAGAATCTCTACGCCATCGAGGACCGCCGCGAGGATGGCCGTCTGCTGCGCTACCGCTGGAGCGACGGCGAGCTGACCGTGCTGCGCGACAAGCTGCAGGAGACCGAATCCGTCACCCGCTGCACCGACGGCAAACTGCTCTACACCGAGAAGAAGAAAGGTGTGGTGCACCAGTTCAGCGATGACGGCAAGGACCCCATCCTGCTCTCGGGCCTGAACCAGCCGACCTTTCTGATGTGCGATGCCCGCGGCCTGTGGATCAGCGAAGACGCCACCCACCGTGCCCGCCTGCTGCTATGGGACGGCAAGGGGGAACCGCACACCATCCTGTCGTTCCTCAAGGCCCCGCAATCCATCGTGCCGGACGGCAAGGGCGGCTACCTGCTCGCCGAAGGCGGCCGCGACCGTGTCCTGCAACTCACGCCGGGCAGATGACGCCGCCGGGCGGTCTCCAGGGCCGCCCTATTCCTGCCCCGCCGGCATGACCAGGCCCGGTATCACGTCGACCAGCGCATCGATCGCCAGGCGCACCTTGCGCGGCAGCTGAGTAGTCTGCAGCCACGTCGCGTGCACGTCGTAGAGAAAACCCGGCTGCCCTGGCAGCAACTCCTCCAGCGCGCCCTGCGCGATGACTTCCCGCACCAGCCAGTAAGGCAGCCACGCCAGCCCCATGCCGCGTGCGGCCGCATCGGCTATGGCGGCCAGGTCGTCGAAGCGCAACCGGGAGCTCGGCGCGAACTCTTCCTGCGCCTGCCCCTCGCGAGGAAACAGCCAGGGGTTGATCCGCCCGGAGCGGTGGTAGACCAGCAGGCGGTGAGCCGCCAGCTCGGCGATGCCTTCCGGCCGTCCATGGACCGCCAGATACGCTGGCGCCGCGCAGACCACCATGCGCTGCCGGCCGATGCGGCGTGCGATGATGCCATCCCTGGGCTGCGGCTCGCCGGTGCGGATCGCCAGGTCGATCTGCTCTTCCGCCAGGTCCGTCAGCCGGTCGCTGAAACGCAGGTCCAGCTCCAGTTGCGGGTAGCGCTGCGCCAGCTCCAGCAGGACCGGCGCCACGCAGCGCCGGCCGAAATGCACCGGCATGGCCACCCGCAGCCTGCCGCGCGGCTCGGACACCTCACCGGTGGCAAGGATGTCCGCCGCCTCGGCATCGGCCAGCAGCGCGCGACAGCGTTCGTAGTAGATCCGCCCGGCCTCGGTCAGGCTCTGCCGGCGCGTGCTGCGCAGCAGCAACTGGGCACCCAGGCGCTCTTCGAGAAAGCGCACATGCTTGCCCACCATGGGCGCGGACATTTCCAGGGCATCCGCCGCCGCAGCGAAGGACCCGAGGTCCACCGCGCGAACGAAGACTTCCATGCTGGTCAGTCGATCCATTCGAAATTCCTGATTTCGGCTGAGTGTTTCTATACGCCATTTATCGGGCGAATCCCATGGCTGATAGTCGCTTTACGTCAAATCAATTTCGTATGGGAGCATCACATGGAAAGCATCAAGACGCGCGCCGTGCGTTTCCACCAGTTCGGCGGCCCGGAGGTCCTGCGCATCGAGCCGGTGGAGGGTCGCCAACCCGGCGTGAACGAAGTCAGTATCCGGGTCAAAGCCCTGGGACTGAACCGCGCCGAAGCGCTGCTGCGCACTGATCGCTACATCGAGAGCCCGCAGTTCCCCTCCGGGTTAGGGCTGGAAGCCACGGGCGTGGTCGAGGCGGTGGGCAGCGCGGTGCGCGGGTTCGCGCCGGGCGACGCGGTGAGTATTCTGCCGCCGACCTCGATGCAGCAGGACCCGACCCACGCCGAGCGCCTGGTGGTCCCGCAAGCCCGCCTGGTGAAGAACCCGCCGGGGCAGGCCTGGAGCGACGCCGCGGCCACCTGGATGCAGTACCTCACCGCCTATGGCGCGCTGATCCAGGTAGCCGGGCTGCGCGAGGGAGATTTCGTCGTCATCACCGCCGCGTCGAGCAGCGTCGGCCTGGCCGCCATCCAGATCGCCCGCCGTGCAGGCGCGGTGCCCATTGCGGTGACCCGCACGTCGGCCAAACGCGAAGCCCTGCTGCAGGCCGGCGCCGCCGAGGTCATCGCCAGCGAGGAGGAGAACCTGCGCTCACGCCTGCTCGATATTTCCGGCAAGGCCGGCGTACGGGTGGTGTTCGACCCGGTGGGCGGCCCCATCTTCGAACCGCTGACCGCGGCCATGGCCGAAGGCGGCATCCTCATCGAGTACGGCGGCCTGAGCCCCGAGCCCACGCCCTTCCCCCTCTTCGAGGTACTCAGTCGCTCGCTGGTTCTGCGCGGCTTCCGGGTCTACGAGGTACTCGAAGATCCGCTGCGCCTGCAGGAGGCCGAGGATTACATTCTCGCCGGTCTGGCCGATGGCTCGCTGCGCCCGGTGATCGCCCGCACCTTCGCCTTCGACGAGATCGTCGAGGCCTACCGCTACCTGGAATCCAACCAGCAGTTCGGCAAGGTGGTGGTCACGCTGTAGGCGCAGCAGGCGGCCAGCCGATGTGCCGTCGCTCGCCGGGCATGATTGACTGAACCTGCGGCTACCGGCCTACGGCGGGCTGACGGCCTGGGATTCAGCAACGACGGTCACGGGCAAGGCCCGCGTCGAGGGGCAACTGCCCCTCAACAGTGGCCCGCACATTCTACGCGCCGTCCTGGAGGTTTCGGCCTGCCTATCTCCCCGTCGACATGCTCACCGAAAACGCCCGGCGCGGCGCTTCAGACCAACGTCGCGAGATCGATGACGAAGCGGTAGCGCACGTCGGAGCGCTCCATGCGCTCGTAGGCCTGATTGATCTCGTCCATGCGGATCATCTCGCACTCCGGCAGGATGTTCTTCCTGGCGCAGAAATCGAGCATCTCCTGGGTTTCGGCAATGCCGCCGATGGGCGAGCCGGCGATGCGCCGCCGGCCGAGCAGCAGCGGTACGGTGCTGATCTCGTCCAGCGGGCCGACCTGGCCGACCAGCACCAGGGTGCCATCCACGTCCAGCAGCGGCAGGTAGGGCTTGAGGTCATGCTTTACCGGCACGGTATCGATGATCAGGTCGAAGCCGTTGGCGGCGGCCTTCATCGCAGCGGCGTCGGAGGACGCCAGCAGCGCATCCGCGCCCAGCTCCAGGGCATCCTGGCGCTTGTTCGCGGTGCGGCTGACCACGGTGACGCTGGCGCCCAGGCCGACCGCCAGCTTCACCGCCATGTGTCCCAGCCCGCCGAGACCGACCACGCCGACACGACTGCCCGGCCCGACGCGCCAGGTGCGCAGCGGCGAATAGGTGGTGATACCGGCACACAGCAACGGCGCGGCCCTGCTGAGGTCCAGGCCGTCCGGCACGCGCAGGACAAATTCCTCGCGCACCACAAGCTGCTTGGAGTAGCCGCCCTGGGTCGCCTCGCGGGTCACGCGGTCACGGTCGTTGTAGGTTTGGGTGTTACCTTCGCGGCACAGCTGTTCCTCGCCCTTGCGGCACTGATCGCACACCTGACAGGAATCCACCATGCAGCCCACCGCCACGGCGTCGCCGACCCGGTAGCGGGTGACCTTCGAGCCGACGGCGCTGACCCGGCCGACGATCTCGTGGCCCGGCACCATCGGGTAGCGGCTGAAGCCCCAGTCGTTGCGCGCCTGGTGCAGGTCGGAGTGGCAGACGCCGCAGTAGAGGACGTCCATCGCCACGTCATTGTCGCGCAGCGAGCGGCGTTCGAAAGTGAAGGGAGCGAGCGGGTCCTGCGGGTTCTGCGCAGCATATCCAAGGGTCTTCATCGGCATTGCTCCTCAAGGTGATTCAACGGGCCGGGCGGCCTTCCACGGGATAGGCAGGATCGCTGTAGCCGGGAGTGGAGGCGTGGCCGGGCGGCACCAGGCTGTCCACCAGGGCCTCGTCTTCGGCGGTCAGTTGCAGGTCCAGTGCCGGCAGGTAGCCGTCCCAGTGCGCCTCGGTACGCGGGCCGGCGATGATCGAGCTGACCAACGGGTTGTTCAGCACCCAGGCCAGGGCGAACGCGGCCGGCGTGGTACCGCGGGCCACCGCGTGCTCGGCGATGCGCTGGGCGATCTGCAGGGATTCGGGACGCCATTCGGTCTGGTGAATGCGTTTATCGCCACGGCCAACGCGGGAGTCCACTGGCGGTTCGGCGCCGGGCCGGTACTTGCCGGTCAGTATGCCGCGGGCCAATGGGCTGTAGGGCACCACGCCGATGCCGAAGTGGCCGGCGACCGGCAGCTGCTCGACCTCGGCGGTACGGTCCACCAGGTTGTACAGCGGCTCGCTGCAGATCGGCCGATCCATCCCCAGCTGGTCGGCCAGGCGCACCACCTCGGCGATGCGCCAGCCGCGGAAGTTGGACAGGCCGTAGTAGCGCACCTTGCCCTGGCGGATCAGCTCGCCCACCGCGCGCAGGCCCTCTTCCAGCGGCGCGGCGACGTCGGTGCGATGGAAGTAGAGGATGTCCAGGTAGTCGGTGCCCAGGCGGCGCAGGCTGTCCTCCACCGACTGGTAGATCCACTTGCGCGACTGGCCGCGCTGGTTCGGGCCATCGCCCAGGGCATTGCCGAACTTGCTGGCGATCACCCAGTCATCCCGGCGGGCGGCGACCGCGCGGCCGACCACCTCTTCGGAACGGCCCTTGTGGTAGACGTCGGCGGTATCGATGAAGTTGACGCCCTGCTCCCGGGCCTTGTCGATGATGCGCCGCGAGGTCGGCTCGTCGGTCTCGCCGCCGAACATCATGGCGCCCAGGCACAGGGGCGAGACTTTCAGGGCGCTGCGGCCCAGGTAACGGTATTCCATGCAGTACTCCTCAGGCGGCATCGCGCTCGGCAAACACTGGGCGGGCGAAGCCCTCTGCGGTAGAGGTCGAAAGCCCGCCGGAATAGGAAGCCAGGTGAGTGATGGATCAGCTCCTCGCGGGCCAGGCCATTGTCCAGCGCCTTGGCCAGGTGGAAATGCAGTAGGTTGACGCGCGCCATAGATTAAGGGGGGAAACGCGTTTGGAATCATGAAGGACTCTCATGAATGGCCTGGCGTGCCGCCGTCCAATCATGTTGAAAGTCCTTGAGTAAAGCCCATTCCAGACGTTTCGCAGGGCAATTCTGTCCTTCCTGCTCGTGATGCGCGCGTAGATCGCCATCGCCTGGCCGTTCGCGCGGCATCTCTGGATCGTGCCGGTTCCCGGCACCACCAAGGCATCGCCTGGAGGAAAACCTCGGCGCGGCAACGCTGGAACTGGACTCCACCGACCTGGCTGCCATCGAAGCCGCGCTGCGGCAGATCGAGAGCGTCGGCGAGCACCATCCGGCACATCTGCAGCAACGGGTGGGTCGCTGAGGCAGGGAAAGCCCGGTGCCGGATGGCACCGGGCATTGGCGATCAACCCTCGAAAGTGACCGGGCGCAAGGGCGCGGTATTCACCTTCAGCTCGAACACGTCCGGCCGCGCGTAGTGGCCGCACACGTCGAAATCGAGGTTGCCCTGGTTGAGCTGGCCCATGTCGAGGTCGGCATAGAGCTCCGTCTCGCAGTCGAACACCGGCCCGGCCAGCACCTCGCCCAGCGGGCTGACGATCATGCTGCCGCCACGCATCACGTAATCGTCTTCCTTGAAGTCCAGGCCGAACGCCTCGCGGTGCTGCTGCGGATACTCGCCCAGGCGGATGGCCTGGCACGCGGAGAGCACGAACACCCGCCCCTCAAGGGCAATGTGCTGCATGGAACTGGCCCAGGACGGCCGATCATCGGCGGTCGGCGCGCAATACAGCTCAACGCCCTGGGCGAACATGGCCTGGCGCAGCGCCGGCATGTAGTTCTCCCAGCAGATGACGCTGCCCAGCACGCCGATCTCGCTGTTCACCGGTTCGATCGTCGAACCGTCGCCGAAGCCCCACACCAGCCGCTCCTGGCCCGTCGGCATGAGCTTGCGGTGGTAGCTGGCGATCCCACGCCCCGGCACCAAAGTAACGGCGGTGCAATACAGGGTGCGGCCGAAGCGCTCGATGATGCCGACCACGGTGATCACGCCGGTCTGTTCGACGAACTCGGCCAGCGCGGCCAGCTCGGGGCCGTCCAGCGCCACGGCGCCTTCGACGTAGCGCTGGTACAACTCGCGCCCGGCGCCGCTGCGGTTGCCGATCACGCTGCCGAAGCTGGCGCCCTTGGGATAGCCGCCGATGTATGCCTCGGGAAAGACCGCCAGCCTGGCGCCCTGCTCCGCCACGCGGCGCAGGATGCCGCCGGCCTTCTCGACGCTGGCCATCGGCTCGTAGGGAACGGCGGCGGCCTGGATGATTGCTACACGGGTCATGGGGACTCCTGACTGCGGGTGATAAGGAACTAGAAGCGGTTGATGTCGTTGTCGCGGGTTTCCGGCAGGGTCTTCCACAGCACCAGCAGGCACACCAGGGACACCACGGCGAGATAAGCCGCAGGCAGATTCGCGTCGCCGGTCTGGCGGATCAGCGCCGCGGCGATGAAGGGACCGGGGCCGGCGAGAATCGCCAGTGCCAGGTTGTGGCCCAGCGCAGCCCCGGTGGAGCGGATCGAGGCCGGGAAGACTTCCACCAGCAACACCACGTCCATCACCGCGGTGATCGCCACCAGTACGCCCATCACCGTCAGGCCGACGAGGATCGCCAGCGGGTTGCCGGTGTTGAGCAGCAGGAAGATCGGATAGGCGAGCACCGTCAGCGCGGCAGCCGCGCCGAGCAGCAGCTTGCGCCGGCCGATGCTGTCGCTGAGGCGGCCGATCAGCGGGTTGACGATGACGTAGACCACCAGCGCGATGCTGCACAGCCACAGCGCGCTGCTGCGCGGCAGGCCGACGGTACTGACCAAATGGTTGTTGGCGTAGGTGATGAAGTAGTACAGCGAGACGCCGAACAGCGCGGAGAAGGCGAAGGTGGTGATGAAGGCGCGGCGGCGCACGGCCTTGCTCGGCGCGTGGACCTGGTGCGAATCACGCTGGCGCACCATTTCCTCGTAGACCGGCGTATCGCCCAGCTTGCGGCGGATGAACACGGCGATACCGGTCATCACGATGGACGCCACGAACGGCAGGCGCCAACCCCAGGCCGCCAGTTGCGCATCGTCCAGCGCCGAGGAAATGCTCGCCGCGGTGAAGGTGCCGAACAGGAAGGCCAGCCCCGCCGTGCCGGTGATCACGCTGGCGGCAGTGGCGCGGCGGTTCGACGGTGCGCTCTCGACGATATAGATGCCGGCGCTGGACCACTCGCCGCCGACCATCATGCCCTGGATGAAGCGCATGACGATCAGCAGGATCGGCGCGGCGATGCCGATTGCCTCATAGGAGGGCAACAGGCCGATGATGGTGGTGCACACGCCCATGCCGAAGACGGTGATGATCAGCACCGCGCGGCGGCCGAAGCGGTCGCCGACAGGGCCGAGGATCAGCGCGCCGAAGGGCCGTGAAAGAAAGCCGACGGCGAACACTGCCAGCGATGACAGCAGCGACACGCCCGGCGCGCTGGAGGGGAAGAACAGCATACCGATCACGGCGGCGAAGTAGCCGTAGATGGCGAAGTCGAACCACTCCATGAAGTTGCCGATGCCGACCGCCATGGCCCGCTTGCGGATATCCGACTGCCCTTTGCTGGTATGGATACTGCTAGCACCCACGCTTTGCGAAATCGCGTCCACAGGACTCTCCATCCCTTGTTATGTTTGTGTGGACGCCAGACTAGGAAGCCCCACGACCGCAGGGCAAACGATTAGGAAATATGAGCCGGATTAACGTACGTAATATCGCGCGGATCGACCTGAACCTGCTGCTCACCTTCCACTGCCTGATGACCGAGCGCAGCGCCACCCGCGCCTCGGCCATGCTGCACGTAACCCAGGGCGCGGTGAGCTCGGCCTTGCGCCGGCTGCGCGAGCATTTCGGCGATGAGCTGTTCATCCGCACGGCTTCCGGCATGCAGCCCACGCGCAAGGCGATGGAGCTGGCACCGAAGATCGCCGAGGCGTTGACGTCTATTTCCGGGGTGCTGGGCGCCGAGCCGGATTTCTCGCCGCGCGATTCCAGCTACGTGTTCAATATCGGCCTGTCCGACGACATCGAGGCCTACCTCGCCCCGCGCATCGTCAATGCCGCAGCCGCGGAAGGCCTGGGTGTGAGCTTCGCCTTCCACCAAAGCAACAGCTCGCTGTGGAAGCAGTCCCTGCAGGACCCGGACATGGACCTGGTGATCTGCAGCGAGCCCAAGGACTTCAACACCAGTTACTCGTCGCAGGTGTTGTTTTCGTCGTCCTACTCGTGCCTGTTCCGCTCCCGTGACCGTGCGGCGGTCGAGCCGATTGCCCTGGAGGAATACTTCGCCGCGAATCACGTGCGGGTCTCCTACGACGGCCGGCGCGGCTTCATCGACGACATGTTCGAAGCGGCAGGCTACGCACGGCGCGTCACCGCCTCCTTCACGCACTTCAGTGGCGCGCTGACGACGCTGATGAGCAGCGACGTGATCGCCACCATCCCCAGCTTCGCTGCCGAAAGCTACGCGGCGATGGCCGACCTGAGTGTGAGCCCGGTGCCCTTCCCGGTGCCGTCCTTCCGCTGCTTCATGGTCTGGGACATTGCCCGGCACAACAAGCCGCACCACCAGTGGCTGCGGCAGTTCATCGGCGAACTGGCGCAGAAGCTGGGCTGACGGGCCAGCTCTGCCGGGCTCTTGGCCTACAGCTTGTCCAACGCCAGGGGTCGATACAGCGGCTCGCTGCTCAGCACCTTGATGCCCTCTGGAGAACTCTCCAACAGGCGACGCTCGCTGTCGGCCACCAGCAGTTCCAGGCCATAACCCAGCTCGCCCAGACAACAGGCAATGCTGCTCACGGCCTCCTTCGCCCACGGCAGGTCGGAATCGAAATGGCCGAGCAACCGGCCATGGCGCTCAATGATCAGACGGTACTTCTGCATGGAAATCTCTCGACGAAGAATCGGACTGGAATGAATCTTGGTATCGAATCAAAACCTTGACAGAGCCTACCGATCTGGCAGATTTTGTCCATGTAGTTTTTGATCGACACCATATTTACCCGCTTCACCAGGAGTGTTCCGCGATGAACCTGCCCTCCATTCGCCTCGATGCCCTGCTCACTGGCCGCGCCGTGCCTTTCACCCGGCCAGGCTCGCGCAGCGCCATTGCCAAGCTGCCGCGCCAGGCGGCACTGAGGGTGACCAGGCTGGGCCTGGAAAGCGACGAGCAAGGTGATCTGCGCGTGCACGGCGGGGTGGAAAAGGCCATTCACCACTACCCCCGCGAGCACTACGCCGACTGGTCCGCCGAACTGGGCGAACACCCGCTGCTGAGCCAGCCCGGCGCATTCGGCGAGAACTTCAGCAGCACCGGCTGGACCGAACGCGATCTCTGCCTGGGCGACCGCATACGCGCCGGCACGGCGTTACTGGAGGTGTCGCAGGGGCGCATGCCCTGCTGGAAGCTCAACGACCGCTTCGACGTGATGCAAATGGCCCTGCGGGTGCAGGAGTCGGGACGTACCGGCTGGTACTACCGGGTGCTGGAGGAAGGCACCGTGGCCGCCGGTGCGACGCTGGAAGTGGTCGAGCGTCCGTATCCCGACTGGTCGCTGCAACGGCTCTCCGCCGTGCTGTTCGACAAGCGCGTGGATGCCGATATCCTGCGCGAATGCCTGGAACTGCCGCTGCCGCCGAACTGGCGCCGAACCTTGTCACGGCGCCTGGAGAACGGCGCGGTGGAAGACTGGAGCCCGCGCCTGGAAGGCGCGCCGAGAGCCTGACTCAGGACTCCACGGCGCGAGCCGGAACCTGCGCCGGCGCGCGGTGCAGGCCGATGGCCCAGAGCACGCCAACGGTGAGCAGAACAATTGCCAGCGCTTCCACCGGACCGGGCAAGCGCTGCTCGTTAATGTAAGCATAGGCGCAGGCGAACAACGTCTCGAAGACGATCAACTGCCCGCCCAGGCTCATCGGCAAGCGGCGCGTCGCCGCGTTCCACAGGCCATTGGCGACCCAGGAACCAAACACGGCGAGGAACAGCGACACCCAGAGGAACGCCATCCAGCGCTCCGTGGAAATGCCACTGGGCACTGCCTGCGGCGCAATCAGCACGCCAACGCCCGCCAGTATCACGGCCATCACGCCCGTCACCACGCCGATCAGCGTCGACCATTCATGACTGTTGAAATGGCTGGCCTTCAGGTAACGCGCGTTGGCGCTGGCATACCAGGACCAGCAGGCTACGCCGCAGAAGCCGCAGACAATGCCGAGAATGCGCTCGCCCGAGGTACTGCCGGACGCCATCAGGGCCGAGGGGTCGAGGTTGATGCAGAGGATGCCCAGCGCCACCAGCGCCAGCGGCAGCTTCATCCGCGACAGCGGCAGCGAATCATGTTCCGAACGGCTCTGGTAGGCGATCGCCAGCGGCATGATGCCGTTGATCAGCGAGGCCGCCGCCACTCCGGCGAACTGCACCGCCGCCGAGAGCAGCGCGAAGTACAGCAGGTTGCCGGCCAGGGACAGGCGCACCAGCATCGAAAGGTCTTCGCGGCTGACCCGGCGCAACAGGCCGAGGGCCACCGGCAAGGCGATCAGCAACGAGATGGCGCCATACAGCGCGAAACGCACGGAGCTGATCAGCAGCGGGTTGAATTCCGGCACCAGCGACGGCGCCAGGATCACGCCGCCCCAGATTGCGCCTGCCATGCCTGCGTAGACCACCCCGCGTTTCATCTCCAACGACCTCGATACTGCAATGAATGCCTAGAAAGTGCCGCCACGGTAGCGGCTGTGCTAGCTTCTGACCAAGGATAAATCCGCACCGAGGCATTCCCCGGAGGAATGCCAGACGCTTTCACTGGAGCCCCGTCATCAGCCGATATCTGCGCACCCTGCCGCCGCTGGAAACCCTCATCACCTTCGAGGCCGTTGGCCGCTGCGGCAGCTTCACCCAGGCCGCCACCGAGCTGTTCCTCACGCAGAGCGCAGTGAGCAAGCAGATGCGGGCGCTGGAAAGCAGCCTCAAGGTGCCGCTGTTCGAGCGCAAACCGCGTGGCGTCACCCTCACCGCTGCCGGCGCGGAGCTGCTGAGCACCGTGGACATGCTGCTGGAGCGCCTGCAGCACAGCGTGCGACGCATCCGCAACGTGCATCAGAGCAACGCCGTGTCGGTGCTGGCGACCCACGCGATGGCGCAGTTCTGGCTGTTCCCCAGGCTGATCGAGTTCAACAAGGCGCATCCCGGCATTGCCGTGCATGTGCACGCGATCAACGAGATGGACGAAGCCAGCCTGGTGGATTTCGACCTGGGCATCCTCTACGGCGCAGGCGACTGGACCACGCTGGACAGCCGCTTCGTGCTGCCGGAAGTGGTATACCCCGTCGCCCGCCCGGACTTCGACGCTTCGCGCATCACCAGCCTCGACCAGCTCGCCGCCGCGCCGCTGGTGCAACTGGATACCTCGGCCTGGAGCTGCCTGGACTGGCACGACTGGTTCGGCCACTTCGGCAAGGATTACCAGCCGGCGGAAAGCGACCCGGTGTTCAACCAGCTCACCCTCGCCTACCGCGCCGTGCAGCAGGGCATGGGCATCGGCCTGGCCTGGGGCTTCATGGCCGACGAAGCGGTGGCCAGCGGCGAGATGCAACGGGTGACCGACCTGGCCATGGTCACCGAGCGCGGCGAATACCTGGTGTCGCTACGCCATCGAGAACTGTCGCCGGCCGCGCAGCTGTTCCATGACTGGTTGCTCGCATCACTGGGCCTGGGTGAAGCGACCGCGTAGCAACTCGATCACCTGCCCGATCGACGGCCCCTGCAGCGCTGGGGGTACGGGCGCCTCGCCGAACTCGCGCCAGACGAACAGGGTCAGCTCGGCGCCGTCGGTCTGGGTGGCGGCATCCTCGATATGGGCGAACCGGCTCAGCGTGCGATAGCGCTCATCGGCCCAGAACAGTTCCTCCACCCAGGCGTACACCGGGATGAAATGGAAGTGGATCGGGAAGCCTGGCGAGTGACCGAAGCGGCCGATGTACAGCCATTTGGGTTGCAGCGTCTGTTCGAGGATGCGCTGGACCTTCGCCATCAGCCCGCCCATTTCAGCCAGCGCGGCTTCCGGCAGGTCGGCCAGGGAGCCCACCGGCTGCTTCGAACCGAGCATCAGGTAACCCGGCAGGGCGGACGCCAGATGGTGGTTGAGCAGCCAGTGCCCGGTCTGGTGGATGACGTGGGAGGAAGGAATCTGCATCGACTGGCGTCCGGCGAAACGGGACGCCAATCTAGCAGACACAGCTCTTGCAAGGGCGCTCAGACGAGCGCGACCCAGCCGCGGAAGGCGAAACCGACGTAGAAGGCCTCGATGCGGCTGAAGCCGGCTTCCCAGAGCAGCGCTTCGTCCTGCTCGGGAGTGAGGATGTTCAGGTGCGCATCCACGGCGCTGCGAGCCTGCTGGGCGTTGGCCGGTTCCATCCCCGAGCTGACGGCGAAATCGGCATAGCGCGATAGCCAGCGCGCCCGTTCGCCAGTGCCTTGCGGTACGCACAGGTGCGCCATGACGAAGGCAGAGCCGGGCTTGAGCCGGGAGTGGATCTCGCGCAGCGTGCGCAGGCGCTCCGCCTCGGGCAGAAAGTGCAGCGTCAGCAGGCAGGCGCCACCGTCGAACGGGCCTGGCGGTGCGTCATCGATATAGCCCTGCAGCAGGTCGGCCCGACGAGCGTGCGGCCCCAGCATCTGTGCGGCCACCGCGAGCATCTCGGCAGAAGGGTCGACGCCCGTGAAGCGCCAGGACGGCTGGGCCTCGGCGAAGGCCCGCAGCTCCATGCCGCCGCCCGCGCCGAGCACCAGCAGGTGGCCGTCGGGCGGCGCATGCTCGGCCAGCAGGATGGCGGCCATGCGGTGCAGGTCGAACAGGCCGGGGACGAAACGCGGCGGATTTTCCGCATAGCGCGCGGCGGCATCAGGATCGTGGAACGGGGCCATCAGTTCGGAGTGGTTCACGGCGAGTCCTTTCGACGTCATTCGGAGGCGAACAGCTTTTTCAGTTCCCGCTCGCGGACGGCCTTGGCCATGGCGGTGAGGAACACCTTGAACAGCAGGCCGCAGAACAGAGCGGTCAAGGCGACGGTGAAGAAGGTCGCCACCAGCCAGTCGACCGCCGCCCAGCCGCTGGCGATCACTACCGGACGGTAGACCAGGGTGCCGGCGATCACCACCCAATGGCTGAAGCAGTAGAAGCACTGGAACAGGTGGCCGACCTGCGGGTGAATCTTCCAGGCCAGCGCGCGCAGGGGTGCGAAGAGTTCGGTCTGGGTGACGGTCATGGACAGGGCGGATGCGGCGATGGCCAGCGCCAGGCAGGTCCACAGCGCACCGGCCAGCGGCGAGTTCAGGAGGTCGATCATGAAGGGATTCCTGGTGGGTTCGGATTCTTTCGTTACTTTTAAAGTATCGTGATTGAACACACAGGGTCAACGCTCGGTATCGAGCGATGTTCATCGAGGGAGGGTCAGCGGTCCTGCGGGTAAAGCGTGCTGAAACGCTCGGCGAGATCGGCCAGCGACACGGCGCCCAGGCGTTCCAGGAGGATCGCCGTGGCCTGCTCCATGGCGTCCTGCAGCGCAGCGTTGACCACCTTTTCCACCAGGCAGTCCGGGTGGACGTTGTCGAAGCCCATGGCGAACAGGCGCTCGCTGCCCACCGCGCGGTAGACGTCCAGCAGCGTGACCCGGGCCAGGTCGCAGTCCAGCGTCCAGCCGCCGCCGTGGCCCTTCTCCGAGCGCACGTAGCCGGCCTCGCGCAGGCCGCCCATGGTCCGCCGCACCACGGCCGGGTTGGTGCCGAGCATCCGGGCGATGTGCTCGGAGGTCACGGGCTGGTCGTCACGGGCCATGTGCAGCAGCACGTGGAGCATGCGCGAGAGGCGGCTGTCGGTTCTCACTGCGGAATCTCGAAGGGAAATGCGACAGCATCATCGCATCGCGCCACTGCAAGCTTCAAACCCCTCGGCCACTGGCATTGCGATGGGAATGGGCGACAATGGCGGCCACGCGCCCTCCTCCGACTCGCCGCGAGCCTCCCGACTATGAACGATCTTTCCATCCAGCTGGTGCAGGCCGGCCCCGAGCACCAGGACCTGATCCGCAATCTCTACCAGTACTACGCCTACGAGTCATCGGACTGGGAAGACGAGGACGTCGAGGTCGACGGCCGCTTCTACATCCACGAAGAGCACCTGGCGCGCTACTGGAGCGAGCCGGAGTGGAGCGCCAACCTGATCCTCGCCGACGGCTTCATCGCCGGCTTCCTGCTGGTGGAAGGCAGCGAGCTGCCGGGCATCGATGCGCTGGAGCTATCGGACCTGTTCGTCCTGAAGAAGTACCGCCGCCTCGGTATCGGCCGCGCGCTGGCCAACCAGGTTCTGCTGGGCAATCCGGGGCCCTGGCTGGTGCGTTTCTACGCACAGGACGAGGTCGCGGCAGCTTTCTGGAAGGCCGTATTCGCCGACCTGCCGCGCCCGGTGCAGAACGTCGAGCCAGGAGACGATCCGCAGTTGATGAGCTACCTGATCAACCCGGCCACGCACTGATGGGCTGTACGCCAGGATCAGTCTTCTGTCATTTCCGATCATTGAGCGACTCGCCAACCCGGCCGTATCGTCCTGAGTGAACAACAAGAACCCTCAGGAGGTATTCCCGTGACCGCACTGAACCTGCATCCCCAGGCCGCCGCTTCCCTGGCCAGCTGGCACCAGATGGTGGCTGCCAAGAACCTGTCCAACCTGCCGCAACTGCTGGCGCCCAACGCGGTGTTCCGCTCGCCCATGGCGCACACGCCCTACCCCGGCGCCCCGGTGGTCTCGACCATCCTCAACACCGTGCTGCAGGTGTTCGAGGACTTCACCTACCACCGCGAACTCGCCACCGGCGACGGCCTGAACGTCGTGCTGGAGTTCAGCGCTACCGTCAGCGGCAAGGAGCTCAAGGGCATCGACATGATCCGCTTCGACGAAGCCGGCAAGATCGTCGAGTTCGAGGTAATGGTCCGCCCGCTCAGCGGCCTGCAGGCCCTGGGCGAGGAAATGGGCCGGCGCCTGGCGCCCTACCTGGCGGCAGCCAAGGCGCAGGCCGCGAAAGCCTGACGGCCGGATTGCCGGCCACGGGGATTTCTGCTGGGATGAGCCCATCACCCGTTTCAAGGAAATCCCCATGGCCTCCTATGAGGAACTGTTCGCCATCGGCGAAGGCTTCGACGCCTTCGTCGCCCACGGCCTGCCCGACGAGATCGCTGGCGTCCGCAAGGTCCAGCAGCAACTGGCCGAGCCCGGTTCGATCAGCGCCGAAACCCTGCGCCGCATCCAGGCCATAGAGGGCCGCTATCGCCTGCTGATCGCCGGCGAGATGTGGTGCCCGGACTGCCAGATCAACGTCACCGTGATGGACCATCTGCAGCGCCTGCAACCCCGTGTGGAGCTGGCCGTGATCACCAAGGGCCGCGCCGAGGACGATCTGCGCGAGCGCATGGCGCTGGACCGTATCCTGATTCCTGTGGTGCTGGTGCTCGATGGCGATTTCCAGCCGGTGGGCTGCTTCATCGAACGGCCGCAGGAAGTGGTGGCCGGTGGCGATGCGCTCAAGCCGGCTTACCGCGCGGGCGAGTATCTGGAGAGCACGCTGCGCGACCTGCTGGAGCTGTTCGAAAAAGCCGAAGGCCGCGCCTGAGCGAGCCTTGCGCATACATAGGGCGCATAACCTGGGACAGGTTATCCGCCGGCACTTCGCGGCGGACAACGCTGCGCGCGATGCGCCCTAAGGGCTGCAATGTTCTGATTAGCGTAGGATCGGACTCCGTCCGCGATGACCTCGCCCTGCTCCCTGGTCGGTCGGAGTGGCGATAAGTCGATCGCGGACAGAGTCCGCTCCTACAAACAGCAAAAAGCCCCGCGCTGCGGGGCTTTTTCGTGTCGCTCATCCGGCCAGGCGGATCACATCGAGTACTTCACCGTGAACATCAGGTTGCGCGGCTCGCCGTAGTTCAGGTTGCCGAAGCTGATCCCGCTGTAATAGTACTTGTCGAAGATGTTGTTGAAGTTGACCCGGGTGTCGATGTTCTCGTTGACCTTGTAGCCAAGCATGGCGTTGGTCACCGTGTAGCCGCCCTGCTGGAAGCCGGTGGTGGTGTCCTCGGTCTGGCTCTGGGTCACCAGGTTGCCGCCGACGCGCCATTGGTGCAGCTCACCCGGCAGGGTGTAGCTGGTGGCGAGCTTGAACAGGTGGCGCGGCTTGCTCGGGTCGAACTGTTTACCGACGTTGTCCTCGTTGCTGTCGTGCTTGTACTTGGCGTCGACGTAGGTGTAGCCGGCCATGGCCTGCCAGTTCTCGGTGATGGCACCGCTGACTTCCATGTCCACGCCCTGGCTGCGCACCTTGCCCGAGGCGCGCGAGCAGTAGATCGAGGTTGGCGAACTGGGGCACGGCGAGGGGCCGCTGGTGTCGTCGGTGGCGCGGTTTTCCTGGTCGATCTGGAAGATCGCGAGCTGGGTATTCAGCGCACCGCCGAAGTGCTCGCCCTTCAGGCCGATCTCGTAGTTCTTGCCGGTGATCGGGTCGAGCAGGCTGCCGCTGGCGTCGAAGTTGCTCTGCGGCTTGAAGATGTCGGTGTAGCTGGCATAGACCGAGTACACGTCGTTCAGGTCGTAGACCACGCCGGCGTAGCGGGTGACGTTGCGGGTGACCTTCTGGGTGCCTGTGTCGTTGTGCGGGTCCGCCTCGTACCAGTCCAGGCGCCCGCCGAGGATGATCTTCAGCGGGTCGGCGACGTTCAGGCGGGTGGTGACATAGGCACCCTTCTGCTCCTGGTCGAGCTTCATGTTCCAGAGGCTCATGTCGATGTTCGGCTTCTGCACCGAGCCCGGGTCCCACTTCGTCGGGTCGAACGGGGTCACTGGCGAGCCATCGTTGTAGGTCAGGTCACCCCAGCCGCCGTGGCCGTCGAAGCGTTCTTCGCGGTAGCTGCCGCCGAACACCAGTTCGTGCTCGCGGCCAAAGGCCTGGAACGGGCCGTTGGCGAAGGCGTCGTAGCTCTGGTGGTCGTCGGTGTAGGCGTATTTTCCCGGCCCCATGGTCATGGTCGGGCAGCCTTCGGTGTAGTAGCAGCTGTTGTACAGGCCGAGCATGTCGATGCGCGCCCACAACTTGTCGGCGGCGACCTTCATCTGCCAGCCGTTGTCGAAGCGGTGCACCACGTCGCCGAACAGGTGGGTCGTAGTGGTATCCCAGTAGGACCAGTCGGCGCCGTAGTAATCGGAGCGTTTGAGATCCAGGTGGCGGCCGCCGAGCGGCGCCGGCAGGCCCACCCAGTTGTCGTTCTTGTTGTCGTTCTGGTAGGAAGCGCCCAGGGTGAGGGTGGTGTCCGGGTTCAGGTCGGCTTCGGTGATGCCGTAGAGCACGCCGCGCTCACCGCTGACCACGTCCTGGAAGCTGTCGCGGGTCTCGTAGGCGGCCACCGCGCGGCCGCGCAGGGTGCCTTCGCTGTTCAGCGGGCCGGAGACGTCGACCTGGCTGCGGTAGCGGTCCCAGGTTCCGGCGCTGCCTTCCAGGCTCATGTGGAAGTCCCGGGTCGGGCGCTTGCGCACCATGTTGACGGCAGCGGCCGGGTTGCCGGCGCCCTGCATCAGGCCGGTGGCGCCGCGCACCACTTCGACACGGTCGAACATCGCAAGGTCCGCCGCGGAAATCACGTCCTGTGTGTAGGTGGAAATGCTGGTGGCCAGGCCGTCGTACATGATGTTGTCGACGTCGAAACCGCGTGCGGCGTAGCTCACCCGCGCCGGGCCGTACTGCTGCACGGTCATCCCGGTGACGCCGCGGATCGCGTCGTCGAGGTCCTGCATGTTCTGGTCTTCCATCTGCTGGCGGGTGACCACGCTGACCGACTGCGGCGTCTCGCGGACGGTCATGTTCAGCTTGGTGGAAGTCTGCATCACACCGGTGGTGTAGGAGCCGGTACCTTCGGTGGTGCCGGGCGCCACACTGGCGGCGCCGACGATTTCGGTCGCGCCCAGGTCAACGCTGTCGTTGCCCGCTGCCTTGCTGCGCACGGTGCCGCTGACCTGGGCGCTGTTGCCGTCGACCGTGCCTTGCAGGCCGCTGTCCGCGAGCAGACGGTCGAGCGCCTCGCCCGCCTCCATGTTGCCCTTGAGTGCCGGCGCGCCAACCTTGGCGACCTGGGCACGATCATAGGAAATCCGCATTCCGCTTGCGGACTGCAGTTGCTCCAGGGCAGCGGCCAGGGGCTGCTTGGGCAGGTCGATGACCACGGGGGCGGCGACCGCGGAGAGAGCAAAGGTGGAGAGACCGAGCAGGAGCGCTCCCGACGCTACGTCTTTCATCTGCTAAAGGATCCTTCGGTGCGAGGTTTGCGCTCTGAAGGCGCAATGACTCGGGTTGGCAAATGCCAGCGTGGTGGAGCGCCAGCGGGGAGCCAAAGTGTATGCAGATGTAAATTACTTGTAAATGCGAATGCGTCGCACAAACGACTATTACAACCGCTGGCGCGGCCACATCGTCCGTTTCTCCAGCGCTCACCGGCGGCGCGTTTCCAGCATGAACTCGATGAATGCACGCACCCGCGACGGGACATGGCGCGCGTGGGGGTAGATCAGCAGGAATGGCCGTGTGGTCCGGCCGTAGTCCTTCAGCACTTCCACCAGCTCGCCCCGCTTCAACTCCTCCTCCACGGTGAAGCGGTAGGCCTGCATCAGCCCTCCCCCGCACTTGGCCAGGCTGGCGGTAGCCAGGTAATCCTCCAGCACCGTGAGACTGCCGGACGTCTCGATCTCGACCGGCTTGCCGTCGACCCGGAACGACCAGGGCACGCGCCGCCCGGTACTGGGCAACTCGAACTGGATGCACTCGTGATGAACCAGTTCCTCCGGTGTCTGCGGCGTACCGGCGTGCGCCAGGTACTCGGGCGTGGCGACAATCACGTTCTCCGCGTCCTCCAGGCGCCGCGCCACCAGGGTGGAATCCGCCGGGTCGCGACCACGGATGGCCAGGTCATAGCCCTCGTTGGCGAAGTCGATGTTGCGGTTGCTGACATGCACATCCACCTGCACCTGTGGGAAGCGTCGGCGGAACTCGGGCAGCAACGGAAACAGCCGGTAGTGCGCATAGGGCGTGGGCACGCTGATGCGCAGACGCCCGGACACGACGCTCTGGCCACCGCTGACAGCGCGCTCGGCGTCCACCAGTTGGGTCAGCGCCTGGCGGCATTGCTCGAAGTAGTTGCGGCCGTCATCGGTCAGGCGCATCTGCCGCGTGGTACGCACGAACAGCCGCGCGCCCAGGCGTTCCTCCAGTCGCGCCACCGAGCGGCTGACCGCCGCCGGGGTGATTCCCGCCGCGTTGGCGGCGGCAGTGAAGCTGCCGCTTTCCGCGGCAAGGCAGAACAGCTCGATGCTGCCCAGTTGCAGATCGTCGAAGTGGCGAGTCATGGCCTGCCCAATTGATTACATGAAGTATCAATTCAAATGCCATGGGCCTCATTTTTCAAGCAGCGAATGCCGCCTAGATTGGCCTCCAAGACGCGGGCACTCCGCCCCGCCCCATTCTCGGAGATTCCCCCATGAGCAAGACCGTCATCGTCACCGGCGCCTCCAGCGGCCTCGGCTTCGCTATCGCCCGCGCCTACCTGGCACGCGGCTACAACGTGGTCGGCAACGCCCGCACCCAGGCGCGCCTGGAGGAAGCCGCGGCGAAGCTGGGCAACCCGCACAACTTCCTCGCTGTGGCCGGCGACATCGCCCGGCCGGAAACCGCCAGCCGCCTGTTCGCCCAGGCTATCGAAGCCTTCGGCCGAGTGGACATCCTGATCAACAACGCCGGCATCTTCATCCCCAAACCCGTCATTGATTACACTGAGGAAGAGGTCAACGCCATCGTCGGCACCAACCTGATGGGCTTCTTCTACCCTTCCCAGGCGGCCGCCCGGCATATGTCGGCCAATGGTTCCGGGCACATCGTCACCATCACCGCGTCCATCGCCATGCAGCCCAACGTGAAGGTCCCGGCCTTGCTGCCGGTATTGATCAAGGGTGGCCTGAACAGCGCGGTGCGCGGCCTGGCTCTTGAGCTGGCGGCGTCCCGGGTGCAGGTCAACGCCGTGGCGCCGGGGATCATCGAGACGCCGCTGCACGCCAGCGATGAAGGCACCCACGCCTTCCTGCGCAGCCTGTCGCCCAGTGGCCAGATCGGCAATCCGCAGGATATCGTCGAAGCGGTGCTCTACCTCACCGACTCGACCTTCGTCAGCGGCGCCGTGCTCAACGTCGATGGCGGCTCCACCACTGGGGTCTGGTAAGCAGCCCCGTCGCGAACAACAACGGAGAACCAACATGCCCTATGTGAATATCCAGGTAACCGACGAAGGCGTGACCGCCGATGAACGTCGCCAACTCATCGAAGGCGTCACCGAACTGCTGGAACGCGTGCTGCGCAAGCCGGCCGCGAGCACCTTCGTGGTGATCCAGGAAATCCCCACCGACAGCTGGGGCGTGGGTGGCGAGACAGTCAAGGCACTGCGCGCCAGGCAGAAGGGCAGCAGCTGACCCAGCGGGCACGCCGGGGGCTCGCCAGAGCCGCCGGCGCTTGCCATGCACCAAGCTGGTGCTGATAGGATCGGGAGCCCACCCGCCCCTATCGACAGCCGAGGCATGGAATGCTCGTCGCCCTCAAGCGTTACCCGCTACAGATCAACCTGCTGCTCGGCGGCACCTTCCTGCTGACCATGGGCCGGGCCATCACCCTGCCCTACCTGGTCATCTATCTCTCCACCCAGTTCGGCCTGCCGGTCAACCGCATCGGCCTGATCATGGGTGGCGCATTATTCGGCGGCTCGCTGCTCAGCCTCTATGGCGGCTTCCTGATCGACCGGATGCCCGGCTTTCGCCTGATCCTCGGCTTCGGCAGCTGTTTCGTCGCCGCCTTCGCCGGCATGCTGCTGACCAGCCAGCTGTGGCTGTTCTTCCTGTTCCTGCTGGGCTTCAACTTCGCCTACTCGGTCACCGACGTGGTGGTGAAGACCCTCTTCGGCCGCCTGCTGCCAGCCGGAGAACAAGGCCGCGCCTTCTCCGTCCGCTACACGCTGATCAACCTCGCCTATGCCATAGGCCCCTTCATCGGCGCGGCACTGGCGCAGTGGCACACGCATGTTCCCTTCGTCGTCTCCGCAGCCCTGGGCGGCCTTTTCCTGCTGGCCTTCCTGCGCTACGGCGACCGCAGCATGCGCCCGGCGCAAGGGACGGCGCCGCCGTCCTTCATTGCCGTGATGGGGGTGCTGGCGAAGGACCAGCGGCTGATGTCGTTCACCATCGGCGGCGTGCTCACCGCCGTGGTGTTCGGCCAGTTCTCCGCCTACCTGTCCCAGTACCTGGTGGCCACCGGAACGGCGGAATACGCCTACCAGGTGATCCAGACCCTGCTCGGGGTGAACGCGGTGACGGTGATCGCCCTGCAGTACCTGCTGGGCAAGCGCATCGGCAACGAGCACCTGCAGCGCTGGCTGATCGTCGGCCTGGGATTGTTCGTGCTCGGCATCATCGGCTTTGGTCTTTCCCACAGCCTCTGGCACTGGGGGCTGGCGATGGTGGTGTTCACCCTGGGCGAAATCATCGTGATCCCCGCCGAGTACATGTTCATCGACCGCATCGCCCCGCCGCACCTGCGCGGCATCTACTACGGTACGCAGAACCTGGCCAACCTCGGCGGCGCCTTCGGGCCGATCCTGGTGGGCTGGTTCCTGGCACTGTTCGCCCCGCACTGGGTGTTCGTCATGCTCGGCGCCTTCATCATTGGCGGCGGGGTGTTCTACGTGATCGGATCTTCGCTGGGCAATCGCCCCACCGCCGGCCCTTGACCTCAAGTCCACTTGAACCGGGATGCTGGGCTCCATCGACTCGCTCAAGGAGCCCCGCATGCCTTACTCCCTCTTTACCCTGCTGCACATCGCCGCCATCGGCATCGGCGCCACCCTGCTGATGGACGGCTGGAGCATCCTGCGCAAGCGCCTGCTGGGCATACCGTCGCTGGACTATGCGCTGGTCGGCCGCTGGGTCGGCCACATGCCGCGCGGGCAGTTCCGCCACGCCGCCATCGGCAGGGCGGCCCCCGTGCGCGGTGAGCGGGCGCTGGGATGGATCACCCACTACCTGACCGGCATCCTTTTCGCACTGGCCCTCGTCATCCTCGACACCCCCTGGATTTGTGAACCTGTGTTGATGCCCGCCCTGCTGTTCGGTCTGGTGACGGTGCTCATGCCACTCCTGCTGATGCAGCCGGCACTCGGCCTGGGTATCGCCGCGGCTAACAGTTCCAATCCTGCCAAAGCCCGCCTGCACAGTTTGCTGACTCACCTGATCTTCGGGCTCGGCCTGTACCTGGCGGCTCGCCTGCTTGCCACATTCATGTGCAGCAGCTGATCAGCCCCCCAAGCAGTCGCCACAGGTCCGAAATCCTTCGATGGCGAAGTCCGCAGCTCCGAAGGCATCCTCGTCATCGAGGTGAAACGCTGAACCGAGCCCCCTGCGGGTGAAGCGCTCCCCGACGCTGACCCACCACCTATCGGAGCCCCCATGCGAAACCTGAACTGCGACGTGCTGCGCGCCGTACGCACCACCGCCTTCAACAATGAAGTCGCCGCCGAGTTGCTCTGCGAATTGAGCAGCTGCAGCGTCAGCGCCGAGCAGGCAAGACGCATCCGGTGCGCCGCCCGCCAGCTCATGCTGGATGCCGACACGCTCGAATACGTCTGGGAAAAGCTCAGCGGCGGATCCGCCTGACGCTCCTTGCAGCAGCGAGCGCGGTCCTACACCTCCTGGATCACCGATTCAGCGCGAAGCTGCCTTCCACGGCAATCCCCCCACAGCACATGCACAGCGAAGGGCCTGTTCCCCTTGCACTCAGGCGGCCTGCAGACCCGCCCGCTTGAGCAGTTGCTTGCAGCGCTCGGACAGGTGCACCACGCGCAATTGCTTGCCGGCTTTGGCGTAGCGCTCGCGCAGGGTCATCAGCGCCGCGATGGCCGAGTAGTCGACGAAGCTCAGGTGCGCGCAGTCCAGGGTGACCTGCTGCGGGTCGCCCGCCGGGTCGAACTGGTTGAGGAAGGGCGTGGTGGAGGCAAAGAACAGCGTGCCGTGGACGCGGTACAGCTTGCTGCCATCCGATTCGTCATGGATATCCGCGTACAGCTCGCGGGCATGCTTCCAGGCGAAGTCCAGCGCCGCCAGGATGATGCCGCAGAACACCGCCATGGCGAGGTCCGTTGCCACGGTGATCGCGGTCACCGCGATGATCACCAGCACATCGCTCAGCGGCACCTTGTTCAGTACCCGCAGCGAGGCCCAGGCGAAGGTCTGCTGGGACACCACGAACATCACGCCCACCAGCGCCGCCAGCGGAATCCGCTCGATCAGCGGCGAGAGGAACAGCACGAAGAGCAGGATCATCCCCCCGGCAACCACGCCGGAGAGCCGGCCACGGCCACCGGAGCTGAGGTTGATCACCGTCTGGCCGATCATGGCGCAGCCGCCCATGCCGCCGAACAGCCCGGAAACGATGTTGGCGCCGCCGAGCGCCACACACTCGCGGTCCGGGAAGCCGCGGCTCTCGGTGATCTCGTCGGTGAGGTTGAGGGTCAGCAGCGTTTCCAGGATGCCGACCATGGCCATCAGGAAGGCATAGGGCGCGATGATCCGGAGGGTTTCCAGGTTCCAGGGGATGTCCGGCAGCGCGAACGTCGGCAGGCCGCCGGCGATGTGCGCCATGTCGCCCAGGGTGCGCGTCGGCAGGCCAAGCAGGTAGACCAGCAGGCCCACGCCGAGGATCGCCACCAGCGCCGGCGGCACCGCGCGGGTCAGCTTCGGCAGCAGATAGACCACCGCCATGGTCAGCGCCACCAGGCCCAGCATCACGTAGAGCGGATTACCGCTCAGCCAATGCTCGCCATCCTTGAAATGCTCCAGTTGCGCCAGGGCGATGACGATGGCCAGGCCGTTGACGAAGCCGAGCATGACCGGGTGCGGCACCATGCGCACCAGCTTGCCCAGGCGCAGCGCTCCGAACAGGATCATGATCACCCCGCCCAGCAGCACCGTGGCCAGCAGGTACTGCACGCCGTGCTGCACCACCAGCGCAACGATTACCACCGCCATCGAGCCCGCAGCGCCGGAGACCATGCCGGGACGGCCGCCGAACAGCGCGGTCAGGGTGCAGAGGATGAAGGCGCCGTACAGCCCCATCAGCGGGTTGAGGTGGGCGACCAGGGCAAAGGCGATGCACTCGGGCACCAGCGCGAAGGACGTGGTGAGTCCGGCCAGGACATCGGCACGCAGGCGGGCGGGTTTCATTTATCTACTCGGAACGGGGACTTCGAAGGGCCGGCAATGGTACGGAAAACCGCCCTGCCCGGCCACCGCTCCAGCGCTCTTCCGGCCGCGGTGCGGCCTCAGTTCATGGCTTCACCAAGGCGCCATTGAGGAACAGTTGCTCCAGTACCTGGGCGGAACTCGAGCTGGCCGCGCGGCCGTAGCGCTCGGCGTCGACCATGCCGTAGAGCATGGAGAGGAAGAGTTCGGTGAACACCGCCGCAGTGATGTCGATACGGAACCTGCCACTCTGCTGACCGCGTAGGAAGAAGGCGTCCACCGCCTCCGTGTAGTAGCTCCAGCGTTCGGTCGTCGCCTGCATGTCGAGGTTTTCCGCGCGGTACTGGAACAGCAGGAAGTTGAGCATATCGCGATGTTTGAGGTGCTCGGCGATCAACTGCCGCAGCGCCTCCAGGGGTTCGGCCTGCTGCAGCTGGGCAGCTTCGAGAATCTGCCGGATCACCACGTGCCCATAGTCCTCGAGCATTTCCATCAGCCCGTCGCGGGTGCCGCAGAAGCGATGCAGCGTGGCCTTGCTCACCCCCGCCGACTCCGCCAGCTCCTTCAGCGTCGCCCTGGGGCGGTCGACGATGGCAACAGCCAGCGCCTTGAGCAGACGTTCATCGTGGGCGGAGAGAGTCATTCGGGGCCTCTTGTCAGGTGGCGGATCGTCTCATTGTGCAGAAAAAGGCCTCTCTTTTGAAAGGTCATGACACATTTTATACACCACAGAAGCAAATGAGACATTATTGACTCATTTTGAGTTTAAAAGGATCATACGCACCTTCCAGATAGACAGACCCGGGTGAATCATGGGCAGGTTGCGTGCAGTAGGGACAATCAGTGCGTTGGTGGCAGCGCTGGCGCTGGCGGGTTGCGGACAATCCGGCGAACCTCAGGCGGCCGCCGAGACGGCAAGGCCAGTGGATGTGGTAGCAGTCGCGCCCGAAGCCCTCACCCTGACGGCGGAATTGCCGGGGCGCATCGAGCCGATGCGCGTCGCCGAAGTGCGGGCGCGGGTGGCGGGCATCGTGGTGCAGAAGCGCTTCGAGGAAGGCGCCGACGTCAAGGCCGGTGACCTGCTGTTCCAGATCGACCCGGCGCCACTCAAGGCCGCAGTGTCCCGCGCCGAAGGCGAACTGGCGCGAGCCCAGGCCGCGCAGCAGGAAGCCCAGGCGCGGGTGAAGCGCTACGAGCCGTTGGTGAAGATCGAAGCGGTCAGCCGGCAGGACTTCGACACCGCCACCGCCGACCTGCGCAGTGCCCAGGCGTCCGTGCGCTCGGCCCAGGCCGACCTGGAAACCGCGCGTTTGAACCTGGGCTATGCCTCGGTCAAGGCGCCGATCTCCGGGCGTATCGGCCGCGCGCTGGTGACCGAAGGCGCGCTGGTCGGCCAGGGTGACGCCACCTTGATGGCGCGCATCCAGCAACTCGACCCGATCTATGCCGACTTCACCCAGCCGGTGGCCGATGCCCTGCGCCTGCGTGAAGCGCTGAAGAGCGGCAACCTCCCCGCCGGCCAGAGCCAGGCGCTGAGCCTGCGCGTGGAAGGCACCCCGTACGAGCGCCAGGGCGAGCTGCTGTTCACCGATATCTCGGTGGACCGCGGCACCGGCCAGGTTTCGCTGCGCGGCAAGTTCGACAACGCCGACGGCCTGCTGCTGCCCGGCATGTACGTGCGCGTCACTGCCCCCCAGGGTACCGACGCCAAGGCCATTCTCGTGCCGCAGCGCGCCGTGCAGCGCGCCACCGATGGTACCGCCCACGTGCTGGTGATCGGCGCCGAGAACCGTGTCGAGACGCGCCCGGTACAGACCGGCGCCATGCAGGGCGCGCGCTGGCAGATCAGCCAGGGCCTGGCCAGCGGCGACCAGGTGATAGTCGGCGGCCTGACCGGCCTGCAGCCCGGCGCCAAGGTCGAGGCCCGTCACGCCCCTGAGCAACAGCAGGCGTCGCGCCAGTAGGGCAGCGCCGAGGAATTCCCCATGTCACTGTTCTTCATCAAGCGCCCCAACTTCGCGTGGGTGGTGGCGCTGTTCATTTCCCTGGCCGGCCTGCTGGCGATTCCGCTACTGCCGGTAGCGCAATACCCCAGCGTGGCGCCGCCGCAGATCACCGTCACCGCCACCTACCCCGGCGCCTCGGCGCAGGTGCTGGTGGACTCGGTCACCAGCGTGATCGAGGAGGAGCTCAACGGCGCCAAGGGCCTGCTCTACTTCGAATCCACCAGCAACTCCAACGGCATGGCCGAAGTGGTGGTCACCTTCCAGCCCGGCACTAATCCCGAGCTGGCCCAGGTGGACGTGCAGAACCGCCTGAAGAAGGCCGAGGCACGCATGCCCCAGGCCGTGCTCACGCAGGGGCTGGAGGTCGAGCAGACCAGCGCCGGCTTCCTGCTGATCTACGCGCTGAATTACAAGGAAGGCTCGCAGCGCACCGATACCACCGCCCTGGGCGACTACGCCGCGCGCAACATCAACAACGAGCTGCGTCGCGTCCAGGGCGTCGGCAAGCTGCAGTTCTTCTCCTCCGAAGCCGCCATGCGCGTGTGGATCGACCCGCAGAAGCTGGTCGGCTACGGCCTGTCCATCGATGACGTGGGCAACGCCATTCGCGGGCAGAACGTGCAGGTACCGGCCGGCAGCTTCGGCGCCTCCCCCGGCAGCACCAAGCAGGAGCTGACCGCCACCCTCGCCGTGAAAGGCACCCTGGACGACCCGGCGGAGTTTGGCCGCATCGTCCTGCGCGCCAATCCGGACGGCTCCAGCGTGAAGCTGGCCGACGTGGCGCGCCTGGAAGTCGGCAGCGAAAGCTACAACTTCACCGCTCGCCTGGACGGCAAGCCCACCGTGGCCGGCGCGATCCAGCTCTCCCCCGGCGCCAACGCCCTGCAGACCGCTGCCCTGGTGAAGGAGCGCCTGACCGAGCTGTCGGCGAACTTCCCCGACGACGTCGAGTACTCGGTGCCCTACGACACCTCGCGCTTCGTCGACGTGGCCATCGAGAAGGTCATCCACACCCTGCTCGAAGCCATGGTGCTGGTGTTCCTGGTGATGTTCCTGTTCCTGCAGAACGTGCGCTATACGCTGATCCCGGCCATCGTCGTGCCGGTGTGCCTGCTGGGCACGCTGACGATGATGTACCTGCTGGGCTTCTCGGTGAACATGATGACCATGTTCGGCATGGTGCTGGCCATCGGCATCCTGGTGGACGACGCCATCGTCGTGGTGGAGAACGTCGAGCGGATCATGGCCGAGGAAGGCCTGTCCCCGGCGAAGGCCACGGTCAAGGCGATGAGCCAGGTCTCCGGTGCGATCATCGGCATCACCCTGGTGCTCTCGGCGGTGTTCCTGCCACTGGCCTTCATGGGCGGCTCGGTGGGCGTCATCTACCAGCAGTTCTCCCTGTCGCTGGCGGTGTCGATCCTGTTCTCCGGCTTCCTCGCCCTGACCTTCACCCCGGCGCTGTGCGCCACGCTGCTCAAGCCGATCCCGGCGGGCCATCATGAGAAGCGCGGCTTCTTCGGCGCCTTCAACCGTGGCTTCACGCGCCTGACCGAGCGCTACACGCGGCTCAACAGTGCGCTGGTGAAACGCGCCGGGCGCTACATGCTGATCTACGCCGGCATCCTCGCCCTGCTCGGCTACAGCTACCTGCGCCTGCCGGAATCCTTCGTGCCGGTGGAAGACCAGGGCTACATGATCGTCGACATCCAGCTGCCGCCGGGCGCCACCCGCGCGCGGGCCGACGTCACCGGCCAGGAGCTGGAGAAGTTCCTCGCTTCGCGTGAGGCCGTGGCCTCGTCCTTCCTGGTGATGGGCTTCAGCTTCTCCGGCATGGGCGAGAACGCCGCGCTGGCCTTCCCGACCCTGAAGGACTGGTCCGTGCGCGACAAGTCGCAGTCCGCCGAAGCGGAAACCGCCGCGGTGAACGAGCGCTTCGCCGGTATCAGCGACGGCGCGATCATGGCCGTGACGCCGCCGCCGATCGACGGCCTGGGCAACTCCGGTGGCTTCTCGCTGCGCCTGCAGGACCGCGCCGGCCTCGGCCGCGAGGCACTGCTGGCGGCCCGCGACCAGTTGCTCGGACAGGCCAACGGCAACCCGAAGATCCTCTACGCGATGATGGAAGGCCTCGCCGAGGCACCCCAGCTGCGCGTCGAAATCGACCGCGAGAAGGCACGCACCCTGGGCGTCAGCTTCGAGTCCATCAGCAGTGCGCTGTCCACCGCCTTCGGCTCCTCGGTGATCAACGACTTCGCCAACGCCGGCCGCCAGCAACGCGTGGTGGTGCAGGCCGAACAGGGTAACCGGATGACCCCGGAAGCCGTGCTCAAGCTCTATGTGCCCAATACCAGCGGCGAGCTGGTGCCGCTGTCCGCCTTCGTCAGCACCCGCTGGGAAGAAGGCCCGGTGCAGCTGGCGCGCTACAACGGTTACCCGTCGATCCGTATCGCCGGCGACGCCGCACCGGGGGTGAGTACCGGCGAAGCCATGGCCGAGATGCAACGCCTGGCCTCCGAGCTGCCGGCCGGCATCGGCTACGAGTGGACCGGCCTGTCCTATCAGGAGAAGGTCGCCAGCGGCCAGGCCAGCCAGCTGTTCGCCCTCGCCATCCTCGTCGTGTTCCTGCTGCTGGTGGCGCTCTACGAGAGCTGGGCGATCCCGCTGTCGGTGATGCTCATCGTGCCCATCGGCGCCCTCGGCGCGGTATTGGCGGTGACGGTCACCGGGTTGCCCAACGACGTGTACTTCAAGGTCGGCCTGATCACTGTTATCGGCCTCGCGGCGAAGAACGCGATCCTCATCGTCGAGTTCGCCAAGGAGCTCTGGGAACAGGGCCACAGCCTGCGCGACGCCGCCATCCAGGCCGCGCGCCTGCGCTTCCGCCCGATCATCATGACCTCCATGGCCTTCATCCTCGGCGTGGTGCCGCTGGTGCTCGCCAGCGGAGCCGGCGCCGCCAGCCAGCGCGCCATCGGCACCGGGGTGATCGGCGGAATGCTCAGCGCCACGCTGCTGGGGGTGATCTTCGTACCCATCTGCCTCGTCTGGCTGCTGTCGCTGCTGCGTCGCCAACCCAAACCTGCGCAACAACCGTCGGAGGTCGCGCAATGACCGCCCTGCAGAAACCCGCCTGCATCATGCTGCTGGCGCTGAGCCTGGCCGGCTGCTCGATGGCGCCCACCTACGAACGCCCCGAAGCACCGGTGGCGTCGAGCTGGAACAGCCCCGCCGCGAAGACCGGCCAGGCCGCCAGCAACCTCGACTGGCAAACCTTCATCGTCGACAGCGAGCTGCGCAATCTGGTGGGCGTCGCCCTGGACAACAACCGCTCGCTGCGCCAGACTCTGCTGGACATCGAACAGGCCCGCGCGCAATACCGCATCCAGCGCGCCGACCGCGTGCCGGGGCTGAACGCCGCGGCCAACGGCAATCGCCAGCGGCTGCCGGGTGATCTGTCCAACACCGGCAGCTCGGCGGTGAGCAGCAGCTATCAGGTCGGCCTCGCGCTGCCCGAGTACGAGCTGGACCTGTTCGGCCGGGTGAAGAGCCTGACCGACGCCGCGCTGGAGCAATACCTCTCCACCGAGGCGGCCGCCCGCAGCGCGCGCATCGCACTGATCGCCGAGGTCAGCCAGGCCTATCTCACCTATGACGGTGCGCAACGCCGCCTGCAGCTCACCGAGCAGACCCTGGCCAGCCGCGAGGATTCCCTCGGCCTGATCAGCCAGCGGCGCTCGGCGGGTGCGGCCACCGCGCTGGACTACCAGGAGGCGCTGGGGCTGGTCGAGCAGTCCCGCGCCGAGCTGGAAAGCAATGCCCGGCAGAAGCAGCAGGCGCTCAATGCCCTGGTGCTGCTGCTCGGTACCGCCGATGCGGCCAAGCGCATCCCGCAGCTGCCCCAGGACAAGCCCATGCTGATCCAGGACATCGCCCCCGGCACCCCCTCGGAACTGATCGAGCGGCGCCCGGACATCCTCGCCGCGGAGCACGTGCTCAAGGCGCGCAACGCCGACATCGGCGCGGCCCGCGCGGCGTTCTTCCCGCGCATCAGCCTGACCGGCAGCTTCGGCACGTCCAGTGCGGAAATGTCCGGGTTGTTCGACGGCGGCTCGCGGTCGTGGAGCTTCGTGCCGACGCTGTCGCTGCCGATCTTCGATGCCGGCCGCAACAGCGCCAACCTCGACCTGGCCAAGGTGCGCAAGGACTCCGCCGTGGCCGCCTACGAAGGCACCATCCAGACGGCGTTCCGCGAAGTCGCCGACGCGCTCGCGGCGACCGACACCCTGCGCCGCGAGGAAGCGGCGCGCCGCGCGCTGGCCAACACCACCAACGAGACGCTGAAGCTGGCCAAGGCGCGCTACGAAGGCGGCGTGGACAGCCACCTGCGCTACCTCGACGCGCAGCGCAGCAACTTCGTCAACGAGTCGGCCTACATCGAGACCAGCACCCAGCGGCAGATTGCGCTGGTGGACCTGTTCCGAGCCCTCGGCGGTGGCTGGAATGGGGAAGCGACGGCGCAGCGCTGATCAGTCGCCGAACACCGGTCGGAAGAAACTCCGCTCATAGCTGAGGATGCAGCGGGTTTCCTCGGCGTAGCGGAACGCGGCCTGGCACTCGGAGTCGTCCATGGACCGCTGCCGGTAGCGCTCGTAGTCGGCCAGGCTGGGGAAGGTGAACATCGCCAGGGCAATGTCGTTCGCCCCCTCGGAGGGCAGGAAGTAGCCGTGGTGCTGGCCGCCGAAGCGTTCCACCAGCGGGATCCACAGTCGGCCGTAGTGTTCGAATTCCTTGAGCTTGTAGGGGTCCAGCACGTAGCGAAGGTAACAGGTGACCATCTTGCCAACTCTCGTCCGGTGAAAGGGACGCCACTGTACCTATTCCTCGCGGGAACACCCAAACCTGCCTTGCCCCACGCCAGGCAGAATTTGTGGGAGCGCAGCCTGCTCGCTCCTGCAGGCTGCGCTCCCCTGTGCAACATCCGCCTGCAACACTGCGCGGCCCGCTAGACTGGCCGCATCTTCAACCATAGCGGGGCACGCGCCCTCCCACGGGCGCCGGCGCAAGGCCGGCGCGGAGCACCACGGCATGTACTTCGACATCATCCTCGACCTCTTCGCAGCGCTCTGCTTCGGCGCGCTGATCGGCATGGAGCGCCAGTGGCGCCAGCGTTTCACCGGGGTCGCCACCCACGGGCTGGTCTCCCTCGGCGCCGCTACCTTCGCCACCCTGCCCTTCCTCATGGGCGCGGAGGACCAGGTAGTGCGCATGTCGGCGCAGGTGGTCACCGGCATCGGCTTCCTCGGTGCTGGCGTGATCATGCGCGACGGCCTCAGCGTGCGCGGCCTGAGCACCGCGGCGACGGTCTGGTGCACCGGGGCGGTAGGCGTGCTGGCCGGCAGCGGCTTCCTCGCGGCAGCGCTGGTCGCCACATTGCTGATCGTGCTGTGCAACCTGACGCTGCCCTCGGTGACACGCTGGATCCAGCGTCACGCGCCGATAGAACCGAGCAGTGAGCGCTACTACACGGTCGAGGCCGTCACCGAGGCCCACCAGGAAGCGCTGGTGCGCTCCACCCTGCTGCGCCGCCTGAGTGCCAACGGCCTGGCCCTGCAAAGCCTGGAGAGCCACGCGCGCAAGACCGGCGGCGAAGTGGAGGTGGCCGCGCTGGTATTGGCCCCCAGCGACAAGGACAGCCTGCTGGAAGCCTTGGTCGGCGAACTGGCACTGGCGCCCTATGTATCGGCGGCCAGCTGGTCGGTCAGCGACGGCCCGCAGTGAGCCGCCCGGAACGCAGAAAGGGAGCCTGTCGGCTCCCTTTTTCATACCCGCCTGGTCAGGCGAAGACGAAGTACTTGCGCACCGTCTCCACCACTTCCCAGGTGCCCTTCATGCCCGGCTCGATAACGAATACATCGCCGGCGCGCAGATGGATCGGCTGCTCGCCCTCGGGGGTGATGACGCAGTAGCCGTCGAGGAAATGGCAGTACTCCCACTTCTCGTAGTTCACCTGGAACTTGCCGGGGGTGCAGATCCAGGTGCCCATGATCTTGCTGCCGTCCGCCGACAGGTAGGCATTGAGGTTGACGGTGTGCGGGTCGCCGCCGATGCGCTGCCACTTGGTGGCATCCAGCACGGGCGTCGGGCAGGTGTCGCGCAGCACGGTAATGAAATCGGACATGTCGGCTCCAGATCGTTTCGGTGAGGGTTCGCCACCCTAGGCATCGACCGCCGGGAACGATTGCCTGGTTCCGACATCGGTTTGCCTGCCAGCGCTGCCCCGCCGCTGCCTGACAGATTTGTCATCCGCCGCTCACCGGCTCGTTATCCACGCTCCTACACGATGCCCGTGGCCCTCGCCACGCCTGGGCGAAAACAACAACAGCAGGCGGTAACCGACCATCCTGCCCTTAGGAGCACATTCATGTATCGCACGCCTCGAAAATACCGACACAAATTCCCGCTGGCGGCTTCGCTGCTGGCACTGGGCATCGCATCGCCGACCGTCTTCGCCGAAGCGACAACCGAAGAGAAGCCCGAAGGCTTCATCGAAGGCGCCAGCCTGGAAATCCTCAACCGCAACCTCTACTTCAACCGCGACGCCCGCCATGGCCAGTCCGTACCGCCGCGCGGCAACGGCTACTCGGAAGTCTGGGCCCACGGGATCATCGGCAGGTTCGAATCCGGCTTCACCCAGGGCACGCTCGGCGTCGGGGTGGACGCCTTCGCCATGCTCGGCTTCCAGCTCGATACCGGCGATGGCCGCAACGGCGCGGGCAGTTCGGTGGACGTATTGCCCACCGACAACGACGGCCGCACCGAAAGCGACTACTCCAAGGCCGGCGGCGCGGCCAAAGTGCGCCTGTGGGACACGGTGCTGAAGGTCGGCGACGTGTTCCCGGAGACACCCGTGGTGCACTACGGCGACTCGCGCCTGCTGCCCGAGTCCTTCCGCGGCTTCACCCTGCAGAACACCAGCCTGGAAGGCCTGACCCTGCAGGGTGGCCGCCTGCACTCCATGAGCCAGCCGCAGTCACGGCAGATGGACGACGGCTTCGCCACTTTCTACGCCGGCCCGGTGGATTCGTCCTGGCTTGCCTACGGCGGCGGTGACTACGCGATCAATGACAATGCCAGCGTCAGCCTCTACAGCAGCCGCCTGAAGGACGCCTGGAACCAGTACTACTTCGGCACTGCGTTGAACTTCCCGCTCAGCGAGGCAGTGGAGCTGTTCGGCGGGTTCAACTACTACAAGTCGCAGGACGAGGGGCGCGAGCTGCTCGGCGAGTTCAACACCAACATCTGGAGCGCCAGCGCCGGCGTGCATTTCGGCGCGCACCGCATCGCCGTCAGCCACCAGCGCAACAACGGCAACAACGACTTCGACTACCTGCGCCAGGCCGACTCGATCTACCTCGACAACTCCATCCAGTACAGCGACTTCAACTCGCCGAAGGAGCGCTCCTGGATGGTCCGCTACGACCTCGACATGGCCACCTACGGCGTGCCCGGCCTGAGCTTCATGACCCGCTACGCCCGCGGTACCGACGCCGACTACTCCAATGCCAACGCCGTGTACATGCGCCGCGACGACAACGGCGACCCGCTGACCGACCAGAAGCGCTGGGAGCGCGACATCGAGGCCAAGTACGTATTCCAGGAAGGCCAGCTCAAGGACCTGTCGCTGCGCGTGCGCCAGGCGACGACTCGCGCCACCGCCTTCGAATCGGACCTGGACGAAGTGCGGCTGATCATCGAATACCCGCTGGCCGTGCTGTAAGGCCGGCGCCTGGCAGGCGGATGACGGAATTGTCAGCTGCGCATCAGCCTGCCGTTAGGCGCCCCTGGGTATAACGGAAGGCATCACCGCCCCCCAAGGCTTCTGGTGATAATTTCCCCCGCAAGACTGCTCCACTTCCTGGCGCTCCACGTGCCCCTTTGGAGGAAGAGGAACCCTCGGCGCCCGCAAGGGCGCCTTTTTTTCGTGGAGCCTGGAAGGTTCGATGTCAGAAGCGCTCGTCCCGAATCGCCGGCAGGACCAGCTCGCGGACGAACGAAACTCCCGAAAGCTGCAACAACGCATCGACCATTCGCACCACATCATGCACTGGAACCTGATGGCCTCCTCCTCGGCGAGCGGCATCCGCCAGGGGCGTGGTCAGCGGATCCTCGGTGTTCAGGTAACCCAGCTGGAGCACGCTCACCGCCAGCCTGCTGTCCCTGAAGCCCTCGCGCAGCGCATCGGCCATACCATTGAGAGCAAACTTCGAAGCTCCGAACGCCACCTCGGGACGTCCGCTCTGGCGCAAGCCGGATGTCGACCCGGTCAGGATCAGTTGCGGCCGTGACGAGTCCAGCAGCCTGGTAACCAGGCGCCTGAGCAGGAACAGCGTGGCGGTGATGTTCACGTCGACCAGCCTGCCGATGGACTCGTCGGAATCGCTGAGGAAGCAATAGCCTTCGCTGAAGGCCTCCTCCTCCCAGATGCCGACATTGCAGATCAATACATCCAGCTCGGCAGGCGCCTGCGCTTCGATGGCTGACGCGGCCTCTCCGGCGACCGACAGGTCGGCTTCGATCCACTGGAGCTGGACGCCTTCAACGGCCGCCAATGCATCCGGCCGCCTGCGCGATACGCCCACCACGCTATCGCCCGCCCGTCCCAGGCCCTCGGCCAGCGCGCGGCCCAGCCCCCGGCTCGCGCCCACAATCATGATGTTCATCGAACGTCTCCCCGGCGCCTGCCTGTCCAGTGTGCTTATGCGCAGGGGCGAATTCGCCACTGCGCAAAGGTTCGGGCCGGACTCTAAAACCTCAACCTAGCCTGAGGTCAATAGAGGCAATCCCCCAGAAATGGGCCGGAATCGCTGCGCGGAGTTCGTCGTTCCCTTTGGAGCGATGAATAGGCGGGAAGACTGTCAGTCGCCTCGGCAGCCGGGTGCACGGGCGGACAACCGACAGAGAGCACGTCTCCGACTGCTACGGCCAGGAGCGAGCGGCAGCGCTGCAAATGACCTCCGAGCGCTGGCGGGGCGACACAGGGGGATCGATCCGTGCGATGCCTGGGGCGGGCATTTCCAGGGCCCCACACCAGGCATCCACCACGGTTACCGCCGATCTTTCGAATCGTCCTCCGGGCGGTCGTTTTTCTCATGGGGCTCTTCGATCACGGGGCCTGGACGCGCAGGATCAGGCTCGTCCTTGCGCACCGGTGTCCTGGGCGGTCTTTCGCCCGGCTTGTCGTGCTCGGCGATCGGCCCCGGCCGCGGCTCGGGTACAATTTCCTCTTTCACGCTGCATCTCCCGGGACAGTACTGCCCCTGTACGCTGGTGGCTCGGGGCACAGGCAGGCGGCCAGAGCCGCTGCCACCCCTGTGCCGGACAGAGCGTCGGAGTGGCGGACGCTCCATCGATGGAAACATCCCGGCCGGGATAGTTCAGAGCATTTCCCGACCGTACATCTGCCCGGCTCGCTAGCGGCCGAGGCCAGTTCCCTCCCGCTGCACCCGGGCATCCTCATCCCGCCGATGCATCCACCGATACAACGCCGGCAGCACCAGCAGCGTCAGCGTGGTCGACGAGAGGATGCCGCCGATCACCACGGTCGCCAGCGGCCGCTGCACTTCCGCACCCGTGCCGGTGGCCAGGGCCATGGGCACGAAGCCCAGCGAGGCCACCAGCGCGGTCATCAGCACAGGGCGCAAGCGGGTCAATGCGCCCTCGCGGATCGCCGCGTCGAGGCCACGCCCCTCCTCCCGCAGGCTGCGGATGAAGGAGATCATCACCAGGCCATTGAGTACCGCCACGCCGGACAGCGCGATGAAACCGACGCCTGCCGAGATCGACAGCGGGATATCCCGCAGCCACAGCGCGACCACGCCACCGGTGAGGGCAAAGGGAATCCCGGTGAAAACCACCAGCCCGTCACGGACGTTGTTGAACATCATCAGCAGCAACGTGAACACCAGCAACAGCGCCACCGGCACCACGATCTGCAAACGCTGCGCCGCCGACTGCAACTGCTCGAACTGGCCGCCCCAGGTCGTCCAGTAGCCGGCCTGCAGCTTCACCTGCCGCTCGATGTTGCCGCTCGCCTCGGCGACGAACGAACCGATATCCCGCCCGCGCACGTTGGCGCTCACGACCACCAGGCGCTTGCCGTTCTCGCGGCTGACCTGGTTCGGCCCCTGCACCAGTTCCAGGCGTGCCACTTCGCCCAGGGTAATGAAGCCGATGCGCGAATCCGTGGCATTGGCCGGGGCCGGCACCGGGATGAGCATGCGCGACAGGGCGTCGATGTCGCTGCGCAGGCTTTCCGGCAGGCGCACGATCAGGTCGAAGCGGCGGTCGCCCTCGAACAGCGTGCCCGCCTCGCGGCCACCGATGGCCACGGAAACGTTGTCCTGGATGTCGCCGACATTCAGCCCGTAACGCGCGGCACGCTGGCGGTCGATGTTCACGGTGAGCACCGGCAGGCCGCTGGTCTGCTCGACCTTCACCTCGGACGAGCCCTGCACCTGGCGCAGCACGCCGGCAATCTGCTCGGCGGTCTGGTTCAGGACCGCCATGTCGTCGCCGAAGACCTTCACCGCCACGTCGCTGCGCACCCCGGAAATCAGCTCGTTGAAGCGCAGCTGGATCGGTTGCGACAGCTCATAGGCGCTGCCCGGCACGCCATTGGCGGCTTCCTGGATTTCCGCTTCCAGCTGCGCGCGGCTCTTCTTCGGATCGGGCCACTGCTCCTTGGGTTTCAACATCACGTAGGCGTCGGAGATATTCGGCGGCATCGGGTCCGAGGCGATCTCCGCGGTGCCGGTGCGGCTGAACATGCGTTGCACCTCCGGCACCTGAACCAGCACCTGACGCTCCAGGGCCTCCTGCATGGCCACCGATTGCGACAAGCTGGTGCCCGGCGTGCGCAGCGATTGCAGGGCGAAGTCGCCCTCGCCCAGGCTGGGCACGAACTCGCTGCCCATGCGGCTGGCCAGCAGGCCGGAGAGCAGCACCAGCACCGCGGCGCAGGCGAACACCAGCGCGCGCCGCGCCATCACCCAGTCCAGCACCGGTTCATAGGCGCGGCGCGCGCCACGCATGAGCAGGTTTTCCTCTTCCTTCACCTTGCCGCTGATGAACAGCGCGATGGCCGCCGGCACGAAGGTCACCGAGAGGATCATTGCGCCCAGCAACGCCAGCACCACGGTGAAGGCCATCGGGTGGAACATTTTCCCCTCGACGCCGGTGAGGGCGAAGATCGGCAGGTACACCACCATGATGATCAACTGCCCGTAGATCA
>NZ_MACM02000010.1:0-512 GCF_001675465.2 Pseudomonas sp. AU12215
GGCATCCGCAGTGGTGGTCGCGGTGGTGCCRTCGGGCAGCGTGACGATCACTTTGCTGCCCGGCTCGGACTTGCCATCRATRGTGATGGTGCCGGTGCCCGGRTCGGTGATTTCCGCAGTCGGCGCRGCCGGCGGGGTGATGTCATGGTACGGCGCAACGGTCGGCGGRCTGACGTTGCCCGCAGCRTCTTCGGCCTTGACGGTGATGTCGCCATCGGCCTTCGGCGCCGGCACGTCGACGCTGTAGTCGCCCTTGGCATCCGCGGTGGTGGTCGCGGTGGTGCCATCGGGCAGCGTGACGATCACTTTGCTGCCCGGCTCGGACTTGCCATCAATAGTGATGGTGCCGGTGCCCGGATCGGTGATTTCCGCAGTCGGCGCGGCCGGCGGGGTGATGTCTTTATAGGGTACGTCGGTGCTCGGGCTGAGGTTGCCCGCAGCGTCTTCGGCCTTGACGGTGATGTCGCCATCGGCCTTCGGCGCCGGCACGTCGACGCTGTAGTCGCCCTTGG
>NZ_MACM02000011.1:0-13992 GCF_001675465.2 Pseudomonas sp. AU12215
TGGCCCATCGTGGCTCTCGCGACATCCATGTCGCTCAACCCCTGAAACTGCGCTTCAACGAGGCCTCCTGAAAGGGGCAGTTCGGAGTGTGTGGTGGTTTCTCTGGAAGTCCACTCAAGCCAAAGCCAAAGCCAAAGCCAGCGGGCAGGGCATGCTTTCGTGTAGGAGCTTGCTCGCGAACCGCATCGCAGCGGCGCCGGGTTCGCGAGCAAGAACTGGGCGTCCCCCTTGCTCCTACAGCTCGAATCCGCTGCAGGAGCGGGGCATGCCCGCGATCAGCTGGGCGCAGCCAGTCAGCCCGGGAACAACACCTTCGCCACGTCCCCATAGCGCTTGGCGAAATGCACCGTCAGCCCTTCCTTCAGATACTCCGGCAGTTCCTCGAAATCCCCGCGGTTGGGTTCGGGCAGGATCAGCTCAAAGATCTTCTGCCGGCGTGCCGCGATGACTTTCTCGCGGACACCGCCAATCGGCAGCACCTGGCCGGTGAGGGTCAGCTCGCCGGTCATCGCTACGCCCTTCTTCGGCGCCTGGTTGCGCGCCAGGGACAGCAGGGCGCTGGCCATGGTGACGCCGGCGCTGGGCCCGTCCTTGGGCGTGGCGCCTTCCGGCACGTGCACGTGGACGAAGGCCTGGTCGAAGAAGGTCGACTCGCCGCCGTACTTCTTCAGGTTCGAACTGATGTAGCTGTAGGCGATTTCCGCCGATTCCTTCATCACGTCGCCCAATTGGCCGGTGAGTTTGAAGCCGCGGTTCAGCGTATGGATGCGCGTCGCCTCGATGGGCAGAGTCGCGCCGCCCATGCTGGTCCAGGCCAGGCCGGTGATCACGCCGACGCCGGAGAGCACCTGCTCGGTGCGGAACACCGGTTTGCCCAGGTACTCCTCCAGGTCCTTGGCGCCGATCTTCACCACCGAGTCCGGGTCTTCCAGCAGCTTCATCACCGACTTGCGTACCAGCTTGCCGAGCACTTTCTCCAGCTGGCGCACGCCGGCCTCGCGGGCATAGCCCTCGATCACTGCGCGCAGGGCGGCGTCGTTGATCGACAGGCGATTCTTCGGCACGCCGGCCTTTTCCAGCTGCTTGGGCCACAGGTGACGCTTGGCGATGGCCAGCTTCTCCTCGGCGATGTAGCCGGACAGGCGAATGACTTCCATGCGGTCCAGCAGCGGGCCGGGGATGGAGTCCAGGGTGTTGGCGGTGCAGACGAACAGCACCTTGGACAGGTCCAGGCGCAGGTCCAGGTAGTGGTCGAGGAACTCCACGTTCTGCTCCGGATCGAGCGTCTCCAGCAGCGCCGAGGCGGGGTCGCCCTGGTAGCTGCTGCCGAGCTTGTCGATCTCGTCGAGCATGATCACCGGGTTCATCACCTCGACGTCCTTGAGCGCCTGCACCAGCTTGCCGGGCAGGGCGCCGATGTAGGTGCGGCGGTGGCCCTTGATCTCGGCCTCGTCGCGCATGCCGCCGACGCTGAAGCGATAGAACGGCCGCCCCAGGCTCTCGGCGATGGACTTGCCGATGCTGGTCTTGCCCACGCCGGGCGGGCCCACCAATAGCACGATGGAACCGGCGATCTCGCCCTTGAAGGTGCCCACCGCGAGGAACTCGAGGATTCGGTCCTTCACGTCTTCCAGCCCCGAATGGTGCCGGTCCAGCACCTTGCGCGCGTGCTTGAGGTCGAGCTTATCGACACCCATCAGGCCCCATGGCACCGAGGTCGCCCAGTCGAGGTAATTGCGCGTGACAGCATATTCCGGCGAACCGGTTTCCAGGATCGACAGCTTGTTCAGTTCCTCGTCGATGCGCTTCTTCGCCTGCTCGGGCAGGGTCTTGCCTTCCAGGCGCGCGCGGAATTCGTCGGAGTCGGCGCTCTTGTCGTCCTTGGTGATGCCCAGTTCCTGCTGGATGATCTTCAGCTGTTCCTGCAGGAAGAACTCGCGCTGGCGCTCGCCGATCTTGCGGTTGACCTCGGCGGACAGCTCCTTCTGCAAGCGCGCGACTTCCACTTCCTTGCGCAGCAGCGGCAGGACCTTCTCCATGCGCTTGAGCATGGGCACGGTGTCCAGCACGCCTTGCAGTTCGGACCCCGGCGCCGTGGTCAGCGCAGCAGCGAAGTCGGTCAGCGGCGACGGGTCGTTGGGGTTGAAGCGGTTGAGATAATTCTTCAGCTCTTCGCTGTACAACGGGTTGAGCGGCAGCAGTTCCTTGATCGCATTGATCAAGGCCATGCCGTAGGCCTTCACCTCATCGCTGGGGTCACTGGGAGTGTGCGGATACTCCACCTCCACCAGGAAGGGCGGCCGGTGGCGCTTGATCCAGCCGCGGATGCGCACGCGCGACAGGCCCTGGGCGACGAACTGCAGCTTGCCGCCTTCGCGGCTCGCATGGTGCACGCGCACCAGAGTGCCGTGCTCGGGGAGGCTGTCCGGATCGAAGTGGCGCGGGTCGTCGGGCGGGTTCTCCATGAAGAACAGCGCCAGGCTGTGGTGCTCGGTCTTGGCGACCAGTTCCAGCGTCTCCGCCCACGGCTCCTCGTTGACGATCACCGGCAGCACCTGCGCCGGGAAGAACGGGCGGTTGTGGATCGGGATGACGTACACCGTGGTCGGCAGGTTCTGCCCCGGCAACACCAGCCCGGTGTTGCTGACCTCTTCGGCGCTGTGAATATCGTGAATCTCGTCGTGGTCGCTCATGAGGCACCTGACTGATTGAACATGACAGTCTAGATGGGGAAACCGACCCAGGGTTTCAATCCCATTGCTTCGATGGATGTATCCGAAGGTGTTACAACCCATTGTGTGAGAGTGGAGCTTAGGAGCGGATTAGCGGCGCGACCGCAGGAAGTCGCTGGGCGGGCGGCCGAACTGGCGGCTGAACATCGCGCTGAAAGCGCTGGGTGTGCTGTAGCCCACTTCCAGTGCCACCCTGAGCACGCTCTCGCCCTGCGCCAGCCGCTCCAGCGCAGTCAGCAGGCGTGCCTGCTGCCGCCATTGGCCGAAGGTCAGCCCGGTTTCGGCGAAGAACCAGCGTTGTACCGTCTTGCTGTCGACGCTCATCCGGGCCGCCCAGTCGGCAAGGCTGGCGTTGTCGCCGGGCTGCGCCTGGATGGCCTGGCAGAGCGCGCGCAGCCGCGGATGCGCGGGCAGTGGCAGGTGCAAGGGCAGCATGGGGTCTTCACGCAGCTCGTCCAGCATCAGGCCGAGGATGCGACCGTCACGGGAGTCGGGGAGCACCTCGCCACTGATCGACAGCGCCGCCAGGATCAGCTCGCGCAGCAACGGCGAGACCGCCAGCACGCAGCAATCCGGCGGCAGGTGCGGGGCGCTGCCCGGCTCCACGTAGAGCGTGCGTACCCGCACGTCGCCGACCATGCGCGTCCAGTGCTCCACGCCGGCGGGTATCCACAGGCCACGGTTATCCGGCACTACCCACTGACCGCTGGCGCTACCCACTACCAGCACGCCGCGCACGGCGTAGAGCAGCTGCGCGCGGTGATGGCTGTGCGCGGGCACCTGATGGCCGTCGGGGAAATCCAGGGCGACAGCGGCCACCGGACTGGCGGCCCGTTCGTCGCCGTGGTTTTCCACGGCTTGAGGTGGAATGTCCTTTTTAAGCATCTGGATGCCTGTTTGTCGTTAGACGACCACTTTCCTCCATCGTTAGGCTGATGAACAGTCCCCATCTGCTTCGATGATCCCGCCATGACCGACCTGTCCGTAATCGCCGAGCAACTGGCTCGTATCGCCAGTCTGCTCGAACAATCCCTGCCGGCGCGCGCCGAGCTGGCGCTGGAAGAGGGCGCTATCGCCCATCTCTGGGAATACCGCCAGGGCCAGCCGCGCCTGACGCCGGTGATCGAGCCGGCGCTGATCGCCTTTGACGACTTGCGCAATGTCGACCGGCAGAAGGCGCTGATCGAGCAGAACACCCGCCAGTTCGTCTCCGGTCGCCCGGCCAACAATGTGCTGCTGACCGGCGCGCGCGGCACCGGCAAGAGTTCGCTGGTGAAGGCCTGCCTGCACGCCTTTCATGCCGAAGGCCTGCGCCTGATCGAGGTGGACAAGGAACACCTGGCCGACCTGCCGCAGATCATCGACCTGCTGCGCCATCGCCAGGAGCGCTTCATCCTGTTCTGCGATGACCTCTCCTTCGAGGATGGCGAGACCGGCTACAAGGGCCTGAAGACCGTGCTCGACGGCTCGGTGTCCGGGCAGTCCGGCAACGTGCTGATCTACGCGACCTCCAACCGCCGCCATCTGCTCGCCGAGCGTGCCGAGGACAACCTGGCCTTCCAGCGCAGCGAGAGCGGCGAGTTGCACCCGGGCGAGGCGGTGGAGGAGAAAATCTCGCTCTCCGAGCGATTCGGCCTGTGGATATCTTTCTATGCCTTCAGCCAGGAGCAGTACCTGGAGGCGGTCGCGCGCTGGCTGGAATACCACGGCCTGGGCGGCGTTGCGCAGGAGGAGTGGGTACAGGCGGCGATCCGCTGGGCGACCCATCGCGGGTCGCGGTCCGGGCGGATCGCCGCGCAGTTCGCCCGGGATTTCGCCGGGCGTCGGCCTTAGCCTTTAGAACGCCACTTTTACCCCCGCTTGGATGCCACGCCCGCCAGCCGGCACGCTGTCGCGCAGGATGGAGCTGGCGTAGCGCACGGTCTGGTTGGTCAGGTTCTCGCCCTTGACGAAGGCCAGCCAGCGGCTGTCGCCCAGATCGAAGCGGTAGCCGAGGCTGGCGCCGAGGGTGGTATAGCCGTCGGTGCGCAGCTCGTTCTCCGGCACGCGGTTCTGGTCGGCGGCGTATTCCACGTCGACCCGCGCCTGCCATTGCTGCAGTTCCCACAGCAGCGCGCTGTTCAGGCGCAGCGGGGCGATGCGCGGCAGCGCTTCGCCGGTGTCCTTGTTCTTGGCTCGGGTGTAGTCGCCGGACAGTTCCAGATCGAAGCGGCCGTAGGGGCTGTCCAGCAGGTGGATGCGGTCCTGCGCCTCGACGCCGTAGAAGTCGGCCTTGACGCCGCTGTAGAGGTATTCGGGCAGCGCTTCGTCGTCACCGGCATCCACCACCGCACCTTCCTCGTCGCGGTAGCGACCGCTGGCCAGCAGGCCGATGTAGTTGGAGAAGCGGCTGTAGAACACGCCGACGCTGCCCTTGTGCCGGCCGCTGTCGAAGCGCAGGGCGAGGTCGGTGGAAACGGCTTTTTCCTTGCTCGCGTCGGCGTCGCCCACTTCATAGGTGCCGGTGGCCGCGTGAGCGCCGTTGGCGTAGAGCTCGTAGAAGGTCGGCGCGCGTTCGGTGTAGGCCAGGGTGGCGGCCAGCGACCAGATCGGCGTCAGCTTGTACACCGCGCCGCTGGACAGGCTGCCGGCAGTGAAGCTGCGTGAGCCGTCGTTTTCGGCGAAACGCTCGTTGTCCTTGGCATTGGGGTCGATGCGCGTGTGCTCGGCGCGACCGCCCAGGTTCAGCGCCAGGCGCTCGGTGGCCTGCCAGTTCTCCAGGAAGAACAGCGCTGCACTGTCGGTCTCGGTATGCGGCACGAAGGCCTCTTCGCCCAGCGCGGAGAAGCGGCTGTTGGCGACCTGCGCGCCGACGATGCCTTCCACTGGTCCGATCGGTTTATGCCGGGCTTCGATACGCGCCTCGTAGCCGTCGTTCTTGAAGGTGGTGCCAGTCTCGCCGTCTTCGATTTCCTTGTGCTGGTACTCGGTGTAGGCCGCGTCCAGCTTCACCGAGCTGAAGGGGCCGTCGAGGTCGCGGATTTCCGAGGCGAAGGCGTAACGATCCTGTTGCATCTTCAGGCGTACGTCGTCCTCGGCGGGCGAGCCGTAGTTGCTGTCGTAGCCGCTGTAGGACAGGCCCGCATAGCCGTGATCCCAGTGGTAGCTGCCGCCGATGGCGCCGCTGTCCTGGCGGCCGTCGCTATTGTTGACGCGGTGCTTCGAGTCGTCGCCGTCCACTTGGCGTTGGCGCGCCGAGTGGGCGTAGCCGGGGATACGCAAGTAGTTGAACTCGCGGGAGCCGGCGTCGAGGTGCAGGGCGAAGTTGCCGTCGCCGGCTTCGAGCGCGCCGGCAGCGCTGCGGGTGGTGTCCGAGCCGCCGTAGCGCAGCTCGCCCTGGCCGTGGATGCCGTCCACCGCTTCGCTGGGAATGCGGTTGTCGAAACTGTTGACCACGCCGCCGATGGCGTTGCCGCCGTAGAGCAGGGCGGCCGGGCCGCGCACGACCTCGATGCGCTCGACCACGTTGGGGTCTTCCGGCACGGCGTGGTCGTAGGACAGCGACGAGGCGTCCAGCGCGCCGACGCCATTGCGCAGGATGCGGATGCGGTCGCCGTCCATGCCGCGGATCACCGGGCGGCTGGCGCCGGGGCCGAACCAGGTGGAGGACACGCCCGGCGTGCCATTGAGGGTTTCGCCCAGGCTGCCTTTCTGGCGCAGGGTCAGTTCGTCGCCCTGCAGCACGCTGCTGGGCGCCGCGGGGGAGGAATCGCCCAGCGGGTTGGCGGTAATCACCTGCGGCTCCAGTTCGGTGGGGGCGGCATCGGCCAGCGAAGGCGCACCGGCGCAGAGGGCGATGCCCAGCGGTGCGAAACGCCAGCGTGGACGGGGAAGGGATGGGGACATGACGAACTCCTGGTTTTTCTTCTGGCAAAGCGAACCCCTCCCTCGTGGTCAGGGATGTGCCAGGCGGCGGGAAGAGGAAAATGGGGAAGTGTTATTTGTTATAACATAACATATTCATCGGTTAGCAAGACTTTCCTGCTTAGATGATTTCGTGCGGAGTCCGGTGCTGAGTTGCGCCGGGTTGCACCTGCTGGCTGGGCAGGTCGATGGAATTTTCGTACCATGCTCAAAATTTGATCAGATCGCGCCATGTTCGATACCCGTCTCGCCACGTTGCCCGACCAGGCTGACCAGCACGCCCATGACCATCACCAGTTGGTGATGTCCCTGAGCGGCCGTGCGGAGTTCGAGATAGGCGGTACCGCCGGCGAGGTCTGCCGTATGCGCGCATGCCTGGTGCCAGGAGATGTCGGGCACCAGTTCGCCGGGCTGGGCGACAACCGGATGCTGATCGTCGATCTGACCGAGGCAGGTACCGGCGAGCAGGACCGCGAATTGCTGGCGAGGCTGTTCGAAATGCCGCGCTACCCGACGCTGGATGCGGACTTCCAGAACCTGCTCAGCTACGCCGGGGCGGAAATCGCCCGCTACGGCGATGACCCGCTGCTCGCCCGTGCCCTGGGCGGCGTGTTGCTGCGAGCATTGCACCTGCGGCTGTTCGGCGAAGACCGTGCGCCGCGCAACGGGCCGCTGGACCTGGAGCGGCTGGACGGCTATATCGCCGAGCACCTTTCCCGGCGCATTACCGTGGCGGAGCTGGCGCAGGTCGCCTGCCTGAGTCCGAGCCATTTCCATGCGCAGTTCAAGGACCGTGTCGGCCTCACGCCGCACCAGTACCTGCTGCGCCAGCGCCTCGACCGCGCCGCGCGCCTGCTGCGGGAAACCGAGCTGCCATTGGTCGGCGTAGCCGGGGAATGTGGGTTCTCCAGCCAGAGCGCATTGACCACCGCGATGCGTCGTTACCTGGGTTTGACCCCCGGCAACCTGCGCCGCTGCTGAATTGCGGGCCTGCGCGCCGTGAATTACTGATCGAATGGACAGGTATTGCCCTTCGGGCGCCGGAGTCTTTTGCAAGAACTCCAGAGCTTTCAGCAAGAATTCCTTTGGGTGCAACCCATAGAGTCCGCCCACCGCGTTGCTGGTGTTCCAAGGTGCAACCCGGTCAGACCAAGAACAACAGCCAGCTCGATACGCGGGAGGGGCGCCATGCCCATCACCGGTTCTGTCTTTGCCTGTCGCGCGCCTGCACCTGGCCGCGCCACTTCCTTCACGGCCCGGCCTGCAGCGCCTGCCCGTGGCCTCGCGCCGTCACCGGTCGGACCGGTGCAACCGCATCGCCTGCTTTCTGTACAATCCGCGCCCTCGCGCGCCGGCCACTCCCTGCCGCTTTTTCATGCGTGCGTGTGCTCAATTTCAGTCACTGCCGATGAGCTTCGTCGCCAGCCCCGTATTGTGCGGCTGGAGATAACTCGACGGGAGCAGGACGCCGACTCCGGCGCCTGAGGGATGACCGGGCAACGCCCGGAAAACGCCCCGCACCTCGCCTACCGGCGAAAGCGGGGCGGAAGTCGCCGTGGTGAGACGGCGGCTGCAGGATGACGCCAGCAAGGATGAGGGCGTGCCTGCGTCGGGACGCGTAGAGGTTCGGTGCCTGTTTGGCATCACGCGCAACCCGGTTTGCCTGTGAGCAAGCGCTAACCGGTCGGCGTCAACCACGCCGGCTGCCAGTCAAGGGTTCGCGATACCCCGCGAACCTGGATAAAAACAAGCTGTAGGGGAGCCCCCATGAGCGTCAACACGCCAACACTGATCACCTTCGTGATCTACATCGCGGCCATGGTTCTGATCGGCTTGGCCGCCTATCGTTCGACCAACAACTTCTCCGACTACATCCTCGGTGGCCGCAGCCTCGGCAGTTTCGTCACCGCGCTGTCGGCCGGTGCTTCGGACATGAGCGGCTGGCTGCTGATGGGCCTGCCCGGTGCCATCTACCTGTCGGGCATCTCGGAAAGCTGGATCGCCATCGGCCTGATCTGCGGCGCCTACCTGAACTGGCTGTTCGTCGCCGGGCGCCTGCGCGTGCACACCGAGCACAACGGCAACGCGCTGACCCTGCCGGATTACTTCAGCACCCGCTTCGAGGACAACAGCCGCATCCTGCGGGTGATCTCGGCGCTGGTGATCCTGGTGTTCTTCACCATCTACTGCGCCTCCGGCATCGTCGCCGGCGCCCGCCTGTTCGAAAGCACCTTCGGCATGTCCTACGAGACCGCCCTGTGGGCCGGTGCCGCCGCGACCATCGCCTACACCTTCGTCGGTGGCTTCCTGGCGGTGAGCTGGACCGACACCGTGCAGGCCTCGCTGATGATCTTCGCGCTGATCCTCACCCCGGTGATCGTGCTGTTCGCCACCGGTGGCGTGGAACCGACCTTCGCTGCCATCGAGCTCAAGGACGCCGCCAACTTCGACATGTTCAAGGGCGCTTCCTTCGTCGGCGTGCTGTCGCTGATGGCCTGGGGCCTGGGCTACTTCGGCCAGCCGCATATCCTGGCGCGCTTCATGGCGGCTGATTCGGTGAAGTCGATCCCGGCTGCCCGCCGCATCTCCATGACCTGGATGATCCTCTGCCTGGGTGGCGCCGTCGCCGTGGGCTTCTTCGGCATCGCCTACTTCCAGGCGCACCCGGAGCAGGCTGGCGCGGTGGGTGAAAACCACGAGCGTGTGTTCATCGAACTGGCCAAGATCCTGTTCAACCCGTGGATCGCCGGCGTGCTGCTGTCCGCCATCCTCGCCGCGGTAATGAGCACCCTGAGCTGCCAACTGCTGGTGTGCTCCTCGGCGCTGACCGAAGACTTCTACAAGGCCTTCCTGCGCAAGAACGCCAGCCAGCTCGAGCTGGTCTGGGTCGGTCGCGCCATGGTGCTGCTGGTGGCGCTGGTGTCCATCGCACTGGCTGCCAACCCGGAAAACCGCGTCCTGGGCCTGGTGTCCTACGCCTGGGCCGGCTTCGGTGCCGCCTTCGGTCCGCTGGTGCTGTTCTCCGTGCTCTGGAAGGGCATGACCCGCAACGGCGCGCTGGCCGGCATCATCGTCGGTGCGGTCACCGTGATCGTCTGGAAGCAGTTCGGCTGGCTCGGCCTGTACGAGATCATTCCTGGCTTCATTCTCTCCAGCCTCTCCATCGTGGTGTTCAGCCTGATCGGCTCGGCACCGTCGAAGGCGATGATCCAGCGCTTCGAGGAAGCCGAGGCGGAATACGCCGAGGCGACTCAGCCGGCCGGTGCTGCCGTGACCAGCCGCTGATCCTGAGCTGAATGAAAAAGGCCGCGCTCCCGCAAGGGGCGCGGCCTTTTTTGTGGCGTCAGGATTGGCTTTTCTGTAGGAGCGAGCTTGCTCGCGAACCCCCTTGATGCCGTGGGTGTCGGGCAGGTTCGCGAGCAAGCTCGCTCCTACAGGTCATGGCTCCGTGCTGACCTGTGCGTAGGAGTGGACTTTGTCCGCGATGCTCCCGGAACCTATCGCGGACGGAGTCCGCTCCTACGCTGGTTGGCAAATCCGGCGTGGGGCGATCAGAGCGAGGTGTTGCCACTCATCGCCGCCGCATAGCGCCAGCAGGCGAACAGGCACAGCAGCAGGCCGACCACCGCCAGCGCACCGCCGACATAGCCGATCCACTCCAGCCCCATGCCCACCGCCACGCGGCTGCCCAGCAGCGCGCCGCCGCCGATACCGACGTTGTACAGGCCGGAGAACATCGCCATGGCCACGTCGGTGGCGTCGTGGGCCAGTTGCAGGACCTTGGCCTGCAGCGCCAGGCCGAAGCAGAGGATCGCCGCGCCCCAGAACAGGCTCAGGCCCAGCAGTGCCGTGGGCGAATGGGAAAGCGGCATCAGCAGCAGGAGCGAGCTGCCGAGCACGGCGATGGCCATGCACGGGAAGGCGCGCGGGAAGCGCTCGCTGTAGCGGCTGAAGAGGATCGAACCGAACATCCCGGCGCCGCCGAACAGCAGCAGGAGCAGCGTGGTCTTCTGGCTGTCCAGCGCGGCGATCTCCCGCGCGAAGGGTTCGATGTAGCTGTAGGCGGTGAATTGCGCGGTGATCACCAGCACGGTCAGCACATACATCGACACCAGCGCCGGGCGGCGCAGCAGCAGCGGCAGGCTGCGCAGCGACCCGGAGTTCTGGCTGGGCAGCAGCGGCAGCGCGCGGGCCAGCCAGAGCACCACGACCACCGAGACGCCGGCAATTGCCAGGAAGGTGGTGCGCCAGCCCATCGCTTCACCCAGCACGCGGCCCAGCGGAATGCCCAGCACCATCGCCAGGATGGTCCCGCTGGCCAGCAGGCCGAGGGCCTTCGCCTGCTGGCCCGGTGGCGCCACGCGCACCGCGAGCGAGGCGGTGATCGACCAGAACACCGCGTGGGCGAAGGCGATGCCGAAGCGGCTGATCATCAGCACCGTGAAGTTCCAGGCAAAACCGGAGAGCACATGGCTGACGATGAACAGGCAGAAGATCACCACCAGCAGGCGGCGGCGTTCCATGTTGCGGGTCAGCTGCATCAGCGGCAGCGAGGCCAGCGACACCACCCAGGCGTAGAGCGTGAGCATCAGGCCGGTCTGTTCCGGACGCATGTCGAAACTGCGCCCGATATCGCTGAGCAGGCCCACCGGGACGAACTCGGTGGTATTGAAAATGAAGGCGGCGATGGCCAGGGCGATGACGTTCAGCCAGCTGCCGGTACGGGGGGCTTGCGCGGTTGTCATGGGAATCCTGAGGTGAGAGGGGGCTCAGGCCGTGCCTTGGGATCACGCTTGTAGCGCGTCCCTGGCAAAGAAGAATTGTTGTAGCGGCGGAGTGCAATTCTAACCACGCATCCCGGCCCGCGCACGGCAAAGGGATGCTTGCGCGGGCGCAGCGGCAGGCTCAGGCGGCGTTGTCGATCAGCGGATCGGCCGCCTGCGCCACTTCCTCGGCCAGCCAGTCGAGGAACGCGCGCACTGGTGGATGGCGCTCGCGGCCGGGCACGCAGAGCGCGGTGTAGTTGGCACCAGGGACGTTGATCTCCGGGCGATAGGGCACCAGCAGCCCCTTCTCCACGCTCTCCGAGACCAGCAGCGAACTGGCCAGCACCAGCCCCTGGCCGGCGATGGCCGCCTGCAGGGCGTAGAACTCCTCCTCGTACTCGCGCTGTACCGCCTGGGTCAGCAGGCATTCTTCACCGGCTGCCGCGCACCAGGCCTTCCAGCCGCGCTCGTAGAGCTCGGAGTTGTACCAGCGCACGCTGATCATCTCCGGCACGTCCACGTCGGCGGTCGCCACCAGTGCCGGCGCGCCATACACGGCGAAGCGTTCGGCCAAGAGGAACTGGCTGTGCATGCGCGGGTACTCGCCGAAACCGTAGCGGATCGCGAGATCGACGCTGGCGTCCTGTTGCAGGTCGAGCAGTTCGCACTGGCTGTCCAGGCGCAGGCGGATGTGCGGATGGCGCGCATAGAAGCGCCCCAGGCGCGGCACCAGCCAGAGCGCCGCGAACGCGGGGGTGGTGGAGATCGTCAGGCTGCTGGCGTTGCGCTGCGGACGCAGGCTGTCCACTGACTGCGAGACCTCCAGCAGCGCGCCGTGCAGGCTGCGGAACAACCGCTCGCCGGCCTCGGTCAGGCGCACCTGGCGTGGCAGGCGCTCGAACAGCGGCAGGCCCAGCCATTCCTCCAGCGCGCGGACCTGGTGGGATACCGCCGTGGGCGTCACCGCCAGTTCCTCGGCGGCGCCCTTGAAACTCAGCTGGCGCGCAGCGGATTCGAAGGTACGCAGGGCGGGCAGGGGCAGGTTGGCGAACATCGAAATCTCCATGGATGAGTTGAACTCATCTGGGTGCAGTTTCCCTCAGTTGTCCGGGGAACCGCCGGAAAATACCGTGGATGGCAAGCAGGGTGGCAATCCAGTGTAACGGATGAATCACCTGGAACAAGTCGAACCGAAGGAGTCACAGATGAACCGAATTCTTGCCATTCACGCCAGCCCGCGTGCCGAGCGTTCCCATTCCCGTCGCCTGGCCGAGGGCTTCCTCGCTGCCCTGCCGTCCGCGGACATTACTCACCGCGAAGTGGGCCGAGCCAATCTGCCCCACGTCAGCGAAGGCTTCATCGCCGCGGCCTTCCATCCGCAGCGCGAGCATCGTCCGGCCGAACTTCAGGCGGAGCTGACGTTGAGCGATGAGCTGGTGGACGAGCTGCTTGCCCACGACCTGCTGGTGATTTCCACGCCCATGTACAACTTCAGCGTGCCCAGCGGCCTGAAAGCCTGGGTCGACCAGATCGTCCGTATCGGCCGCACCTTCGACCTGCACATCAAGGATGGCGAGGCCGAATACGAGCCGCTGCTCAAGGGCCGCAAGGCGCTGATCATCACCAGCCGCGGTGGCGCCGGCATGGGGCCGGGCGGTGAGCTGGAGTGGATGAACCATGCCGACGCGTGGCTGCGTGTGGTGCTGGGGTTCCTTGGCATCGAGGACGTACAGGTGATCGCCGCCGAGGGCGAGGAGGGCAATCCCGAGGCCTTCCGCGCTGCCTATCAACAGGCTGAACAAACCTTGGCCGACCTCGCCGAGAGCGAGTGGGCGCGTGCGTGATGGCCTGGGCGATGCTGATGGTGGCGGCGGTGTTCGAGGTGATGTTCGCGGTGTCGATGAAGTACGCCGAGGGCTTTACCCGGCCGCTACCGACCGTGGTGACGGTGCTCGCGGTGATCGGCGGGATCTTCTTCCTCACCCTGGCGATGCGCCAGTTGCCGGTGAGCATCGCCTACCCGATCTGGACCGCCATCGGTACCCTGGGCACGGTGTTCTTCGGCTTCCTCCTGCTGGGCGAGGCGCTGACGCTGACCAAGCTGGCGTCGGTCGCCCTGATCATCGCCGGCGTGGCCGGGCTGCGGGCCTGATCGCCGGTGGCTGATGCTTGATGGTAAGGTGCCGCGCATTCTCCCCGACGGCACCGAGCATGAACGACAAACCGAAGAACCCGCTGCATGGCGTGACCCTGGAAGCCATCCTCAACCAACTGGTGGCGCAGTACGGCTGGGACGGGTTGGCCAAGCGCATCGACGTGCGCTGCTTCAAGAACGACCCGAGCATCAAGTCCAGCCTGACCTTCCTGCGTCGCACCCCATGGGCGCGGGAGCAGGTCGAGGCGTTGTACGTGAAGAGCGTCCAGGGCAAGTGAGGTCGGACTTTCGTAGGAGCGGTCTTCGTCCGCGATGGGTCCGCAGCGCACTGGAGGCGATCGCGGACGGAGTCCGCTCCTACGAGATACCTCTGCGCTTGGGCCATCCCTCACCCTAGCCCTCTCCCAAGGGGAGAGGGGACCGTTCGGTGCAGGAT